>JALELB010000005.1 GCA_022768805.1 Ruminococcus sp.
CTGAAAGGGTATCAGGCCGCTGTCGGCAAGCCAGTCATCCAGCCCCGCCGTCCAAACAGCCGCCTGGACAAGGTGCGCCATATGTTTCAGAAGACTATTCTTATCGCTTCTCATAATAGTGAGGATATTTCTGCGCTGTGCGATTCTGCTTGTGAGATGGAGAAGGGAGTTATTTCCGAGATACGGTGATTGGCAGGACAAGTTGATATTATGCTTGCATTTTGTGATAATCTGTGCTACAATATAAAAGCAGGGATATTGTGACTCAAACCATTTGAGCTGTGATAGCAAACCCCCGATAGAAATTTGATAGCATAAGTCTGTATAGCTTATAGACTTTGGATAATTCCTATCATTTTAAATCAAATCGTATCAAATCGTCTAAACAAAATTGTTTAGTTCAGTCTTTCGTTTGGCGAGTGGGAATAAACGCCGAAGCGCTGCCAGAGGCAGATGCAGCGAGGCGTTTATTGCGCAGCGGTCGGAATGTCCGAGCGAAAGCAAAGGAGATTCCGGGAACCGCAAGAGGGTACATATAAAAACAAGACCTCAGAAACGGCGTAATACCGCATTTTTCTGCTTGTAACATTGCCGATTGGCAACGATTTGGCAACATTTTCTAATTGCTGAATGAATAAAGAGCTATCTGATTATTTTGAATCGGATAGCTCTTTTTTACAGTTTTGTAAAGTACCATAGAAAGGTATAATCATTGAAACTGAACTTGTCACCATTATCATCTACCACATAGATACCATCAATGATATAGGAATACTCATACTCTATACCGATTTGGAAACAACCTTCCTTTGGAGTATGATGGCATCTGCACTTATTCATTATTATCCTCTTTCATTTTTTTAATGTTTCCTCATTCCGTTCCGTCTCAGACTTCGAATACCCATATCTCCACTGGTCATACTCCTCACGAGAACTCTCGCAGCCGTGGAATATTTTTCTTATCCTTAGTATAGCATATTCCTTTCATTATTGTCAATAAGAAACAAAAGTTTATTTAATCCTCTTGTGTAGGAATAAATAAAGCGCTATCTGATTTTTTTGGGGGAATCAGATAGCTCGTTTTGTGGCATCCCAAAACATTTCGTTTAAACGTTAAATCGTCCAATCAAACAAAGGCTTGAGAAACAAGCGGATCTGTCCAATCATTCCGGCAAACAATCGCTTCAGCTTTGCCTGATTATCTCCCGTGTTCTGGCAGTCCGCCATCAGCAGCTTGACCAGTTCCCTTTTCTTCTCGCTTAATCCGTGTGTTCTTTCATGCCTTTACCTCCGCTTTTCTTTGTGAGAATTATTGGAATTTACACGGTTCGGCAGTCAGACTCGCACTACAAAATCGGTGCGGTTGTACGGAATAGTTTTACAGGCTTATCATATTCATACCAATTGAAATGCCACTACTCCAATAATACACACTATACTGCCGACCATGTTCAGCACCGAACGTTTTTCTCTTTTTATCAAGCCAATAGCGAAAAGAGTAACAAGAACCATTAGCTGAATGAACGAGTAATTTGCAAGGCTTATGGATATAACTGCGTTTTCAAACAGCATACCAATCGTATTCGGAATACGGGCAAGGACTACTTTTATAACACCGCTGCGGTTCTTTTTTATCAGCTCTCCGACTGAAACCTTTGGAAGCAGTAACAGCGATAAGATTATCATTGCCGGCAAAAGCTGCATAGTTGACGATACATAAGGCGTAAAGCCCTTGATAACAAGTCCGTAAGCGAATTTTGAAACGAGATACAATATTAGGAGAATGATTATCTGCTTATAGTTTACTTTGCCGTCATTTGACAAACTTGCAATAAACACAAGCCCTATAGCTGTTGCGATTATGCAGATTATCTTCAAAGCACTGGGTTCAGCACCAAAAAGAATATCAGTGAAATATGACGCAAACAAAGTTACTCCCAGCCACGCTTTCAGCTCAAATGCAGAGAGCTGCTTCAACACGAGTGCGCTCATTTGGAATTCAAGCATTTTACATACTGCAACAAGGGCTATCGCTGCAAAGGACTTCCAAGCATGACCTCTGTTGGAGCAGAGGTTGGCAGTCACTTTTCACTCATTCTATTTCTGATAAATTGCTCTTACCTAAATTACAGTCACTGCATAAGGTTTGCAGGTTATCAATTACTGTCTCTCCTCCCATTGACCATGGAATAATATGATCTATATGTAATTCCAAACCAATAGTTGTCGATGGAGAACGGCCGCACATGCAACACTTGAAATTATCGCGTTTCATCACAAGAAATTTTAATCGTAAATTTGGATCTCGTGGGGTTAAATGTTTAGAATCGCTTTTATCTGTTTGGGGAGTTTGAAACTCGATTTTCTTATGCTTCGGTGGTTTTTCTACAAATACATAATCTTCATTTATATAGTCGAGGAAAGCTTTAAGTGCATTTCTCCAACCTCCAAATCTGCGCATATACGTGTTAAGACTATATTCTGAGATTCCGTTTCTAATATCGGTTGAGGTCGGCTGTGAGCCCTTATTTACCCACATTTTTCTATTTCTTCAAAAAGATCAATATCTGTAATCTCTTTATATCCTGTCGGCTGTAATTCAGCAATGTTTAATGCGTCATTCCATGAACCAAATCTTGATAATATCGTTTGCACCTTATATTTTCCATTTTCCGAATAATCTTTAGTTGATATGGATTCTTTCCTTAGAATTTTTGATACTCTTTTCATATCTTCAATGAGGGAATGATCTGATATTCTTGTAAAATCTGTTTTAGTGCGCTGCGTTTCTAATCCGGCGGCAGACAACGTATTAATCCATGATCCGAACCTGCATAAAAATGGCGTTGCGGAATATTTTCCATTTACTTCATATTCACTTCTTGAGATATATGATTTGTGCAGCATCTGTGATACCCGTATCAAATCATTAATCAATTCTTCAGTTGTCAAATCTCTATGATATTCATTTAATTGAAACTCCATACAACTTCTCCTCTTTATCTGTTTCAATTATTATCCTGCAATAAATGAAATCTTTCAAGTAGTCGTGACGATGTTTGTGAGGTTTCTAAAAAAGTCACCACCAACGCACATCAACGCAGTTGAGGGTGCAATTTTAAAAAATATAATGCGGATTTCTGAAAAAATGTACCCGCATTTACGGCTGCTCCGTCAGCCGTTTCAGCCTCGCAAAGCGAATAAAATACTATTGATAGACGGTCTTCGCCTGTCGAAAGTATCTTTGCGTTGCTCTTACCGGGGAAGCAGCTCCTTGCGCTTGCTGCGTCTGACACGATTGATGTGCCGTTCAAAATCCCCGTTATGGATAAGCTCCGTAAGCACAAGCTGGTCAAAGGTGGGAACTGTACAGGAGTAAAAACCCAGCTTCTCCTGAAAGGGCTTGACAAGCTGCCTGGGAAGCACCATATACCCGATTCGTATGGCGGGAGAAATGGTCCGGGAAAAGGTGTTCAGATAAATCACATTATCCAAATCCGAAAGCACAAATAAAGTCTCCATAGGCTGGGAGGATACTGCAAACTCAGAACCATAGTCGGATTCCACAATAAATCGCTTCGCCTGTCTGGACCAATGAATGTACTCATATCGTTTGGAGGCGGATGCGGTTACTCCGCTGGGAAAGCTCCGATAGGGTGTTGTATGCAGTACATCCGCCCTGGCAGCCGCAAGGGCGCTGCTGTCAATCCCCTCTGCAGACAGGGGAAGCAGTTCATACTCCACCTGGGCTGCCCGGTAGATCTGTTCAATTTTATCATAGGATGGATATTCGATTCCGTACACCTTGTCCCTGCCCAACAGCTCCACAATCAACCGGTACAGATATTCGGCGCCGGAGCCGATGATGATCTGCTCGATCTCCACCTGCATGCCCCGGTTCCGTGCAAGATACTGGCGGATTGCGCTGCGCAGTTCTGTACTGCCCCCATTGGGGGATTTCCGGAGAATTGCATCCTGGTAATCCGCCAGAACTCTCCGTATGGTTTTACTTAAAATTGAAAGAGAAAAGCTCGGATAGGCGGATGCCTCCAGCTGGGAATGCGCCAACGGCACAGTCTCTGCGGAGGAGGCGGCAAAGCCGTCTGTAGACCGGAAAATGACAAAATAACCGCTGCGCTCCCGTGCCTCCGCATAGCCCTCGTCACACAAAAGTGCATAGGCATGCTCCACGGTTATGGTGCTGACGGCCAGCTCATCCGCCAGAAATCTTTTGGAGGGCAGCTTGCTGTCAAAGGGAAACACCTGGTTAATGATGTCATTCCGGATCAGCTTATAGATCTGCAGATATACCGGCCGGTTTTCTTTTTGAATCACGTAGTTCATCTGGCTATATTATTTTCTCCTTTTCTGACTATTGTGTATCATCAGTTTTTATTATACACTAATGACATCAACAATGCAAGGAGGAAATAACAATGCAAGCAACATTTACAAAAAAGAGGACCACTCTATGGCTGTGTGTAACCGCCCTGTTTATGGCACTGAATGTGGTGATGAGTTCCTTCGGGGTGCCGGTTCCCGGCGGACATCTCTATATGAATGACATCATCATCTGCACCGCTGCCATTCTGCTGGATCCGCTGGCCGCATTCATGGTAGGCGGTGTGGGTGCCTTCCTGGGGGATCTGTTCTTCTATCCCACTCCCATGTTCGTATCCCTGGCAACCCACGGTTTGCAGGCAATCGTGATTTCCATTTTCTCCCACTATGTGCTGAAAAAGCACCCGGTACTGGCATCCGGCATCGGCGTAGCCATCGGTGCAGTCATTATGGTAGTGGGTTATTCTCTGGGTCGTGCCTTCATTTACAGCACCCCGGAATATGCATGGCTCAAGCTGCCCTATCAGATTCTGCAGGCAGTAGTGGGCGCTGTAGCCGGCATGCTGCTCTACTGGAAGTGCGGCATCCGAAAGCTGTGCAGCCATGGACTGTTACCAAGCATCATCCCCTCAGAAGAATAATGCTGCGAGAGAAGCAGAAAACGCAAAAAGCCTGAGAACGAACCATCGTCCGCTCTCAGGCTTTGCTGTTTGTCTATGCACAGACTGCTTTGTACGGCAGCCCGGCTAACAGGTTGTGCTATTGCCCGTCCCGGTGCAGGCGGCTTGTGACACAGAAGCCGGCAGTCAGATCCAGCAGTACCCCCAGGGCCAGCATCCACAGCACAGAACTGTTCCGGCGGGCGTATACCTCCCGGTAGGGCAGGGTGCATACCAGGGTATAGCCCTTGTAATTCCGGTAGCAAATCAGTGCCGAGGACTGATAAGGGCTTGCTGTGAAATATCCCCCGTCTCCGGAAAAATCATCCTGTCCGTAGGGCGCCAGGGTTCCATTGAGTGTGCCGTCCGTATGGCTCACATAACGGCCATCCCCATCCAGCACCGAAAGGGTGCCGTTCTCCATGAACTGGCTGCCGCTGACCAGCCCGGACAAATCCGCCGACTGCATCAGCAGACTGATATCCTCCGGCTTGAAGGTGATCTGAATCACGCCGTCCTGGTCCAGCCGGGCTGTCCCCACCAAAAGCAGATCACGGGCTTGCTCGTCCGGAAAGAACCATTCGGAAAAGACCTTGTTGGATACTGCCGGAAGGAATCTATCCTCCACCCGGTCTCCCACCCGGGACTGATCCGTGCTGTAGCGGATTACTCCCTGTCCGTCGGACACGCTGATGACCTCTCCCCCGGCAACCAGCCGCAGCTCCTCCAGTGCGGTTTCCGTCTCCAGCAGGGACGGGGTAGTGTGGATCATCATGGAAATAATCCGTGCACGGGTCTGGTAATCCGCCTGGGCCTCCTCCAGGATCAGGGACTGCTCGGACTGCAGTGTATCAATGCTTTGCTCCATCTGGGACAGGCGTTTTTCCGCCTGCTGCCTTGCCCGGTTCCGATCCACCACCCCGGTGGCATACCAGGCAAAGCCCAGCATCAGCACAGTCAGCAGCACCGTGGGAAGCAAAACGGCACGGTACTGGGACCAGCGCTTCATTCCTGCTGTGCGGACCGGGAAATCCGCTCCGCCATCCGGTCATAGATCACATACATTTTCTGCACCGTATTCTCCAGAAAATAATAGTGAAAAATATAGGGGATCAGCAGCACCAGAATCAGTCCCAGCAAAGGCATCAGAAACGCAGCCTCTGTCACCAGGAAAATCCCCAGTACAAGAAACAGAACGATGGCAAACAGCATGGTCACCAAAAAATGAATCAGCCGTTCATGCTGCATAAACCCGATCTTATCCAGATGCCGCTGAAGATCTGCTTCCGTAAAGCTCTTGTTCTCCTCCAGCAGCCGGTTCATCTGCTTCATATAATCACTCAGATACTTGTGCATGCTACCTCCCCTGGGCAGTCACCTGCCCGCCGATTTCCGGCATCGGCACACCGAAGCTTCGTTCCGCAGCACCCCGGAAGGCGCTGCAAAGGCCTGCATGGTATTCATTTATATCATAGCATACACCAATAGAAATAACAAGGCTTTACACAAATTTTTCTTGACATTCCTGCCGGAGTGTGCGATACTAAAAAAGGTATTATGAGAAAGGAATGTGAAATATGCTGCTTGAAATGATGTCTGTAAGCGAAACACTGGTGGAATGGCTCACCAACCATATGGACGGGCTTCCCCGTGAGCTGATTATTTTTGTGATTTCCCTGCTGCCGATTCTGGAGCTCCGGGGCGGACTGCTTGCTGCATCCATCCTGGGCGTGCCCATCGTGCCCGCATTATGTATCTGTATCATCGGCAACATTCTGCCCATTCCCTTTATTCTGCTGTTTATTGAAAAGGTCCTGGAGTGGATGAAAAAGACCAGACTGTTCCACGGCTTTGCCGAATGGCTTGAAAAAAAGGCAACCGGCCCCAAGGCGGAGAAAATTCGAAAGGTTGAATTTCTGGGCACCCTCCTGTTTGTGGGGATTCCCCTGCCCGGCACCGGCGCCTGGACCGGCGCACTGATCGTCTCCCTGCTGCATGTGGACCGGAAAAAAGCCAGCATCGCCATTCTGCTGGGCATCCTGCTGGCAGCCACCATTATGTGCGTGATTACCTATCTGATTCCCTGGATCATCCGGCAGTTCTGATCCCTCCATACTGCAAAAGGAGTGTTTGAAATGGCAATGACAATTCTATATCCGGTGGGGCAGAATCTCTATGTCAATCTCACCAACCAGTGCCCCTGCAGCTGTACCTTCTGCATCCGGCAGAACGGAGACGGGGCCTATGGCTCCGACAGCCTGTGGCTGGAGCACACCCCCAGCTTTGAGGAAGTAAAGACAGCATTTTCCAAAGTGGACATCCGCCAATATCACGAAATCGTGTTCTGCGGCTACGGAGAACCCATGGAAGCGCTGGAGGTGCTGTGTCAGACTGCTGCATACTTAAAGCAGCAGCCCGGCTGCCCGCCTCTGCGGATCAACACCAACGGGCTGTCGGATCTGATTCACGGGGAGCCCACCGCTCACCGGCTCCAGGGACTGATTGACACCGTATCCATCAGTCTGAACGCCGGGGACGAGCAGGAATACAACCGGGTAACCCGGCCGAAATTTCCGGATGCTTTCCAGGCGCTGCAGCGCTTTGCAGCAGACTGCAAGCAATATGTGCCCCATGTGATGTTCACTGTGGTAGACGTGATTCCCAAGGAGCAGATCGCACTGTCCCAGGCTCTGGCAGACAAGCTGGGTGTGCCCCTCCGGGTTCGCACCTATGACGCATAATCAAAACCGGCTGTACACCAATGCAGCCGGTTCTTTATATTCCTCCCGCAAAGACAACAGAAGCCCTGCCGCCAATTCATGCGGCAGGGCTTTCCCTGTTGATAAACCGATTACTTGGTGCCGAAAAGCCGGTCTCCTGCGTCTCCCATGCCGGGTACGATATAATCGTCTCCGTTCAGACCCTGATCCTCTGCGCCACAGTAAATATCCACCTCCGGATATGCCGCCTGCAGGGTTGCAATCCCCTCCGGAGAAGCAATGATGCACATGAACTTGATATTTGCCACGCCGGCCTGCTTCAGCATGCGGATGGCCTGGACAGCGGAATGCCCTGTTGCCAGCATAGGATCCACCACAATCACGTCACGCTCTGCAATATCCTCCGGCAGCTTTACATAATACTCCACCGGCTCATGGCTCTCCGTATCCCGGAACAGGCCGATGTGACCAACCTTTGCCGCAGGCACCAGCGTCATCAAACCGTCCATCATGCCCAGACCAGCCCGGAGAATCGGCACAAAGGCCAGCTTTCTGCCGGAAATAATCTTGGATTTTGCAATACCCATGGGGGTTGCAATTTCAATTTCCTTGGTTGGAAGATCCCGGGTCGCTTCGTAGCACATCAGCATTGCGGTTTCTGCAACCAGCTCCCGAAACTCCTTGGAGCCGGTCATTTTATCCCGCATCAGCGTAATTTTATGCTGTACCAGCGGGTGATCAATTCTCTGTACTGCCATTATCCATTACCCCTTTCATCTGTGCTGCTTCCAGCTGTGTAATCATATCCAAACGCCGTTGATGCCTGCCGCCCTCAAAGCCGGTTTCCAGAAAAATATCCGCCAGCTCCAGCGCAAGGCCGCTGCCGATCACTCGCGCACCCAGGCACAGCACATTTGCATCATTGTGCAGACGGGTGTATCTGGTGCTGAAGCTGTCGGAGCATACGGACGCCCGGATGCCGGGCAGCTTGTTTGCCGCAATGGACATGCCGATTCCGGTTCCGCAGATCAGTATGCCGCATTCACAGTCCCCCCTGAGGATTTTCTCACAGACCGCCTGGGCAATCCGGGGATAGTCACAGGGGGTTCCATCGCACCCCAGATCCTCATAGGCAACGCCCTTTGCGTATAAATGTGCCAGCAACTCCTGCTTGAGCGCATAGCCGGCGTGGTCACAGCCAATTGCAATCATAGTTCAATCCGGATTTCCGGCTTGCGGAAACCCTCTCCTTTCATCTTTCCCGATGCACGGGAACATAAGAATAATTATAGCACAAGCCGGGGAAAAAAGCAACCCGGATTTTTCCGATATATCTGCCGCCAACTGCCCTAATCCACCGCAAACAGCCGCTTTGCATTTTCCGCCGTCTGCCGGAGCATCGCTTCCAGCGTGCAGCCTTTTTCCTCCGCCATGCGGCCTGCTGTCATGGGAAGCATGGAGCTGTCACAGCGCTTGCCCCGATAGGGCACCGGCGCCATATAGGGACAGTCGGTTTCCACCAGCAGCCGGTCCATGGGCACCGCCCGGACAGCCTCCAGCGCCCGGCGGGCATTTTTGAAGGTGACAACTCCGGTAAAGCCCACATACATGCCCATGCGCACCAGCTCCCGTGCGGTTTCCGCCGAGCCGGAAAAGCAGTGCATCACGCCCTTCGGACGATACCGGCGCAGAATCTCCATACAGTCCCCGGTGGCATCCCGGCAATGGATGATGACCGGCAGGTCATGGGCTGCAGCCAGCTCCAGCTGGGCGCAGAACAGGGCTTTCTGTTGTTCCGGATCAAAATCCGGGTAATGGTAATCCAGCCCGATCTCCCCGACTGCCTGCACCTTTTTGCAGGTCAGCAGCTCCTCCAGAATGTGCAGCGCATCCGCCGGCACCTGGGCAGCTTCCTCCGGGTGAATCCCCACAGCGGCGTAGATATACGCAAAACGCTCCGCCAGGGCAATGCCCGCCCGGGAACTGGCAATGTCCGAAGCCGCCAGCATCACCCGGGCAACCCCACGATCCGGCAGCGCCGTCAGCAGAGCGTCCCGGTCCGGATCAAAGGCCGGGTCGGTATAATGGGCGTGGCTGTCAAAGATCAAAGGCTCCTGCATATTATTTGACCATCTCCTGCATATTCTTCAGGGTGTTTTCCGGAATCGTCAGCAGATCTCCGGTCTGCTGCAGAGAAAGATAGTAATATCCGGTGGAGCCGGGCGCATACTCCAGCATATACTTCATCGCATGCTTCCGGTTCTTGTAGTCCTGGGCGGTAACGTCCGAGTCCTTCACCAGATTGATGATGGTGGAGAAGCTCCGATCCAGGGTCTCGCTGACCCGGGAGCCGTCTGTCTGGTTCAGCATCTCCGCAATGGTGGAATCAATCACCACCATCCGCTGTGCCTCCCCGCCGGTGAAATCCGGATAGGTTAGATACAGCTCGATCTGGCTGCCGCCCAGATACTGCATTTTGTCGCTTTCCTGCAATCCCACAATTTTTTCATCCACTACGCATTCTACACCCCCCAGGATGGAGCATAGCTTCTGAAAGGCGGCGCTGTCAAACACCATGTATCGATCCAGGGTCATATTCAGTGCTGCGCCGGCAGCGTCCCGGGCAGCGGCCACCCCGGACATGTGATATACATTGTCCAGCTTGGTGGTGGCGCCGTTATTGGATACTGCCAGATTCGCCGGCAGTGCAATACAGGTATTGCGCTTTGCCACCGGATTGAACCGGAAGACCATATAGCATACGGGCTTGTCGGACTCCTCCGTATCCAGTACACAGAACAGATTGAACTGATCCTCCTCGGAAATCAGGGTAATCTCAGGCTCCAGGGGCTTCAGGGAATCTCCGCCGCTGCTGAAGCCTCCGAACAGGAAGAAAATGATTCCGCCGATAATCAGCAGACTGACCAGCAGGGTAATCAAAAAGGGAATGGCAATGCTGCCTGTGTTCTTCTTCATCGTGTTTAACCGAAAGCGTACCGTCCGCTTTCGCTCCTTTCTTATTGATTCAGCGATACTTTCCACAGGAATTTCTGCATATTTCTACAGAATACGACGCATTTTTCAGATTCTCAGAGGGAAATATGCATCAAAGCCCTGCTGAATATGCAGAATGTTGAAAAGGCTGTGGAAAGTGTTAAGGTAATACCGCACAGAGCTTGTGCAGCAAAGCGGGATTGCCAAAAATATCTCAAAACTTGAAATCCGGCTGCAAAGGTGCTATAATAGGTTTATCGGGTTCGGACTCTGCCCTTTTGCGCAGCTTGCCCACATCAATCACGCACAGCTCCAGTCCGCTTTTGCGGGCGTAGCTGATAGTCTGACCGGTACCGCTGTTGTAGTCATCCACCACGGCAATCAGCCGCTGGGCATGATCCACCATATACCGGTTCCGGGTCTGATAGCAATTGCGGGTATAGCGGCTGCCGGTGCAGTGCATTTCATCCGCCCTTGCCAGGACGCTGTCAAACAGATACCGCTCCTCGCCCCGGAAGCTTTTTCCGTGGCTGTCGGTGGGCTTGACACAGATCAGCTGCAGGCCGGGAAAATCCCGTTTCAGCTCCAGCACATAGCCTGCTGCCCAGAGATCCACACCCCTTGCCAGACCGGTAATAAACCGGGTATACCCCTCCTCTGCCGACCGGCGGATCTGATAATACAGCAGGCTTTTGATCATCATCAGCAGCTGTGATTCATCCCCGTCCTGAGCGGGCAGCTTTTCGGGGCGGTGACCAGAAAAGCAGACTGTTTTTTCTCGCATACACATCCCCCGTTCTATGGTTCTTCCATAGTATAGCATAAATCCATTGATATTTCAAGCCGAAAGGAAAGGTTATTTTGAAACCATATCTCAAACGTGCATGGGCTGAGATTTCTCTCTCCGCTCTGGAATCAAACATCCGTGCCATTTCTGCCTCTCTCCAGGGCGATACCCAGATCATGGCGGTGGTCAAGGCGGATGCATACGGACATGGCGAAGCAGAGATCCTGCAGAAGCTGAACCAGCTCGGGGTGCGCTACTTTGCCGTTTCCAACCTGGATGAGGCACTGCATGTACGGCAGCAATGCCCGGACAGCGACGTGCTGATTCTTGGGTATACCCCACCGGAATATGCAGATGCGCTGGCCCAGAACAATATCATTCAGGGCATTGTTTCCGCCGAGTACGCCTGCACCCTCAACGCCAGAACCCGCACCCCCATCCGCTGTCATGTGAAGCTGGACACGGGCATGGGGCGCATCGGGCTTACCGGCGAAACACCCGGTGACTGTGCTGACACCATCCAGGATATGACCCTGCTGCGGAACCTGAAAATCGAGGGCATATACACCCACTTTGCAGTGGCGGATATGCCGGAGGATCCGGAGCAAAACGCCTATACAGAAGCGCAGAAGCAGTTTATTCTTGCAGTAGGCAAAGAACTGCAGCAGCGGGGTGTGCATCTGAAGCATCTGCACTATCTCAACAGCGCCGGGCTGTTATACCACAATGATGCAGGCAGTACCCTTGCCCGGGTAGGCATCATCATGTACGGGCTGGCGCCCAACTACCCCCTGCCGGTGCCCCTGGATCTCAAGCCGGTGCTTTCCCTCAAGGCTGTGATCTCCCACATCAAGCGGGTGCAGCCCGGCACCTCCATCAGCTACGGCCGCACCTTCCGGGCGGATCGGCGCATGAAGATTGCCACGGTCACTGTGGGCTATGCGGACGGCTACTCCCGGCTGCTGTCCTCCAAGGCGGATGTGCTGGTAAAGGGCAAACGCTGCCGGATTGTGGGACGGATCTGTATGGACCAGCTGATGCTGGATGTCACCGACATTGACGACCTGTGCAGCGGGGAAATCGTCACCCTGATCGGCCAGGACGGAACGGAACGGATTACCGCCGACGAGCTGGCCTCCCTGTACGGCACCATCGGCTATGAAGTGGTCTGCGGCATTTCCAAGCGGGTACCCCGCATTTATGTGGATTAAACATATACTCTCATATGCGCCTGTCGGTTCATCCGGCAGGTGTTTTTTTACAGAATCCCTTGACAAATTCATAACAACCGTGTATAATAACAGGTGTTGCATATCCAGTGGTATGCAAAAGGGTATGGTATCTCAGCAAAGGGAGTGAGGATATGCCGCCGGCTGTAAAATTTACAAAGGAAGAAATCGTGAACGCTGCGCTGCAGGTAGTCCGGAACAAGGGTGCCGCCGCTCTGACGACCCGGCAGATCGCCGCAGAGCTTGGGGTATCCACACGGCCGATTTTCACCTATTTCCAGAACATGCAGCAGGTGCAGGAAGCAGTCAGGCAGGCGGCGCAGAACCTCTATCACAGCTATATCCAGAAAGGCATGGCCCAGGAGCATCCCTTTGCCGGAGTAGGCGAACAGTACATCCGCTTTGCTATGGATGAACCGGAGCTGTATCGTCTGCTGTTCCTGTCTGCTGCACCGGGCAGCACAAGCTGGGCAGCAGAGGAAATGCAGCGCACTCAGGACATGGTTCTGGATTCCATCCGGCAGATTTACCGTATGGACGAGGAAACGGCAAAGCGGTATTTCCGGGATGTGTGGCTGGTTACACACAGCCTTGCCTCCCTGATTGTCACAAAGAGCTGTCCCTATACCCTGGAGGAAATCCGCACCATCCTTGCCTCTGTCAGTATCAGCATCTGCAAGGCCTGCAAGGAAATACCCGGCTTTGCTGCAAACCGCATGGACAGGGACGCCCTGTTTCATGCCTTGATTGAAAAGGAGTAAACTATGCTTCAAATTTCACACTTAACCAAAAGCTTTGGCGAGAAAAAAGCAGTGGATGACCTGTCCCTGCACATTGCACCGGGAGAAATCTACGGCTTTATCGGACACAACGGTGCCGGCAAGACTACTACGCTGAAATCCATCGTCGGCATCCAGCAGTTTGACACAGGAAAAATCACCATCGGCGGCCATTCCATCCAGGAGGATCCCATTGCCTGCAAACAGATGATCGCCTATATACCGGACAATCCGGACATTTACGAATACATGACCGGTATCAAATACCTGAACTTTATTGGGGATATTTTCGGCATCAGCGCAGCGGATCAGCAGGCACGGATCCGGAAATATGCAGATCTTTTTGAGCTGACGGGAGATCTTGCCCAGCCGGTTGCTTCCTATTCCCACGGTATGCGCCAGAAGCTGGCGATTATTTCTGCCTGGATTCATGAGCCCAGACTGATCCTGATGGATGAGCCCTTTGTGGGGCTGGATCCCAAGGCCTCCCATCTGCTCAAGGGTATGATGCGGGAGCTTTGCGATCAGGGCGGCGCCATTTTCTTCTCCACCCATGTGCTGGAGGTGGCAGAAAAGCTCTGTGACAAAATCGCCATCATCCAGGGCGGTAAGCTGATCCGCTCCGGTACCCTGGAGGAGGTCAAGGGTGACGACAGCCTGGAGGAGGTATTCCTGGAACTGGAGGGAGAATCATGCTGAAGCTTCTGGTCAAAAAGCAGATGATGGAGATTTTCCGCAACTACTTCTACAATCCCAAAACCAATCAGAAACGCTCCACCGTATCGCTGGTGCTGTTTATCCTCCTGTTCGCCGCCATCATGGTAGGCATCCTGGGGGGCATGTTTACCTTTCTCTCCGTCACCCTGTGCAAAGCCTTTGTTCCTATGGGATTTGGCTGGCTGCACTTTGCCATTATGGGACTGCTGGCAATCCTGCTGGGCGCCTTCGGCAGTGTATTCAACACTTTTTCCAGTCTGTATCTGTCAAAGGACAACGATCTGCTGCTGTCCCTGCCGATTCCGGTGCGCCATATTTTGCTTTCCCGGCTGCTGAGCGTATATCTCATGGGTCTTTTGTACTCCGCCGTTGTCAGCATCCCGGCTGGGATTGTCTATTGTGTCTATGCAACGGTCACCCCGGCAGTCATCCTCGGCTGTGTGCTGATGGTGCTGACTGTTTCCATCATCGTACTGATCCTTTCCTGTCTGCTGGGCTGGGTGGTGGCCAGGATCAGCCTGAAGCTGAAGAATAAGAGCTTCATCAGCGTACTGGCGTCCCTTGTCTTTATCGGGCTGTATTATTTCTTCTATTTTAAAGCCCAGAGCATCATCAGCAATCTTATTGTCAACGCCGCAGCCTACGGAGAAAAAATCCAGGCCAGTGCGTATCCGGTATACCTGTTCGCAAGGGTCGGCGAGGGTGATCCCGCAGCCATGGGGCTGGTTACTCTGGTAACTGGTCTTCTGCTGGCGCTGACTTGGTATATTCTGTCCCGCAGCTTTCTGCGGATGGCAACTGCCACGGGCAAATCCAAAAAAGCTGCGCTCAAGGCAAACGCCATCCGCAGCCGGAGCATGTCCGGCGCACTGCTGAGCCGGGAATTCGGCCGTTTTCTGTCCAGCCCCAATTATATTCTCAACTGCAGCTTCGGCACACTGTTCCTGCTGGTGCTGGGCGTTGCTGTACTAATCAAGGGAAGCGCACTGCTTCCCGCTCTGGACAAAATCAATGGGCAGTATCCGGGCTTCATTCCCGTTCTGGCCTGCGCAGCGGTTTGCATGGTTGCATCCATGAACGATATGGCCGCTCCCTCCGTCTCCCTGGAGGGCAAAAACCTGTGGCTGGTGCAGTCCCTGCCCGTTGAACCCTGGGCAGTGCTGCGGGCGAAGCTGTCCGTACAGCTGATCCTCACCGCCATTCCCGCATTTCTGTGCTGCATCTGCATCGGCATCATCCTGCCCGGCTCCCTGAGTCAGCTTCTGCTGATGGGACTGACAGTGATGCTGTTTGTGGTGCTTTCTGCACTGTTTTGTCTGTTCATGGGTGTGAAATTCCCGAATCTCACCTGGACCAACGAGGTGGTTCCCATCAAGCAGAGCTTCAGTGTCTTTCTGGCCATGATGGGCAGCTGGGTATATACCATTGCACTGGGCGCCGGTTATTTCCTGTGCAGAAGACTGCTCAGCGCCACTGCATATCTGTCCGTCATATCCCTGTTTACAGCGCTCCTTTCTCTGCTGCTGTACCGCTGGCTCAGAACCCGGGGTACAAAAATTTTTGCCACGCTGTAAGCAAATCAAAACGCCCCCATTTCGTAAAGAAACGGGGGCATTTTTCTGTCCGCATATCCGTTCAGCCGGCGGCATCCAGAATCAGACCGTCAGAAATTTCGATCATCCGGTCACACTGCTCTGCCACCCCCATATCATGGGTGACAATCACTACGGTTCTGCCCTCGTGATTCAGCTCCTTGAACACATGCATGATTTCCGCTGCGGTCTTGGAATCCAGGGCACCTGTCGGCTCATCCGCCAGCACCACGCTGGGCTGGTTCACAATGGCTCTGGCGATGGCAACACGCTGCTTCTGTCCGCCTGACAGCTTGTTTACCGGTTTCTTCGCCATACTGTCCATGCCCACGGACTTCAGCGCCGCCAGCGCCAGTTCCTTTCGGTTGGACTTTCTGTGCTTTGCAAAATCCAGAGGCAGCAGCACATTCTCCAGGCAAGTAAAATCATCCACCAGAGCAAAATCCTGCATAACCATACCGATTTTCTCATTGCGGATCTGAGCGTACTGCTTCTCGGACAGATCCTTCACCAGCGTATCGTCAATCCGGTATTCTCCGCTTTCATAGCTGTCGATGCAGGCCAGAATGTGCAGCAAGGTGGATTTGCCGGCACCGGATTTACCGATGATGGCTACCATTTCTCCGTCCTCAATGGTCAGGGAAATCCCCTTGAGGGCTTCAAATGCATTGGACTTTTTCACATTGTAGATTTTGTGTACATCGCGCAGTGTAATCATCATCATACCTCCTAATTGGTTTTCAGAATTTGATTGGGCGTAGTCCGGCGCAGGATCGCCACCGGCAAGAGCACGGATACCACCAGGTTCAACGTCAACAGCACCAGACTGCTCAGCAGCTGCCAGCCCCCAAGGGTAATCACGGTATCCCGGAGTATAGCCAGTCTGCCGCAGATCAGCACAAGCAGTATGCTGCTTACCAGGGAGATCAGAGAGATCAAAACGGAGTTGTACAGCTGCAGCAGCATGCACCGGTTCCAGCGCATACCACAGATAAAGTATACGCCGAAGTCATGCATATTCCGCTTGGTGATAATGGCGCTGCCGCTGACAAAGCTCATACAGGTGAGACAGAGGATACACAGCAGAACCGGCGCCAGCATGGACAGCTGGTTGGTGATATACCGCATGCTCCGCTCCTGCACCGCAGGCAGGGACTGACCCTCCGCCGTGTCCAGCAGCATGCTGATCTGATGGTTGTTGAGTGTCTCGGACTGGGGGCTGATGCTGTCCTGGCAGCTGATGAGGGCACGGGCATCCGGCGCAAACTGGGTGACTACATTCATTCCATCCAGCGCCTGGTTGGAAAGAATAATCAGAATCCCGAGCTTTTCCTCCTCCGGTTCCTCCCCGGGCTCCTCCGGGAACAGCTGGGCAGTCATATACTCCCCTGCAGGCTGATACAGATTTTTAAAATTGGGGTAGGAATCATTCTCACCGTTGCAGCCGAACAGCTTTGCATCCTCCGACAGGATTCCCACAATCTCCACGTCCACCGTCAAGGACTGGTTTTCGTAGGTAATGGCTTGCCCGGTCAGATGATCCCCCAGCTTGTAGCCATATCCTCTCTGGCAGATTACCGCCTCCACATGCTCCCCACTGCCGGAGGAGCTGAACCATCTGCCAGCCGCAAGCTCCGGGGTATACCGGGTCAGCACATTGTCATCGTAGGATATACAGGCGTACCGTTTGTCCCGTATGCCTCCATCAGAATTGGTCAGGCTGTCAAAGGACAGGAAGGGCTCATACCGGGTGTAAATCTCCTCCACCCTGTACAGCCGGTCCAGCACCAGCTCCTGCTGGTTCCGGTAATCCACCATCACCGAATCGTACTCCTTGCCCATGACATTCTGCATGGTACAAAACATACCCTTGCCCTCCAGCACATCCCGGAACGGAAGGTAATATTTGTACCGGGAGGTTGCAGAGCAGACCATGGCAATACAGATCAGCAGGGCGATGATGGTCTGGACAATAATCAGCAGATTGATTTTCAGATTCCGGCGGAAAGAATGCCACGCCAGCTTAAACAAGGTCATACATTCTCTCCCCCTTTCAGGCAGTCCACCGGCAGACGGCTGATATACCGGTGCAGCATAATCCGCACCAGCAGCAGCGTAACCGCCGCAAAAATAACAAAGATCAGCGCATACAGCTTCAGGGAGAAGGCGCCGGCAATGTACACAAAGCGCTCTGTCAGCAGGGGCAGCAGCAGATACTGATAGCAGAGCATACCTGCCGCCAGCAGGGGCAGGGTCAACAGCAGCAGCTCACCCAGGAACATGCGAGCGATCCGCCCTCTGGTGCAGCCGCAGCAGCCGAATACGGCGATCATCTTCCGCCGGTTCATCACCACGAATTGATAGAGAATGGCAAAATTCAGTGCAGCAATCGCCGCCACAAACACGGAGATCCCGATGATCGTATTATAGTACACGGCGTCCGTCTGGGCAAACTCCAGCTCCAGGACCGTCAGAATTCCCGGGTAGGCGCTTTCCACCGTCTCCTTGACCAGGGAGTATTGATTGTGCGTAACAGGAAGGTCATATTGCAGCTCAACGAAAAGACCGATATATCCATCAATAACCGCATCCTCCGGAATGGATGTAATGGGGACATTAATCATAATCCCTCCATTGTCAATGCCGATAATCTCAAAGGATTCCCCGAACAGCTCTATGGTTGGCGGGGTTTCATATTCGCTATAGGGCTTTTCCGAACCGGTATACCGCCGGAACAGATCTTCACCCACCTTCGCCACCCGTCTGCCGTACACCACATCCTCCGCAGTAAGCCCCCGTCCCGCCACGGTGTTATAGGGCTGTGCCTGGAATTTTTCGACTTTCGGGGACAAGGTGAACATTCCCGTAGATCTGTCCAGATTACCTGCGGGCGCGATAAAAACCACATCCATAACCGCCATGGAGGTATCGGGATAAATTACCAGATCACCACGGCTGTCATCATATAACAGGAGCTGATAGAATCCCACATGATTCTCCCACACTGGATCGGGCAAAGAAAAAATCACAGACATAAACTCTTTGTACGTAAGTCGTTTGCCTGTGAATATTCTGCTTTTATATAATTCCTCATCCGCTTTTAGTTGTGCGTCCAGCATATCGGCGTATTGAACTGATATCCATTTGGACTCTGTTTCACCCACTGCCTTATCCGTTTTATATTGGTAATACAAGCCGTAGGCAAAGCACAATACAACGGCGGACGCAAAGCTGCACAGTATCACCAGAAAAAAAACGATCCGTTCATTTCTAAAAAAGGTGAACAGGTTCCGGAAAACAAATTTCATGGGATCACCTCTATTTAATTGATGATTTAGGATATGCGGCTGCAGCCAGCCGCATATCCTCGCTTTGTTCAATTCTTGGGCGGGAAATACAGAATATAAGTATCGCTCACTTCATAGGGCTGTGCATAAGCGTTATACACAACATAGGAGCTTACCCTGGTTCTAAACTCTGCCTTGGAAGGGCAATTGCTGAACGGCAACGACGCACGTACATTCACCATCACATTACGTCCAACGTTATCCTCTCTTTTGGAAATTGTACGCTGGTAAACCGGGCTGGTTGGATTAGTAGCATCGTAAACATCTGCGCCAAGGAGGAAATCCGTAGAACTGTTCGTCCGGTTAGTAGCGTATGAGCCAACATAAACAGTAGAGCCAGACTGATAGGGCTGGTAAGCAACCACCGTATTCGCCGCAGTAGCTGTCATACTGCCAACGCCAGCCGTCATGAGAGCAAGGGCACCAAGGACTGCAAAGGTCCTTTTCCAGGTCTTTTTCAATTTTTACACTTTCTTTCAAGATTAAGGGCAGAATACGTCATACAAGTGGAAAATGCTTTCTCGAGATTGCAATTACAGTATACCATATCCCGCCAAGCAAGTCAATCGTTTTGTCCCAAATAAACACTGGAATTTGTTTTTTCGTATGATTCCATAATTTTCACTGGCCCAGTTTGTGGAATTGTTACAATCATATCCAGTTGCTTGCGAAACCTGCCGATTCATGCTATAATAAACCCATCTTACCGAAGGGAGGCAGGTTTATGGACATCATAAACCGGAATATTGACGGAGGAAAAGCCTTTGACTGGGGCAAAACCTCCGGGGATTATGGAAAGTACCGGGATATTTATCCCCAGGCGTTTTATGATCGCATCCTTGCCCGGGGGCTGTGCCGGTCCGGACAAGCCGCTCTGGATCTGGGCACAGGAACCGGGGTGCTGCCCCGGCACCTTTACCCATACGGCGCCCACTGGACCGGCACGGACATCTCCCCCCAGCAAATCAGCCAGGCAATACAGCTTTCCGCCGGCATGGACATTGACTACCGGGTCTGCTCCGCTGAACAGCTGGACTTTCCCGACGGCAGCTTTGATGTGATTACCGCCTGCCAGTGCTACTGGTACTTTGACCACGAAAAAACGGCGCCGCTGCTTTCCCGTATCCTCCGGCAAGGCGGACGGCTGCTGTTTTTGTACATGGCATGGCTGCCCTTTGAGGATCCGGTGGCATACGCCAGCGAGCAGTTGGTACTCAAATACAACCCCAGCTGGACCGGCGCCGGAGAGACCATGCACCCCATCAGCATCCCCGAATGCTACAACAGCTATTTTGCTCTGACCCACCGGGAAGAGTATCTGCTGGATGTTCCCTTTACCCGGGACAGCTGGAACGGACGGATGCGGGCATGCCGGGGCGTGGGGGCTTCTCTGTCCCCGGCGGAAATCGCTGCCTGGAATCAGGAGCATATACAGATGCTGGAGCAGAGGTTGCCGGAGTCCTTCACGATCCGGCATTATGCCGCCATGGCAGAGCTTACACTCCACTCTACGGAGCGTTGATTGCAAAGTACAGCATATTCCGGTATAATGGGTTATGGGAGGTGAGACGATGGATCAGATCAGAACAGGCAGACTGATCCGCACCCTGCGACTCAGTCTGGGCATGACCCAGCTGGCACTGGCGGAGCGGCTTGGGGTCAGTGACAAGGCGGTTTCCAAATGGGAGCGGGGCTGCGGTGCGCCGGATCTTTCCCTCCTTCCCCTACTATCTCAGACCCTGGGCGTGGATACGGACACCCTGCTCCGGGGCGATCTGGAGGCGAATGATATGTCCAACGGCAATCTGAACAATATGCGGTTCTATGTCTGTCCGGACTGCGGTAATCTGCTGTTTGCCCAGGAGGAAGCGGACATCAGCTGCTGCGGCAGACGGCTGTCCCCCCTGCAGGCACAGGAGGCTGACCCGGCCCACATGCTCCATGCAGAACGGAACGATGGAGAATGGTACATCACCGGGGAACACGGTATGCAGCGGGAGCATTACATTTCCTTTGTGGCACTGCTCTGCGGCGATACTGCAGTCATCAAAAAACGGTACCCGGAGTGGACCATGGAAACCCGGCTGCCCTATCTGCCCCAGGGCACGCTGCTCTGGTACTGCACCCGGCACGGACTCTTCAGTCAGAAGCTATGAAAAAAGGCACTGCCAATCGGCAGTGCCTTTTTCTGTCAAGCCCCGGTATTGCAGTCCGAGGGTTCGTGTCGGTGAAACAATCAGCTCAGCTTCCAGCTGTCCACTGTTGTGGTGTTGTTGAATACAAAATACAGATCGTTCTGTCCGCTCAGGTTCATCACCGGAACTGTGATTTCCTGCATGGAGCCGCCGGAGGGCACCTCAATGTAGGATACAGCTGTGCCGGATGCACTGCCGGTGCAAACCTTGATGATGCTTCCGGATGCGGAGGATGCCTTCACGGTAATGGACTTTGCATTCTTGCAGTCCACTCCGCTTACCCGGAACCAGTCTCCCTTGTCCGCATTGACTGTGGTATTGCCGTTGCCGGAAACCTTGATGCCGCCTTCCTGGGAGAAGGTTTCTGCCTCCACCAGGGTGAAGGGATCCAGCGCTTCCAGCTGTGCAACGCCTGTTTTGGTACCCTTGACCTGTGCAAAGGTGCCGTCTGCATTCAGGACCATCTGATCCACATGTGCGCTTCTGTAGCCCGCATTCAGTCCCATTGCATCATTGAGCACCTGGGTATGATAGAAAAGGTAATAGTGATTCTTGAAATACTGTATGGTATGATGATTGTTTCCGCCGGTGCCAAAGAATACACCGATATTCTTAAAGGCTTCCCCCTTGTAGGTGAAGGGGCCCATGGGACTGTCGCTTACCATATATTCGATGGCGCAGGCGGACATGCCCAGATTGCTGCTGCCTGCAGACCAGCTGGAACAATAGCTGAAGTAGTATTTGCCGTTGATTTTGTTGATGCCCGTATCCTCAAACAGATAGGGTGCATCAATCACCTGGGGAGTACCTGCAAGGCTGATCATATCATCCCCCAGCTTGACGACTCTCATGGTTTTGGGATGTGCCCGCTCGGTTACATTGTTTACAGTGGGGCAGCCGCCGCCGAAATAGAGATAGCCTGTGCCGTCATCATCCACCAGCACGGAGGGGTCAAAGCACCATACCACATCGCTGCAATTTGCGGTGCTGCGGGTAACCAGGGCTTTGCCGATCGGATCTGTCCAGGGACCGGTGGGAGAATCCGCAGTCAGCACACCGATGCCATTTGCATTGTTGGCAAAATATAGGAAGAACTTTTCCTTGCCGTTGATGGTTTTGTGACAGGGTGTGGGGGCCCAGGAATAATTTGCCCACTTTGCGGCGCCGGAGGAACGTGCGGCAGGAATCTCACCATGATCCGTCCAGTTCACCAGATCAGCAGAGGAAATGCAGTGAATGGTACAGGAATCATAGCTGTTTTCCTTGATATTTCCGTTTGCATCATATTCAATATTATCCGCTGTCAGGTAAACGTATACTCTTCCGTTATACTCCATTACGCCGGGGTCAGCGCCAAAGGACTGGGACATCAGCGGATTATGCTCATTGTCTGCCTTATAGGATTTTGCAAGGTTTACGCTGCCGAATTTCTGCTCCAGTGCGGTAAAGTCCACCTTGCGCTCTGCAACCGGGAATTCCGTGATCTTTTTCAGTATGAAATCCTGGAGAAGCTGTAAATCCGTGGTGTCAAATTCACCGCTCTGATCTACCTCTGCTGCATACTGTGCAACAGAATCGGTCAGCTTGCCGCTGTAAATGCGCTTTGCAAGCGCCAGATCCACGCCATTGATTACCCCGTCGCTGTTCACATCCCCCAGGTTGAAGGTGACCGCCTTCGGGCCATCAATGACCGTGCCTGCCACCGCACCGATTGCCTCATCCAGATAGAAGTTGCCGGTACCTCTTTCGGTCTCCACATAGAGGACGAGGCTGGATGCTCCCTCCGGAATTTTATAATTGGTATTCGCCAGCTGTACATAACTGCCCTTGACAGCAGTTGCAGATGCAATATGGTCATACTTGGTGTCCCCGTTGGCATCCGTATACTGCAGGGACAGCAGGAAGTTTTCCGTGGGGATGCCGTCCAGGTAATTCACACAGACACTGAAGCTGTATTCCTGACCCGCTTCAAAGGTTCTGCCGTTCAGGGTTTTCTGGGCGCCGTGCCATGCCTTTTCACGGTTCTGCACCAGCAGTGCCTCTGTGCCGGCATAGGGCGCTCTGCCGCTGGTCTGTACCTGGGCGCTGCCTCTGCCGGTCCAGCTGTCCGTATCTCCCTCAAATGTGTCGTGGAAATAATGCCCATTTTCGTCCGGTTCCTCCGATACAGGCTGATTCGGGTCTACCGGCACTTCCACGCCATCGCTCTGCAGGGAAACCACAAAGGTGGAAACGCTGTTTGCAGGCAGCTGTGCCCAGAAGGTGGAGGTTTCATGAGCCATATTCTTTGTAGCAGCAATATTTTCGCTGGCAGAGGTTCTGTAGCGGTCTACACCGGTGATGGTTCTGCCGTCAACGGAGAATTGCTGGGAAACATCGCTGCTTCCTTTATTGATCGCAACAATCTGGATTTGTGTCGGGCTGTGCTTGTATGCGGATACCAGCACATTGCTGTCCGGCTGTTCCGTAGCATCAATCCGGACATCCCCCGGCCGCACCCACTTGGAATACTGTGCCATGCAGTATCCACGCTTGGAGATGTTGCCGTTTTCCTTCATGGGGCTGTAGCTGCGGCGGATATACCACCACACATATGCATTCAAATTGCCCACAGTCAGGCCGTTGTGGATATTCTCGGAAACATCCAGTGCCATAGGCCACACATCAGCATCATTCTTGCTGTCTGTGTATACTTCGGTCATCCAGATGTCCTTTCCGCAGTTTTCCAGAGCAGGGAAATCCATCTGGCTGCGCTGTGTGCCATAGAAATGCGTACCGAACAGACCGCAGTTTTCAAAAGCCTGGGAATTGTTAAGGATTGCGTTATAAATATCCTTACGGTACTGGAAGCTCTCCGGCGACATCAGCTTGGCATTCGTACCTGCTGTGACGGCTTTTCCGTAATTGGCCATAAATGTTGCGCAGTCAGAGGCGCTCCAGTAGGTCCAGTCATGGGCATAGTCCGGCTCATTCTGTACGGAAACAGCATAAAGATCAACGCCCTGACCCTCCACATATTTTACGAAATCATTCAGATGCTTGGCATAGTCGGCATACTTGGACTTATCCACCATATATTTGCCGTTGGAGCCTCCCGAAACCCGCATACTTTCCGGCGGATTCCAGGGTGATGCAAAAACCGTAGCCCCCAGGGCCTGGGCCTGCTTTGCCACCGGAATAGCCAGATTCCATTGGCTGCTGTTATCGTTGACATAGATCCGCAGAATCGAAAGACCCAGCTCGTCTTCGCCGTTACCAAAGGCCTTCTGCACCTGTGCGGCTGTCAGATCCGACCCTGTCCACTCCCGCAGATTGATGCCGCCGAAGCCCTTGATAATCTGATAGGTTTTATTCGTATTGATCGTACAGATGCTGGCGGCATCTGCGTCCTGGGCGGGCAGAATGGATGTGGCCTGAAAGAGCATCGCGCCCGCAATTACCGATGCCATACAGGCCTTGAGTGTTCGCATGATTTTCATAAGTGTTCCCCCTCTTTTTTTAGCCACTTTATTGTGATCGATGCCATTATAAGTTTACAATACAGGATTCTGTTCGTCAACCGACAAAACACAGATTTGGTGGACAAAAGAAAGTTTCTTATGAAAAAATGCATTGATTGAAGCCTTATACTATTTAAACTTTCCCTAAAGAGCTTGTCACGCTTTGTTCATGAACAGAACGCATGTGCCCATTCCCAGAATCCACGGAAAAGCTGCACCACTGCACGCCGGAGCAATTGCTGGTTTATCTTATACGCTGCAAACAAAAACGCCCGGCAAAAAGCTGATGGGCTGAGAAGTATTCTGCATTCCGCCGCATGGTCCATGGAATCACGCTGCAAGCAAACAGAAACAAGTACACCCCACAGGGCATACAGACCGCCCCGGTCTGCTTGCCCTGTGGGGTGCGTTTTATGCAGTGTCTTACAGCTTTGTATGGTGTTGCCTTCAGGAAAATGAATCAAGCAATCCTGGCAATATCATAGCAACGCATGCTGTCCTCGATCAGGGAGGTGTCATGGGTCACCATGATTACCGTCTTCCCCATTTCCGTAAAGGATTTCAAAATTTCCATCACCTGTTTTGCATTGGCCTTGTCCAGTGAGCCGGTGGGCTCATCTGCCAGGATCATCCTGCACTGCTTCATCATCAGTCGTGCCAGTGCGATCCGCTGCTGCTCTCCCCCCGAAAGCGAATAGACCTTCTGCTTTTCTTTGCCCTGCATGCCCACACGCTCCAGTGCCTCCTGCATCCCGATTCCGCTTCGTGCTGACTTCTGAATCATATTCAGATTTTCCTCCACCGTTTTCCGCTCCACTAATGCGAAATTCTGAAACAGGAATCCCACATAGCTCCGGTAATAGGTCTGAAGATTCCTCGCCTTCGTGATCTCCAGATCATCCACCAGAATCCGTCCGGCATCCACCGGTTCAATACCGCCGATCATATTCAACAGTGTGGTTTTGCCGCATCCGCTTACGCCTGTGAATACGCCGAATTCCTTATCCTTGAC
>JALELB010000011.1 GCA_022768805.1 Ruminococcus sp.
GGCAATCTTACAGTTCCATAGGCTGGAGCACCCGGATGGTGTTTTCCTCCTGGAGCTGCTTCCGGATGCCGGGAATCATGAATACTGCCACCAGCAGAATACTCAGCACGCCCCACAGCAGGCATTCGGTCAGATTGCCCCGGATTTCTCCGCCTTCATCGTAATTGTCCAGGATGGTGGACATATCCGCCATGCAGGAGGGGATGCTTCTGTGATTTTCCGCAAATTCCAGTTCCGTGCGGCAGGTTGCCAGAGCCTCGTTGTAGGCTTCCAGAAATTCGTCCTTGCTGCTGTAGTCGGAATTGAGACGAACCTCCTCATCGCTCAGCGCATAAACCTCGGATCCAAGTGCCTCCAGTCCGCTCTGGCTCTCCTTGAGGGCCTGGACATACTTGCCGTCCTCCGCAAAGACCTTGACAAATTCCTTTGCCACACAGAAGTAGTTGGTGCCCACGCTGAATATCAGACACATGACGGTGCAGATCACGGCGCCGATCATGGAGATCTTTCCGGCAAATTTTTTGTATAGTGTCACAGCCACGGTCATGCCCACAAAGCCGGTGATGTATGCCACATAGCCCATTTCCCACAGGATCCAGGTCAGCAGAGCCAGTACTACAGCACCGATGGCGGCGCCCAGAATGCCGTGTACCCGGTCCTCCGGAATCTGTGCAGCTGTTTCCCGCTGGGCGCTCAGCTCCTGCTCCAGCCGGTTCAGACAGCTGGGGCATGTGACCACCAGGTGCCCGTTGGCACAGTAGTAGTCCAGGGACTGGGTGCTGCCGCACAGGTTGCAGCAGGAATGCATATGGAAATCCCGCAGCACCCGGGTGATGGAGTCCAGGTATGCGGAATACATATCGCCGTTTGCCTTGACAGACTGGGCAAGCTGCTTCCAGGTACAGATCACCTGCCGGGTGGATTCGTTGTACTGACAGGTCTGCATATATTTATGCTGACCGGGGATGCTGTTCAGTGCGGACTGGAGCATCATGAGATCCCCCGGTGTTCCATCGTCAAAAGTGGCGGAAATCTCCATCCGGTTTTCCAACGGCTTGATGAAAACGGAATATCCGTCGTAGGTGCCAAAGTATGCCCCGGTGCTTTTGTCCGTAAACAGTCCGGTACGTTCGTGCATCAGCTGGTGCGGTTTTTTCATATGTATACCCCCCAAAATTTTCTCCCAAACGGGTTTCTACAATATTATACACCCGATTTGTTAAAAATGCAAGGATTTTGTGCTGTGTGCCGCACAAAGCCGTTCCGGATTCCCTGTGCCGGAGCCTGCTGCACTTGCAACTGCCGGCGGGATGTGCTATAATGCAAGGGAGAAATCCGACAGAATGGAGGGCTTTTATGTCTGCAAAGGAAGAATTCATTGAAATCTATCAGGCAAATATCCACCGGGAGGGAGCGGACAAGCTGCTGGAGTATCTGCACCGCAGCGACTTTTTCCGTGCCCCATCCAGCAGCCGCTATCACGGCGCCCATGAGGGAGGGCTGGTGGAGCACAGCGTGAATGTGTACCATTGCCTGAAGGATTATCTGGCACGTCCCCGGGTGCAGGAGCTGTATGGTATGCGCTATTCCGAGGAGACCATTGCCATTGTGGCGCTGCTGCATGATCTTTGCAAGATTGACTTCTATAAGGTCAGCACCCGGAACGTGAAGAACGACCAGGGGGTATGGGAAAAGGTGCCCTATTACACCATTGACGACGCTATGCCCTACGGACACGGGGAAAAGTCTGTGTACATTATTTCCGGCTTTTTGTATGGGGAGGGTCGGCTCACCCGGGAGGAGGCCTTCGCCATCCGCTATCATATGGGCTTTTCCGGAACGGAGGACAAGAACATCATCGGCAGGGCGCTGGAGAAATACCCTCTTGCCATGGCGCTGAACGTGGCGGATATGGAGGCAAGCTATTTTCTGGAGGGAAGCGAATCCTGAACTAAACAACGGAGGAGTAAACGATGCAAAACTGGTATGAGAATGCGATTATCTATCATATTTATCCTATGGGCTTCTGCGGTGCCCCAAAGGTAAACACCGGCGGGGAACCGGTACAGCGGCTGGACAAGGTGCTGGAGATTTTGCCCCATCTGAAGGAAATGAATGTGGACACGGTGTATTTCGGTCCTGTGTTTGAATCCGTTTCCCACGGCTATGACACCACGGATTACCGGAGCATTGACCGGCGGCTGGGCACCAACGAGCGCTTTAGGGAGATCTGCAGGACCCTGCACGAAAACGGCATCCGGGTCATTCTGGACGGGGTGTTCAACCACGTGGGACGCAGCTTCCCCCAGTTTACGGACATTCAGAAAAACGGCCAGAACTCTCCCTACTGCGGCTGGTTCGACAACCTGAATTTCGGCGGACCCAGCCCCTGCGGTGATCCCTTCTGGTATGAGGGCTGGAACGGGCACTACAACCTGGTGAAGCTGAATCTGCACAATCCGGCAGTGTGCGATTATCTGCTGGATTCCGTGGGCATGTGGATGGATCAGTTTGACATCGACGGGCTCCGGCTGGATGCGGCGGACTGCATCGACTTTGATTTCTTCCGCCGGCTGCGGCAGTACTGCAAGAGCCGGAAGCCGGATTTCTGGCTCATGGGAGAGATTATCCACGGGGATTACAAGCGCTGGGCAAACCCGGATATGCTGGATTCCGTCACCAACTATGAATGCTACAAGGGCATTTACTCCTCCCACAACGACAAGAACTATTTCGAGATCGATTACTCCATCAACCGGCAGTCCGGCTGCAACGGCATCTACAAGGGCATCGCCCTCTATAACTTTGTGGATAACCATGACGTGAACCGGATCGCCAGTATGCTGAACAACCCGGCTCATATTTTCAACGTCTATACCCTGCTGTACACCATGCCGGGCATCCCCTCCATTTATTACGGCAGCGAATACGGAATTTCCGGCAGGAAGGAAAACAATTCCGACGACCCCCTGCGGCCCTGCTACGATTACCAGACCCTGCCCGGCGCCAACCGGGAGCTTTACCGGCATGTGGTCAAGCTGGGGCGCATTTACCGGGCATATCCTGCACTGCGCACCGGAGAATACCGCACGGTCATCATCCGGAACCAGCAGGTGCTGTTCACCAAGACCCTGCAGGAGCAGACCATCTTCGTGGCGCTGAACCTCAGCGATGAAGGCTACCGGTTTGAGTTTGACACCCCCATGCCGGAGATGGTGGATGTGCTCAGCGGCAGCCGGATTCCGGTTGACGGCGGCAAAGCCTTTGCGGATGTTCCTCCCCATACGGGTATGATCCTGGTGCGGGATGATATTCTCAACCGGGAACCGGAGCAGCCGGAGTATGCGGCAGTACTGCCCAGAGTGGTGAAGATCGGCGGCGTATACCGGCATTTCAAGGGCGGGAAGTACCGGGTGCTGGCGTTGGCAAAGCACAGCGAGACCCTGGAGGAGCTGGTGATCTATCAGTCCTGCACGGATGACACGGCGGTATGGGCACGGCCCAAGGCTATGTTCCTGGACAGTCTGCCGGACGGCACTGAACGGTTCACGCTGGAATCATGATGTACAAAGGCGGTATGGCACACAGGCCATACCGCTTTTTACGCCGGGTCAGCGCTGGTTGTTGTTCTGCTGCTGGTTCTGCTGATTCTTATTCTGCTGCTGGTTCTGGTTGTTCTTGTTCTGCTGATTCTGGTTATTCTGCTGGTTCTGGTTATTCTGATTGTTCATGACAATCTCCTTTTCTCCGCACGGACAGGCAGGGCACAGTCCGGTGCCGCCTGTGCGGAGAGCGGTTCCGGAAACTCCAGCCTGTGAGAGCGCAGTAGGTTTTCTCGCTCTCCTTGTTTGTAGTATGCCGCCTGATTTCCGCTTTTATGCATCTTGACCGGGAATCTTGCTTTTTTCACCGTAGTGTGCTATAATAAATCTATATATAGTATCAGGCGGTGCAGGGGATTTTTTCGCATCGCCGGGAACGGAGAACCAATGTGAAAATAGGACTTGATGTGGGCTCCACCACCCTGAAAAGCGTGCTGCTGGACGAGGATGGAAATATCCTCTATGCTGCATACGAGCGTCATTTTTCTCAGATTTCTGAAAAAATAGCAGCCATGCTGTCGGACATTTCTGCAAAATTCCCCTCTCTGGATCGGGTACAGCTGTGTATTTCCGGTTCTGCCGGCATGGGCATCGCCAACGATCTGCACATTCCCTTTGTACAGGAGGTCTACGCCACCCGGATTGCGGTAAACCGGCTGATTCCGGCGGCGGATGTCATCATTGAGCTGGGGGGAGAGGATGCAAAGATCCTGTTCCTGACCGACGAGGATTCCTCCTACGGCGGGCTGGAGGTTCGCATGAACGGCTCCTGCGCCGGCGGCACCGGTGCGTTCATCGACCAGATGGCCACCCTGCTGGGCATTACCCCGGATGAGATGAACGAGGCGGCAAAGGATTACCAGAAGATTTACACCATAGCTTCCCGGTGCGGTGTCTTTGCAAAATCCGACATCCAGCCCCTGCTGAACCAGGGGGCAAAGCGAAACGACATTTCCGCCAGCATTTTTGCGGCGGTGGTGAATCAGACCGTAGCAGGCCTTGCCCAGGGCAGAGAAATCCGGGGCAAGGTGGTATATCTGGGCGGTCCGCTGACCTTTCTGTCGGAGCTGCGCCGTGCCTTTGACCATATTCTTGGAGTGGAGGGCATCTGTCCGGAGCATTCTTTGTACTTTGTTGCCATGGGCGCAGCCTTTTCCGGCGGCGGGGGAGAGGTTTCCCTTCCGGAAATTATCCGCCAGACGGAGGCATACCGGTCCACCGGCACCTATGCCTACTGCAAGCCCCTGTTTACCTCCCGGCAGGAGTATGACGCCTTCTGTCAGCGGCATGGGGCAAACTCCTCCCACATCCGCTTTGCCGATACCCCGGAGGGGGAGGTGTTCCTGGGCATTGATGCCGGCTCTACCACAGTCAAGGCTGTGCTGATGGATCAGCAGCGGCGGATTATCCGTTCCGAGTATCTGCCCAACAGCGGCAACCCGGTGCCCCTGATCCGCCAGTTTCTCACCGGGCTGTATGCCGCATTCCCGGGGCTCCATGTGACCGCCTCCGCTGTCACCGGATACGGGGAGGAAATGATCCGCAGCGCCTTCGGGGTGGATTTCGGCATCGTGGAAACCATCGCCCACTACACGGCGGCAAAGGAATTCCGGCCGGACGTGGACTTTATCATCGACATCGGGGGTCAGGATATCAAGTGCTTCAAGATCCGCAACGGTGCCATCGACAACATTTTCCTCAACGAGGCATGCTCCTCCGGCTGCGGCTCTTTTTTACAGACCTTTGCCGGTGCCCTGGGGTATGAGATGCAGGAGTTTGCCAAGCTGGGGCTCTTTGCGGAAAAGCCGGTGGATCTGGGCTCCCGGTGCACCGTGTTCATGAACAGCAGCGTGAAGCAGGCCCAGAAGGACAATGCGGGCATCGAGAACATCAGCGCCGGCCTGTCCATCAGCGTAGTGAAAAATGCCCTGTATAAGGTCATCCGTGCCAACAGTGCGGAGGCTCTGGGTCAGCATATCGTGGTACAGGGAGGCACCTTTCTGAACGATGCGGTGCTCCGGGCCTTTGAACAGGAAATCGGCAGAGAGGTAATCCGCCCCTCCATTTCCGGACTGATGGGTGCATACGGAGCGGCACTATATGCCCAGGCTCACAAGGATTCTGCAAGGAGCACCCTGCTGAATGAAGCCCAGCTGGCACAGTTCAGGCATCAGGTTCAGGTCATCACCTGCAAGGGCTGCCCCAATTCCTGCCGGCTGACGGTGAATACCTTTGACGACAGCCGGAAATTCATCGGGGGCAACCGGTGCGACAAGCCCGTTTCCTCCGGAAAGTCCGGGGAGCAATACAATCTGTACGAATACAAGCGGCAGCTGCTGGCCCAGTGTGTGGGGGTGCCCGGCAAACGGGGCAGAATCGGTTTGCCCATGGGGCTGAATTTCTATGAGCTGCTGCCCTTCTGGCATGCCTTCTTTACGGATCTCGGCTTTGAAACCGTAACCTCGCCCCCCTCCAACCGAAAGCTGTATCTGAGCGGTCAGCATACCATCCCCTCGGACACGGTGTGCTTCCCGGCCAAGCTCATGCACGGCCATGTGGAGGCGCTGCTCCGGGAAAAGGTGGACGCCATCTTCTACCCCTGCATGACCTATAACCTGGATGAGGGGCTGGGGGACAATCACTACAACTGTCCAGTGGTGGCATACTACCCGGAGGTCATTGAAGCCAACGTAAAGGCAGTGCAGCAGATTCCCTTTTTGTATGACTATCTGGGGCTGCACCGGCCAAAGGATTTTACGAAAAAGATTCATGCGGTGCTGTGCCGGCAGTTCGGAGATATCCCCCTGTCGGAGGTTAAGCATGCGGTGTCGCAGGCCTTTGCCGCCCATGAAGCCTACCAGGACAAGGTGCGGAAAAAGGGTGCGGAGTATCTGGAACTGGCCCGGCAGGCCCATATGCCGGTAATTGTGCTGGCAGGCAGACCCTATCACCTGGATCCGGAAATCAACCACGGTATCGACAAGCTGATCTGCTCCTGCGGTGCAGCGGTGATTACGGAGGACTCTGTCAGTCACCTGGTGAGCCGCTTCAACACCCATGTTCTGGATCAGTGGACCTATCACTCCCGGCTGTATGCAGCGGCAAAATTCGTGGCAGACAGCGGAGACCCTATGCTGAACCTGGTACAGCTGGTGTCCTTCGGCTGCGGGGTGGACGCCATCACCACCGATGAGGTCCGGGAGATCCTGGAGCGGGGCAATAAGATCTACACCCAGATCAAAATTGACGAAATCACCAATCTCGGGGCAGTCAAGATCCGGCTGCGCAGCCTGTTTGCGGCTTTGCAGGCGTGACGGAACAGGAATACAGGTACACCGAAAGGACGGTTTATTCATCCATGAGCACCAACGAAGCACAGGCACGTTTCACCAAAGAGATGCAAAAGGATTACACAATCCTTATTCCCAATATGGCACCGCTGCATTTTGAACTGCTCCGGGCGCTGTTCAACGCCTATGGCTATCATGTGGAGCTGCTGCGCTCCGATGGCCAGGCGGTTATTGATGCCGGGCTGAAATATGTACACAACGATACCTGCTATCCGGCGCTGCTGGCCATCGGGCAGCTGATGCATGCGCTGGAGAGCGGTGAATACGACCTGGAGCATACAGCAGTGATGATTACCCAGACCGGCGGCGGCTGCCGGGCGTCCAATTACATTCATCTGCTGCGCAAGGCGCTGAAAAAGGCGGGACTGGAGCGGATTCCGGTAATCTCCCTGAATCTGTCCGGCCTGGAAAAGGGCAGTGCGTTCAAGCTGACCCTTCCCATTCTGAAGGAGGCTGTGGCACTGCTGTCCTATGCGGATATGCTGATGATCCTGGGCAACCAGGTTCGCCCCTACGAGGTTAATCCGGGAGATGCGGATCAGCTGATCCACCAGTGGATCCAGCGGCTGTCCCAACAGATTGTGGCGGGGCACCCGACGAAATTTGAACGGCTGCGCCAGACCCTGTCCGAAATCAGCACCTCCTTTGCCAATATCCCGGTTCAGCGCACCCCGAAGGTACGGGTGGGCGTGGTTGGAGAGGTATATGCAAAATTCTCGCCCCTTGCCAACAATCATCTGGAGGAATTTCTCCGCAGCCAGGACTGTGAGGTTATGCTGCCCGGGCTTATGGGCTTCCTGATGTTCAAGGTGGATAACCGGCTGGAGGACATCAAGCTCTACGGCGGCAGCCGGGCAAAGGCCCTGCTTGTGCGTTTCCTCATTAAATATCTAAGCAACATCGAGTCGGTATTTCTGGACTGTATCCGGGTTACCCGGCAGTTCTCCGTGCCCGCCTCCTATATGCAGATCAAGGAAATGGTCCGGGGTGTCATCGGCTACGGCAGCAAGATGGGAGAGGGCTGGTTCCTGACCGGGGAAATGCTGGAGCTGATCTCCCACGGCTATGAAAATATCGTCTGCTGTCAGCCCTTCGGCTGTCTGCCCAACCATATTGTGGGCAAGGGCATGATCCGGAAGATCAAGGCGAAGAACCCCATTGCCAATATCGTACCGATTGATTACGATCCGGGGGCGACCCGGGTAAACCAGGAAAACCGCATTAAGCTGATGCTGGCAGTGGCACGGGAACGGCTTGAGGCTGCGTATCCGGCTCCGGCGGCAGAAGCATGATGAAATGAGGGATTGCATATGAATCGGCCGGACAACAAGCATACGACGCAAAGTAAGATTTTCGGCATTCTGTTTCTGATTGCCTTTGTGGGGACAATCATTGCCATGTTCATCACCGCCCAGACGGATTCCGTCTTGTGCGTTCTGATTGTCCTCTGCTTTTTCGGATTTATGTTCCTGCTGGGAGGCATCCAGACCATCAGCCGTCCCAATACGGGCAGTCTGGTATTTCTGACCCTGGGGCTGGAGCTGCTGGTGGGTGCATTTGCGATCTACCGGATTCTCTACGGGGACGAGGGTCAGCGCGCACGCATGCTGCATGCGCTGCCCAAGCTGGGCTGCGGGGGCTGTGCCCTGCTGGGTGCAGTGCTGCTGTTCGGCGGCATCCTGATTCACCGGAGCCAGCTGAAACGGTGCAGCCAGGAGCTGACCGCTACGGTGACCGATGTGAACATCATGTTCGACCGTAGTGACAGCACCGGCCGCCGGCGTAACCGGTATGCCCCCATGGTCAGGTACAGCTGGTACGGCGCAGAGTATGAAATCCAGCTGGACGTATACGAGGCCGGCAAGACCTACAATGTGGGGGATGAGATCACCATTTTCATCAACCCGGACCAGCCGGAGGATATCCGGCTGCCCGGCAGGAGTATGATCGGCGGATCCACAATATTCGGCATCCTCCTGATCGGGGCTGCCGTTGGCGTATACCTGCTGCTGGGAAATAGCTGAATACAGAAAACCCCCGTACAATCTTTAGATTGTACGGGGGTTTTTATGCGTTTTTTGGATTAAAGTCCGCCCTTGATATAGAACAGCTCGTAGATGGCAAGTGCGCAGCCTGCCAGGAAGCTGTATCTGCCGTCTGCCCGGCTGAATTCTACCATGTCATTGACATCCTCCTGCCCCAGCAGCTCAGCCAGCTTGCCCTTGAAGTAGTCAAAACAGTATTCGTTCATCTTGCAGTTGTGCAGGACGATCTTGTTGGCATAGTGGGCACAGCTCAGGTTATTGACCAGCACAGCCAGGGTATCCAGCGTGTAGTGCGCAATTTCCTGCACGCCCTTGTCCCCGTGAACGTATGCGTCGTTGAACAGATCTTCTGTTATACGCTCCCTGTCTCCGCCGGTGGCGTTATACAGGTAGGGCATGGTTTCCTGGGAATATGCCTCCTTGAGGCTTTCCATCAGCACATGCTCCGACAGCTCTGCCTTCACGCTGCCGTCCGGATAGCCGGGGCAGGACTTCCCGCCGGGGCGGATGATGATGCGTTCTACCAGGTCTGTGTGAATATCATAGTTGGGCATCAGATTATTCTGATTGAGAACAGCCGCATTCAGCTGCTCTCCCATGGACAGCAGCACATGGTTGAACCGCTGACCCTCGTGGGTACGGTGATCCTGGGTGGCCAGTGCCAGCATGCCCACTGCATTCGCACACAGAATAGGAAGCTCCAGAGCCTTGGTCAGGGGATCCACTACCCGCTTGCAGTGCAAAGCTCCCTCTCTGATCCTGATCCGCATAAGACTCCACATGGAGGGCATAACGCCCACGCCAAGTCCAAGGATCTTGTTTTTGCTGAGGCAGCTGTTTGCAATCATATCCTTGCAGGAGGAAATGATAAAATCAAGGATTTCCTGGGCTGTTGTATTCTCTCCGATGGGCATCATCGCCTTGTCCAGAACCTCGGCGTCCAGCGTGGACAAGCCCACACTGACATAGCCCTCAGAAATAGTGGCACCAAGGGCAAACTTGTTGGTGGCATTGATGCCGATGAGAATCTTTCTTCTGCCTTTCTGGAGCTTATCCAGTTCAACCGGAGCTTCGCCCAGTTCCTGCAAAACTCCCTCGGCAATCATTTCGTTAGTGATGATGGTGACCGCAGCACGGGTCAGCTGCAGTTGGGAGGCAATATCCACCCGGGAGATTGCGCCGTTTTCATGTACGACACGCAGGATCTGCAGCCGGTTCTGCCGCTTGAGATCCAGTTTACTGATACCTTTTTGTTCCATATTCTGCACCGCCTTATTCTTATCACTTAAATGATGTATTAATTCTGTCGCCAATGAAATGTAATGACTTTCAGCTTGCAATTAAAGATTGTTTGATAGAAAATCTGATGCCCGTGAATCTGATTTAGTTCGTTTTTATTATATCAGATATCAACAGTACACTGGTGTACAAATCATGGACTATATATGTCTAAATTGTTACTTTTCGATTGCTTCTAACAAAACGCCCACAAGGGGTAAAGTTAATAAAGAAAAAACCGTACTTACCGCAAAGAGCTGGGAGGCATAGCCGGCATTTTTTCCGTTCTGCACGGCAAACAGCGTGCAGGTAATGGCGGTGGGCGCTCCCATGGACAGCACAACCGTGGTCAGGACGGCGTGCTCCACGGGCAGCGCAAAGAACAGCCCTATGGTGACCAGAGGCATCATCAGCAGCTTGTATGCGGCAATCAGATACACCCGCTTCTGCATCAGTGCGCTGCGCAGACTGCCCTGGGCAATGGTTGCGCCGGCCACCAGCATGGCCAGAGGCGTGTTCATGCCGGCAACCTGCTCCAGTGCCTCAGTCAGAAATCCCGGCAGCGTAATCTGCCCGAAAAACAGAATCATACCCAGGGGGATGGCGAGAATTGCCGGGGAGCGGAGCACATGCAGCAGGGAACGGAGGTTTCTGCTGCCGGAGATGGACATGATGCCATGGGTCCAGATCAGCAGATTGAACACGGTGAGAAAGGCGGTCAGATAGAATACCCCTTCGTAGCCAAGCAGGGCCTTTACCAGGGGAATGCCCATAAAGCCGCAGTTGGAATACACGGCGGACAGCCGCTCCACGGCGGTTTCCCTGCCGGGCTTTTTCTGGATCAGCAGGGTGGCAAGGCCGATTCCCGCCCCCATGGCAACTGCGGACAGCAGGAACGTCCAGAGCAGGTTTTGCACCAGCCGCATTTCCAGCTCCCGGTGATAGGCCAGCAGGATGACAATGGGATTGACTACCTGCAGCACGATGGCGGACAGCTCCTTGATCCCCCGGTCGCTGAGCAAGCGGAGCTTATAGCACAGCATGCCGGCCAGTATCAGCAGCAGCATAACGGAGACCTGATTGGTCAGGATGGACACCATGGGGCAAACTCCTTTCAACGCAGAACTGCCGCTGGATGCGGCAGTCGGAAACAAATATAGTATGGACTCAGAAAATGTTGATAATCATGGTGCCGGCGTAGAATACCACCAGCACACACCAGAACACAGCCTGCATCAGCCGGCAGACAAATTCCGGTGCAAAGGGCGGCTTGTTCCGGCGGATCCGCCGCAGAAGCAGGTATCCGGCGGCGGCCAGCAGTCCGGCAATGCTGATGCCCAGCCCCAGCTTAAAGCCCCGGGGCACAAAGTGCAGGCTGACCTGGTTTTCCCCTGCTTCAATGGGAATTGCCATAAAGCAGCCGTCAATGGTCTGGATTTCGCAGGGGCTGCCGTTCACAGTAGCGGTAAAGCCCGGATCCCAGGGGATGGCAAGGTACAGGTAAGCTGGTGCATCCGCTGTGCAGACTGCGGTAATGTCATTGCCGGAAGCGGTGACATAGGCTCCGTTGCTGTCGGTCAGTGCCTGGCTCAGGCCATCCAGATCGATGCCGAATACCCCCAGGGAGGATACGGACACATTGTGCCGCAGCACCACCCGGACGGTGACATGCTGGTTTTCTACCACGCCCAGCTCCAGGATGCCATTGCTTTTCTTCTCGGGATAATCCAGGGAAACAAAGTGGCCGTTGATGCTGACTGCCACGGATTCATAGGTATCGGAAGTGATGGGGGCACCCTCGCAGGTGTCAAACAGGTCGAAATACAGGGCCTGTCTGCCGGATGCGAAAAAGCTGTAGGACAGGGAGTGGTCGGCGCTTTCGTCCACAATGTTCACGTTGTGCTTACCGTCGGTGTAATCGTAGGTTACATGGCTGAACTTGGTGGGCGCATAGCTTGTGACCAGACTGTCGGTACCCAGCCATGCCCTGGCAAGAGCCTTCTGATCTGCAATCCGGTCATTGCCGGTCATGCCGGTAAGCGCAGCGGGATCTCCGCTCTGTACCGTGCCCGCCGGCAGGCAGAGCTGGTTTTGTGCCATAACAAGACCGCATTCCGTAGTGCGGGTAATGGCCTGCCAGGGGGCAAGTTCCTCCTCCAGACCGATAATATAGCGGTTTGCCAGGATTGCGTCCGACAGCACCGTGCCCCCGGTGGTGCCGATCTCCATCCAGTAGGAGCTGTAGCCCATTTTCTTCATCATCTGCATGGTACGGGAGGCGGTCAGGGAGGTGTAGTGACCGATGGTATTGTAGCCGATGGCGCCGATCATGTTCACATGGCTGTACTTGCGCTCCATCCGGACACGGTAATAGTCCTGGTCGTCGCTGAGCTCGGACAGGCTCAGGGTCTGGGCGTAAAGGGTATCTTCCACTGCGGGACGGGCGATGTATACGGACAGATTCAGACCGGTTTCCAGGGCAAACAGCAGGGACAGGGATACGGTCAGGATCCGGCGGGACAGCAGACCCTGCCGGTAGAACCGGATGGCACAGTAATAGCCGGTCAGGGCAATGGCGGCAGGAATCAGCAGCAGGAAGAAGGAGCCCACGCTGTGCCACAGGGTGTCCGTATAGCTGCATATGGTATCATACCACCGGGTACACAGCACCACGATGGCGGCGGTCAGCCCGGTAAGAATCCCCACCATGGCATAGGCTGCCCGGACAGGGGAGCTGCCCTTTGCAGGAGACGGCTCAGGCGGAGCAGTGAGGATTTCTGCCACCAGGCTCAGACCCAGCAGCACGGTAATGTACCCGTACCGGAGGGGATAGCACTGATAGCTGCCCGTATGCCACAGCAGATTCACCGGCTCCAGCAGTACGGGAATCAGCAGGAGAATATACATCCATTTGGTCTGGGGCGTCACAGAGGCACGGTGTTTGCCGAACAGGAAGAACAGGGGTACCAGGCAGATGGCGGTGCACATCAGCAGTGCCAGCTTGTCGCCGATGCTTTTGAATACCAGGGTTTCCCGGAGCTTCTGCATGGTGGTGCCCACTCTGCCGGAGTCCATGACCTGGAGCAGGGAGGGCAGCCAGATCACTGCAGTAATCAGCAGGGCGCAGCCGCTGGCATACACGAACCGAAAGGCGATCTGCCGCCGGCGCATCGGATCTGACAGAAAGTAATACTGAAGCCCTACATATAAGATCAGGAAGATGCCGATACTGAAGCCCAGGTAATACAGCACCGCCACACAGGCGCTGCATATGCAGATATAGCCCAGCATTTTTCCCTCCCGGATCAGTGCATCCAGGGAGAGCATCAGCAGGGGAAACAGGTATAAAAGATCCAGCCACACCAGGTTCTGGTAGTACAGAAGCCCGTAGCCGCAGAGCCCGTATGTAAGACTCAGCAGCAGCATCCAGGAGGTGCGCAGCTGCGGGTACCGGCGGCGCAGATACCAGCCTGCGCTCCAGGCCGCCACCGCCAGTTTCCACATAACCAGCAGATTCATCAGGGTCAGCATCTGGGATTCTTTTACCAGGCAAACCAGCAGGGAGAAGGGGCTTGCCACAAAGAAGAAATAGACCCCCCACATATTCATCCCCCCCGCATTGCCGGCGGAGTAGAAGATACTGTCTTCCCCGGTGAGCACATGCCGCAGATCCAGCATCAGGGGGATGACCTGCTGTTCCATGTCGCACCAGGCAATGCTTTTGGTGCCGAAGGGGGCGATGCCGCAGACGGTATAGAAGATGCTGAAGATCAGCAGCATAACCAGGGGCGGCAGCAGGGCGCGTATATATTTCTGTTTCATGAAGCATGAACCTCGAATTTCTGAAAAATTTCTGCACAGCACACAGATGTCCTATACTATTGTACAGGCTTTCTGGCGGAAAGTCAAGAAACGGAAATATCAAAAAAGTACGAAAAAGGGGTTGACAAAATTGGCGTACTGTGCTAAAATAAATAAGCTGATTCATGTGATCGGTGTACCCGCCATGCATGGAGAGGTGTCCGAGTGGTTTAAGGAGCTGGTCTTGAAAACCAGTGATCCCGCAAGGGACCGTGGGTTCGAATCCCACCCTCTCCGCCAACACCCTTTTGCTTGTTGAGGGGGTACCATACAGCCATTGGAGAAATACCCAAGTGGTGAAGGGGCTCCCCTGCTAAGGGAGTAGGTCGGGAAACCGGCGCGAGGGTTCAAATCCCTCTTTCTCCGCCAGAAATCCACCGTAATTTTATTGATTACGGTGGATTTTTTATTAAACAACGTGCTGTGCTGTGATATAATGAGCGTGACAAATTGGAATTTTCCGAATAGATAGGCGAAAGTGGTAAAATAAATGATATCATACAGAATCACTCAGTATAATCCATTCAATCGAGTTGATGGAGTCTATATAGCAGATGAATGGACAAGCATTAGCGATATTGGAAAAGTATTTGGCGGCACAATGCTATCCCGAGATGCTTACCTAAAAACAGAACTTGCGTATATAGATTGTTGTGTTGAGTTGATTAAAAACGCACAAGTATCTAAACTTTCTATCAAACAGGCAGAGTATTATAAGGAGAATCTACGCTTCCCCACAAGTATTTTCAGCGTACAAGATATTCGCCAAGTGATTACCGCTTGTCTTCGTGAACAATGCTGGTTGAAGCTGGTTTCCAAGGATTTCTTCATTCATTTTGGCTATGATTATTATATGTACATAGGTACTGTGCTTTCCAGTGAACTTGTTGCAGAAATTGTCGAACGGCATGGTCTTTTCTGCGAAGAACATCCAAGCCCGTATAATCTTTGATCAAAGCAAATTGTTAGATAAATTCCAGTTTATCAGTGCGTCTTCACCTCTCTTCTTCTTCAATGCGACGAGAGTGCAGCAGAGCAAAAACCCTGACCTCAAACAATCGGGGTTTTTCTGGCGGCAAAAAGAAAAGCCCACGCCAATGCGTGAGCTTTTACAAAATATGGTCGAGGTGACAGGACTTGAACCTGCGGCCTCTGCGTCCCGAACGCAGCGCTCTACCAAACTGAGCCACACCTCGATTGCGGTTTCATTCTGAACCGCTTTAATAGTATAGCACATAATGATGCAAAAGTAAAGCCTAACAACTGATTTTTTTGCTGAAAACAGAAAAATTATGAAAATGTACAATTTGGGGGTTGAAATTCCGGCGGTAATATGGTACAATTGTATTGTAACGAGGAATGCATATTCCGGAATATAGGTGTGCGGGCCCTGTGCAACGAAACGCTGTGAACCATGTCAGGCGGGGAACCGAGCAGCATTAAGCGGTTGTTTTCGTGTGCCGCAGCAAGCCTGCACACCTATGTTCCGGAATTTTTCTTTTCTGCTTCGCCGTTTCCGGCAAAGCGTGACACACGGAGGGCGTATGGGGGACAAACTTCGCCAGCTGGCAGGCATATTCCGGCAGGCAGCCGGAAAGGCGCTTGTGCCGGCATTACTGACCTGCCTGGTGGTGGTACCGTTGGTGGGCAGCGCAATGGAAATAGACTGGAGTGACTTCCAGATTCTTTTGGTGGTCTGCCTGGCCATGTATCTGCAATGGATCATCTCAATGCTTGTGCTGTCTTTCCAGCAGTAGGGCTTTCATATTGAGCGGACGGATGCGGAAATCGTCGGTAACGCCTTTGGCGGAGTCGGGAAGAAAAGCCGCATGTTCTGCCGGGCGCTGGCGGACTTGTGCAACAATGCCGTATTGGACGGGCTGGACGGGTTTCTTGCGGTGCTGGACATGCGGGGGCTCACGGATAAGGAACGGCAGCTTTGCTATTTTTATATCGGAAGATGCTACCAGCTTACCGGCTGCAGCGCCAATGCGGTTCAGAATTATCAGCGTGCCCGGGAGCTTGGCATGGACAACCCCTATCTGCTGCTGTTCCAGGCGAGAAGCATGACGGACAGCGGCGCTTATGAGGATGCAAAGCTGGTTTATGACCAGCTGCTTCTGCTGCAGCGGCCGGAATTTTCCTGCATCCGCACGGATCTGGGTATGCTCTATCTGCGGCAGCATGACGGCGCCAGCGCAATGCACTGGTTTGAGGATTCCATTTCCAAGGGCGAAAATGTGGCGTTTGCATACGGAGGCTGCGCACTGGCCTGCCTTCTGCTGCACCAGCCGGAGCAGAGCCAGAAATTCTACGAGCAGGCTGTAACAAACCGGATGGCTGATCTGGAGGGCTTCCGGGAATACTACGCAGAGCTGCGGGATGCGGTGGAGCATCCGCTGGCAGGATGAAGCGGGAAAGGAGAGTGAACGGATATGTATCAGGCCCTGTACCGGAAGTGGCGACCCCGGAGCTTTGATGATGTGATTTCCCAGCCCCATATCACAACCACCCTGAAAAACCAGATCCAGAGCGGAAAAACCGCCCATGCGTATCTGTTTACCGGCTCCCGGGGTACGGGAAAAACCACCTGCGCCCGGATTTTTGCAAAGGCCATCAACTGCCTGCATGCCGCCGGGGGAAACCCCTGCCAGCAGTGTGAAATCTGCCGGGATGCGGAGGAGTTTTCCCTGTCCGACATCATCGAAATCGATGCAGCCTCCAACAACGGGGTGGATGATATCCGGGATCTGCGGGACGGTGCGGTTTACACCCCGGAGCGGTGCAAATACAAGGTATACATCATTGACGAGGTACACATGCTCTCCCAGAGTGCCTTCAACGCTTTGCTGAAGATTATGGAGGAGCCTCCGGCGTTCGTGAAGTTTATCCTTGCCACCACGGAGATCCACAAGGTGCCGGCTACCATCGTTTCCCGGTGTCAGCGCTTTGACTTCCGGCGGATCCTGCCGGAGGATATTACAGACCGGCTGCTGTACATTGCCGGGGAGGAGCAGCTTTCTCTGGATGAGCAGGCGGCACGGCTGATTGCCCGTCTGTCCGACGGAGGCATGCGGGACGCTTTGTCCCTGCTGGATCAGTGTGCCGCATACGACAGCAATATTACCCTGGATACGGTTTCGGCAGCGGCAGGCATCGCCGGACGGGATGCGCTCTTTGATCTGCTGGATGCCATGGTCCGGCAGGATCCCGCAAAGGCCATCGGCATTCTGGACGCATTGTATGCCAAGTCCAAGGATATGCTCCGGCTCTGTGAGGAGCTGATTGCCCAGCTGCGGAATGTGATGCTGCTGCATGTGACCGGCGGCGACACCTCCCTGCTGGCCTGCATGCCGGAGGAGATTGCCCGGCTGGAGGAGATCCGTTCCGCAATGCCCTTGCAGCAGGTCATTGACCGGCTGTCGGCGCTGCAGAGTTGCAATGAACGGCTGGGACGGGCCATCAACAAGCGGGTGGAGCTGGAGCTTTGCCTGATCCGGCTGTGCAGTCCCCAGGTTTCACAAAAATCCGTCCAGACCCTTGACAATTCTCAGATTTATGATAAAATAAAACAGTTGGAGGCTACGATTGCTGCGCTGCGGCAGGGGGGGTATCAGCCCATCCGGGTTCAGGAGAAGCCTGCGGCGCCGGCGGATCGTGCCACCCCGGAGGAGCCCAAGGTGGATATGTCCAGGCTCCGGCAGGAGGACTTCACGCCTCTGGCCAACTGGGCGGAGGTGCTGGCCGCATTCAACAAGGTGAATCCTGCGGTATCCGGCACCCTGGCAAATTCCAAGGCCTATGTGAACGGCAATCTGCTGCTGATCTTTGCGGAAAATGCGCTGTTTATGCAGCTGTTCCGCCAGCGGGAGCATGCGGTTTCCCTTGGGGACTGTATTCAGCAGGTGCTGGGTAAGCGGTATGCTATCCGGGCAAAGTGCACGGCCAAACAGGAGACCATTTCTCCCGCAGAGGCATTGATCCAAAAGGCAAACAGCAGCCAGATCGAAACGGCTGTTGAATAATGGCTGCACCGTGACGTGGAGCGAATGAAATGAGGATAAGGAGTTAATAACATGAGAGCAAGAGTACCGAAGCAGGGCGGCGCCCAGGATATGAACGCAATGATCCGTCAGGCACAGAAGATGCAGGACAAGATCACCGAATTGCAGGAGGATATTGAAGCACGGGAGTTTTCCGCAGCTGTTGGCGGCGGCGCTGTTGAGGTTGTGGTAACCGGCAAGAAGAATATCAAGTCCCTGACCATCAAGCCGGAGGTTGTGGATCCGGAGGATATTGAAATGCTGCAGGATCTGGTCATCAGCGCAGTGAACGAGGCTATTGCAAACGTGGAAAAGGTAACCGAGGAGGAAATGACCAAGGTAACCGGCGGCGTTTCTCTGCCCGGCCTGTTTTAAGTAGCCCATGGCGGACCACAATGCGCTGCCCCTGGTGATCCTGGCGGAGCAGTTTGCAAAGCTGCCGGGGATCGGCATGAAAACCGCCCAGCGGCTTGCCTACTATGTGATGTCCATGTCCGAGGAGGATGTGCAGGCCTTTGCGGATGCCATTTTACAGGCAAAGCATACGGTACACAACTGTGCAGTCTGTCAGAATCTGACGGAGCAGGACGTCTGCCCTATCTGCGGGGATGACCGGCGGGATCACAGCATCATCTGCGTGGTGGAAAGCCCCAAGGACGTGACCGCCTTTGAGCGGACGGGGGAGTACAACGGCACTTACCATGTTCTCCACGGGCTGATTTCTCCTTTGGACGGGGTGTCCCCGGACGATCTGGAGATCAAAAGCCTGCTGGCACGGCTCCAGTCCGAGCCTGTTACGGAGGTCATCATGGCCACCAACCCTACCGTGGAGGGGGAGGCTACCGCCATGTACATTGCCCGGCTGCTGAAGCCCATGGGGGTGAAGGTGTCCCGGCTGGCGTTCGGCCTGCCCATCGGGGGCATTCTGGAATATGCGGACGAGGTCACCCTTTATAAGGCACTGGAAAACCGAAATGAAATATGAGAAACGCCGCAGGATACAGACGCATCCTGCGGCGTTTTCTGCAAAAAAACGGGTCTGTATGAAACCATACAGACCCGATCTTTTTATACTGTTCAGCCCAGTACCACGGTGATCTCGTTCTGCTCCTTCAGCTCTGCTGCGGGAACAAAATTCCCGGACAGTGCCTTGCCGTTGAGAGTCAGGGACTTAACGCCGCTCTGTACGTGGCCGGGATTCTCCACCCGGATGGACAGATGCTTGCCCCGGAAGTTCTTCTCGATAGTGAAGCCGTCCCAGGCAGAGGGAATGGAGGGGGAGATTACCAGCCCGTCCGCATTGGGACGCATGCCGCAGATACCCTCCACGCAGCCAACCATAACGGTGGATGCAGTACCGGTGAGCCAGTGAACGTGGGAACGTCCCGCAAAGGGAGAAGCGGTGCTCTCGGTGAACTGACCGTGTACATAGGGCTCCATCACACGGATTTCCGCCTTGTCGTTCATGGCAGCAGGGGAGCTTTCCATGAAGTATTCAAAGGCACGGTCTCCGTGACCCAGCAGGCTTTCCGCCAGGATTGCCCAGCCCTGGGACTGGGAGAAGATTCCGCCGTTTTCCTTGGTGTCCGGATTGAAAATGTGCATCAGGGCGCCGTCAAAGTAATGCTCTCTGTACGGCGGATCCAGCAGCTTGATGCCGTAGGGGGTGTTGAGAATCCGGTGTACGGATTCCATGGACTTGTCGCCCTGCTCCTTGCTTGCAAAGCCGGAGATCACAGCCCAGCTCTGGGGGTTGAGCCACATGGAGGCTTCCGGATCCTTCTTTGCGCCGACGATCACGCCGTCCTCCCGGATGCCCCGGATAAACCGGTCCTCATCCCAGCACTTTTCCAGGGATGCGCCCAGCTTTGCCTGTACCTCATCGATATACTTGACATACTCACTGTCGCCCCGCTGCTGCGCCATATCCCGGATTACGCTCATGGCGTAGTACAGCTGGAATGCCACAAAGGTGGATTCGCCCTTGGCACCCATCCGCAGACAGTCGTTCCAGTCCGCATGGAGCCCTGCAGGCATATCGTGTGCCCCCAGCCGCTCCATGGAGAAGCGGATGGCATTTTTCAGATGGTCGTAGACCGTAGCCTCGCCCCCGTTGGCGTAGACGATTACCTCGTCCAGGAACGCCTTGTTGCCGCTTTCCCCGATGTACTTAACAATGGTGGGGAACAGCCACAGGGCATCGTCCGCCCGGTAGGAGGGGTGACCGGTTTCCTTAACGTATTCCGGATCGTCCGGAGTATTTTCGTGACCTGCGTTGTGGTTGAATTTTACCAGGGGCAGACCGCCGCCGTTGTCCACCTGTGCGGACAGCATAAAGCGGATCTTCTCTGCCGCCATTTCCGGATCCAGATGGATGATGCCCTGGATATCCTGAACGGTATCCCGGTAGCCGTAGCCGTTGCGCAGACCGCAGTAAACAAAGGAGGCTGCCCGGGACCAGATAAAGGTGATGAAGCACTGGTATGCATTCCACACGTTAATCATATTGTTGAATTCCGGACTGGGGGTGTTGACCTGGAAGTTGGACAGCTCCTTGTGCCAGAAGTTCTTCAGCTCTGCCACTTCCTCATCCACCTTGCCCGGGGTTTTATAGGTGTTGAGGATTTCGGCTGCCTCTGCGCTGTTGCGCTGACCGAGGATGTAGATGAGCTCGGCGGTTTCGCCGGGTGCCAGCTCCAGATCGCTCTGGAGAGCGCCGCATGCGTTGGTGTTGTAGTTCATGCTGCCGTCGCACTTGCCCTGCTCAACGGCAATGGGGTTGGAATAGGTCCGGTAGGGGCCGATGAAGCTGTCCAGATTGCCGTTATAGCCGGAAACCGGTGCGCCTACCATGCCGAAGAAGCGCTCCTTGTGGTTGGAGCCGGAGGCGTCCTTGCCGCTGTTTTCGTTGATGTGCTGGATGATGCGGTTATCCTCAAAGCTGGTGCGGGTGATGAACAGGGTGTACTGGAGATTTACCTGGTCCTGCTCATAGTTGTTGTCGTTGGTGAATTCCACAAAGCCGAACACGGACAGCTTCCGGGGCTTGTCAGAGGTATTGGTGATCTTTGTGCGCCAAACCTCATAGGTCTGGTGGTAGGGCACATAATAGGTTGTCTCGGAATGTACGTCTGCATAATCCGCAGTCATGACGGTGTAAGCCGTGCCGTGGCGGCATACGCTCTTGTACTGATCCAGAGGCTTGCCCACCGGCTGCCAGGATGCAGACCAGTAATCGGCGGTGTCATTGTCCCGGATGTAGATGTATCTGCCGGGCAGCGCCATATTGCTGTTGAAGCGGAAACGGGAGATTCTGCCGTTTGCGCCGCTTTTCACAAAGCTGTAGCCGCCGGCGTTGTTGGAGATCATTGCACCGTATTCCGGGTCGCCCAGGTAGTTTGCCCAGGGTGCCGGGGTGTCGGGTCTTGTGATGACGTATTCCTTGTTTGCAAGGTCAAAATAACCGTACTGCATAGGTTTCATACTCCTTTGCTTTCGGGCAGAGGCCGCAGAAGAACCGGAAGGGTCTGCGGAAGCTGCCGCTGATGATCTGAAAAACGCCTCCGGCATAGAAAGAGACGCCGGAAACATTCTGTGCCTATCATACCATGAACCGACGCATTTGACAAGGGGCTATTTGAAAAAAAGACAATAGCATAGAAAATGATCGTTCTGTACAGCCGTTTCCTCAATAGGGCAGGGTCAGCGCCGCAGTTTTCCAGCCGTTCTCCTGGGCAATTACGGAGAAAACAGCAGTTTCCGGCGCCCTGTCCTCCCCGGTTTCCGGATCTGTATAATAGGATACCGCAGTAAAGTCCACCCGGGTGCCCTGTACCTTGGCCCCGGTGAGCTCCGTGCCCATATAGCCCGTGTCCGGCTGGGCAGCCGGCACCACAGCATAGAGCCCGCCCTCCCATGCAAAGTAATAGTCCTCCGCCTTGTAGGGGATATCCTCTGTGAACAGAGCGTCAAATGCTGCCTGAACATCCGCCGGGGTGTGTACGGTGTCATCGGTGACCAGCTGTCCTGTGGCCTGATCCGATGGACGCTCTGCGGTTTGTGCCGGGTCGGTGGGATAGACTGCGCCCCGGAAGGCGGACAGCATATTGCATGCGTCATCATACAGGGACGCCCCCAGTGCCAGCAGCTCCTGCTCCGAGCAGACCTGTACCGCCTGCTCCGGAGACATGGTGGTAACCGGTGCGGCGGTGGTTGCAGGAGGGGGTGCGGTGGTTGTCTGCGTCGGTGCTGTTGTAACGGGCTGGGTTTCAGCGGTGCTGCTGCCGTTGTCAATGTGCTGCATACCGCTGCATCCGGCAAGCAGAGCGGCTGCCGCAGCTGCAGCCAGGGGGATCATGAGCCGTTTTCCCATGGTTCTGCCTCATTTCACATGGTTTTTCACCAGTATAGCACACCTGATGAAAAAATGCAAATGGGCTTGATTCCGGGTGGGAAGTATGCTAAAATGATAATATGGATACTTATACGGAAAACCGGTGGAAACAGATAACCAGCTGGCTGCGGTATACCTGTTAAGGTCAGGCTGGCAGGTCCGGTTTCCACTGGCGGATCCGTCCGGAAATGAGGTAATTGTTATGCGCAGAAGCGGCATTTTGCTGCCCATATTCAGCCTGCCCTCCCGGCACGGCATCGGCAAGCTGGGTAAGGCAGCATATGATTTTGTGGATTTTCTGAAGGGAGCGCTGGTTTCTTGCTGGCAAATTCTCCCGATTTCCCCGACGGGCTACGGGGATTCCCCCTACCAGTCCTGCTGCACCTTTGCAGGGAACCCGTATTTCATTGACTTCGATCTGCTTGCAGAGGATGGGCTGCTGGTGCCGGCGGATTATGACGGGCTCAACTGGGGGGAGGACGGTAAGACCATTCCCTATGAGCTGCTGTATACCCAGTGCTTTGAGGTGCTCCGGATTGCCTTTGCCAACTTCAAGCCGGATGCGGACTATGAAGCCTTTGTCCGGGAGCAGAGTGACTGGCTGGAGGATTACGCCCTGTATATGGCGCTCAAAACCGCCCACGGCGGAACGCCCTTTACCCAGTGGGGAAGATCCTTGCGCCGCCGTAAGCCGGAGGCCATGGAGCAGGCAAGAGAAACCTATAAAGAGGATATTGCCTTTTATCAATTTGTACAGTATCAGTTTTTCAAACAGTGGAACCGGCTGAAGGCTTACGCCAATCAGCAGGGGGTTTCCATCATCGGGGATCTGCCCATCTACACTGCCGCCGACAGTGTGGAGGTCTGGGCGCATCCGGAGCTGTTCCGGCTTACGGTGCTGAACCGTCCCGCTGAGGTTGCGGGCTGTCCCCCGGACGGCTTTGCCCCCACCGGTCAGCTGTGGGGCAATCCCATCTACAACTGGGACTATCACAAGGCAACCGACTACGCCTGGTGGATCGGGCGGCTGGGCTATGCGGCAAAGCTGTTTGACATTATCCGTATCGACCACTTCCGGGGCTTTGAAAGCTATTATTCCATTCCGGCCAAGGCGTCAACCGCTGAGCAGGGCACCTGGATGCAGGGACCGGGCTATGCCCTGTTTGAACAGGCAAAGAAGCAGCTGGGAGAGCTGCATATCATCGCAGAGGATCTTGGGAACGTAACCCCCCGGGTGCGGGAGCTTCTGGCACAGACCGGCTATCCGGGGATGAAGGTGCTGCAGTTTGCATTCGACAGCGACGCGGACAATGTATACCTGCCCCACAATTTTGAAACCTCCCACTGTGTGGTGTATACGGGTACCCACGACAATGACACCCTGCGGCACTGGGCAGAAACAGCCTCCAAGGACGAAATGCGCTTTGCCCGGGCCTATCTGCATGCGGAGAGCCGGCAGGAGGTGCCCAATGCCATGATCCGTGCAGCATGGTCCAGCATTGCGGAGCTGGCTGTGGCGCAGATGCAGGATTTCCTCAAGTCCGGAGGAGAAGACCGGACGAATACCCCCTCCACCCTGGGGGGCAACTGGTGCTTCCGCACCACGGAACAGAATTATACGGAAAAGCTGATGCGGCGGATCCGCCGGCTGAACCGGACCTACGGGCGAAAGTAAGGAGCGAGAATCTCATGGATCAGAAGGAATTTGAACAGGCGCTGTGCCAAAGACTGGGCACCACCCCGGACAAGGTCACACCCCAGGTGCTGCACAATGCCATCGGTGACGTGGTGATGGACGCCATTGCCCCGGACTGGCGGGAAAGCCGCCGGGCGCATCTTTCCGGCAGACGGGCGTGCTATTTCTCCATGGAATTTCTGGTGGGCAGGGCTGTGCAGAATAACCTGCTGTGCCTGGATTTATACGATGCGGCGGAAGCTGCGCTGCAGCATTACGGCGTTTCCCTGGCAGCCATGGAGGAGATCCCGGATGCTGCCCTGGGCAACGGCGGTCTGGGCAGACTGGCGGCATGCTTTCTGGACAGTGCGGCAACTCTGAACCTGCCTCTGGACGGCTATGGCATCCGTTACCGGTACGGGCTGTTTGCGCAGCATTTTGAAGACGGCTTCCAGAAGGAAACCGCTGACGACTGGACCCGGTGGGGAGACCCCTGGTCGGTGCGCCGCGATGAGGATGCAGTAGAGATTCACTACGCCGGGCAGACCGTCCGGGCGGTGCCCTATGATATGCCCGTCATCGGCTACGGCACGAAGCACATCAGCACCCTGCGGCTGTGGCAGGCGGAGCCGGTGCAGGCCTTTGACTTCCGGCTGTTCAATGACCAGCATTATCTGGAGGCCTCCGCCGGAGCGATTGCCGCAGAGGATATTTCCCGGGTGCTGTACCCCAACGACGATACCCGGCAGGGAAAGCTGCTGCGGCTGAAGCAGGAGTATTTCTTCAGCGCCGCCTCTCTGGCGGATATTCTGCGCAAATACCGGGCAGCACATGACAGCGATGATGATCTGGCACAGGCGGTTGCCATCCAGCTGAACGATACCCATCCGGTCATTGCCATTCCGGAGCTGATCCGGCTGCTGACGGTGGAGGGGATGCCCTTTGACAAGGCTCTCGCTATTGCAAAGCAGGTGTTCCACTACACTAACCACACCATTATGTCCGAGGCACTGGAGAAGTGGGACTGCAGCCTGGTGGAGGAGCTGCTGCCGGAGGTTTACGCTATCATTCTGCAGATCAACGAGGCGCTGCTGGCGGAGCTGTATGCCAAGCCGGACTGGACGGCGGCGCAGATTGCCCCCATGGCCATCATCCGGGAGGGCTGTGTGCATATGGCCCATATGGCGGTGTACGTCAGCGCCCACACCAACGGCGTGGCGGAAATCCACACAGAGATTCTGAAGCAGAATACCCTGAAGGACTGGTACCGGCTGTATCCGGAGCGGTTCCAGAACAAGACCAACGGCATTACCCAGCGGCGCTGGCTTGCCCTGTGCAACCGGGAGCTGTCCGGGCTGATTACGGAGCTTCTGGGCAGCGACCGGTGGATGACCCGGCTGGATGCGCTGGAGGAGCTGGCGCCCTATGCCCAGGATTTACAGGTGCTGCAGCGGTTTACGGCCATCAAGCAGGAAAAGAAGCGGCAGCTTGCAGCCTATGTGCTGGCACAGGAGGGGGTTGTCATCGACCCGGATACGGTGTTCGACATCCAGATCAAGCGGCTGCACGAATACAAGCGGCAGCTGCTCAATGCCTTCTCCATTCTGTGGATTTACTTCGGCATCAAGGACGGCAGTATTCAGCATTTCACCCCCACCACCTTCCTGTTCGGGGCAAAGTCTGCGCCGGGCTACCGGCGGGCAAAGGCAATCATCAAATATATCAACGAGATTGCCAAGCTGGTGGAGGGGGATCCCCAGGTGCGGGATCTCATCCGGGTGGTTTTCGTCCACAACTACAATGTTTCCTATGCGGAAAAGCTGGTGGCGGCTGCGGATATCTCCGAGCAGATTTCCACTGCCGGTACGGAGGCCTCCGGCACGGGCAATATGAAGCTGATGCTAAACGGGGCAGTGACCCTGGGCACCCTGGACGGGGCGAATATCGAAATCGTGGAGGAAGCCGGAGAGGAGAACAACTATATCTTCGGTGCAAAGGTGGAGGAGCTGGAGAAGATCATGCCGGAATACAGCAGCCGGCGGCTC
>JALELB010000020.1 GCA_022768805.1 Ruminococcus sp.
TGGGCAGCAATGCCGCCACCAGGGGAACCGCAAAGCTGAGCCCCACCGCCCGGAGCAATGCGGCACGGGACAGGGCCACGGTGGAGAACACCGCCTGGAGCGCCGGCACATAGATCGCCCCCAGCAGGCACAGCAGGGACACCAGCACCGCCAGCACCAGCTTCCCGTTGTTGAGATAGGGGACGGTGAAGATGTTTTTCTGCTCGGATTTGCACTCGAACACATGCAGAAGCTGGGACAGCACCAGGGTGGTCAGCGCCCCCGTCCGGGCACCCTCCACCCCGCAGCCCATGCGCAGCAGCATGGAAAAGCAGGCAAGGGTGGACAGGCCGATGAGCACCCCACGCAGCACAATGGTGCCCAGGAGCCCTCCGGAGAAGAAGCTCTCCTCCTGGGAGCGGGGCGGCTTTTCCATATTCCCCCGCTCCGGCGGCTCCAGCCCCAGGGCGATGGCAGGCAGACCGTCCGTCACCAGATTCACCAGCAGCAGCTGCACCGGCAGCAGCACCATGGGCATGCCCATCAGGATCCCCAGGAACATGGTGAGCACCTCCCCGATGTTGCAGGACAGGAGATAGCGGACGAATTTCCGGATGTTGGCGTAGATGCACCGTCCCTGCTCCACCGCCCCCACCAGGGTGGCGAAATTGTCGTCCAGCAGGATCACGTCCGCCGCCTGCTTTGCCACGTCCGTGCCGGTGAGACCCATGGCAACCCCCACATCCGCCTCCTTGATGGCGGGGGCATCGTTGACCCCGTCCCCGGTCATGGTGACAATCTCTCCCCGGCTCCGGTATGCCCGCACCAGCCGCAGCTTATGGGCGGGACTCACCCGGGCAAAGACGCTGTAGCGATCCAGCTCCCGGCGAAGGGTATCCTCCGGCATCCCGTCCAGCTCCGCACCGGTAAGCACCTGCCTGCCCCGGAGGAGCCCTGCCCGGGCTGCGACTGCCTTTGCGGTGGCAGGGTGATCCCCGGTAATCATCACCGTGCGGATATGGGCACTGCGGCACCGGCGGATTGCCTCCTTTGCCTCCTGCCGCACCGGATCCTCCATGCCGGCAAAGCCCAGAAAGGTCAGGCCGTATTCTGCGGCGGACAGGCTGTCGCAGTCCTTCTCCGTCAGCGCCAGCACCCGCAGCGCTCTGCCGGACAGCAGCTGGGCCTGGGCGTTGAGGGCTTGACGGATGGCGGGGGTCATGGGCTGGGGGGTGCCATTTTGCAGATAAAAGGCGCACCGGGGCAGCAGCACATCCGCCGCCCCCTTGCAGAAGGCGGTAATCCGGCTGCCGGAGCGTGCCAGCACGGTCATGCACCGGGTATCGCTGTCAAAGGGCGCCTCCTCCAGCCGCTGCCAGCCGGAAAGGCTCCGGGCGGTGATCCCTGCCTTGGCCGCCGCCACCAGCAGGGCGATTTCCGTGGGATCCCCCTGCACCTGCCACTCCCCGGGGGCGGAAATGGCGCCCCGCTGCCGGCACCGGATTTCCCCGTCGGTGCGGATGGCGGCATTGCTGCACAGCACCCCGCACCGGAGCAGCCCCGTCAGCTCCGGCCTTGCCGCCGGGTTGCACACCTCCTTGCCAAGCCGGATTTCCCCCGTGATCCGGTAGCCGGAGCCCATAACCTCGTAAAGCTCCCCTCCGGCATACAGCCGGGTAACGGTCATGCGGTTTTCGGTGATGGTGCCGGTCTTATCCGAGCAGATCACCGAGGTGCAGCCCAGGGTCTCCACCGCATGGAGCCGGTTCACCAGGGCGTTCGCCCGGAGCATACGGCTCACCGCCAGGGCAAGGGCGATGGTCACCGTGGCAGGCAGCCCCTCGGGAATGGCGGCAATGGCGATGGTAATGCCGGTCAGCAGCATATCGAACACCGGCTCCCCCCGGAGCACCCCCGCCCCGAACACAATGGCGCATACCCCAAGGCAGATTACCGCCACGGTTTTGCCCAGCTCCCCCAGCCGTTCCTGAAGGGGAGTCCTGCCCGTTTCAATCTGGGTGAGCATGGAGGAGATCTGCCCCATCTGGGTGCGGACACCGGTGGCAATCACCACCGCCTCCCCGCTGCCCTGGGTGATGCCCGTGCCGGTATACAGCACCGTGGCCTTTCCCGGTGCATTGTCCGTGTCCGAGGGCTCCCCCGGATGCTTCTCCACAGGGACGGATTCCCCGGTCAGCACGGATTCCTCCGCAAACAGCCCCCGGCACCGGAGAATCCGGCAGTCCGCCGGCACGCTGTCCCCTGCCTCCACCCGGATCACATCTCCGGGAACCAGCTCCGCCGCCGGCCGGGTGGTCAGCTCCCCGTCCCGGAATACCCGGGCGGTGGGCGCCGTCATGGCGCTGAGGGCCTCCAGGGTCCGCTCGGTGCGATATTCCTGCACAAAGCCCAGCACCGCATTCAGCAGGACGATGAAAATAATCGTGACCGCATCCGTGATCTCCCCAAGCAGGGCGGAAATCACCGTTGCTGCCAGCAGAATCAGCACCATCACGTCCCGGAACTGGCCGAGAAAAATAGAAAGGGGGCGCTTCCGCTTTGCCGCCGCCAGCCGGTTCTCTCCCTGCCCCGCCAGGCGCTGCTGTGCCTGCTCCTCCGTCAGCCCGATCTGCATACCCCATCACGCTCCCGCAAAGATTGTTGTCCGTTCATTCTATGTGCCCCGGGACAGCTTTATGCCGGTGCATAGCCGGAGGAAAACGGTGCACACTATAGGCAAAACCGGCGGCACGGCCGCAGAGAGGATGAACGGACAGCATGGCAAAGAAAATCGGCACGGGCACCTACCTTCTGGAGCATACCCCCTCCGCAGCGGCATTTGCCGCCATTGTGGGGCAGATGGAGGGGGGCGGCCCTCTGGGCGCCTGCTTTGATTACGTGGAGCAGGACAGCCATTTCGGCAAGGACAGCTGGGAGCAGGCGGAAAGCGAGCTCCAGCGGCGGACGGTGGAAGCCGCCCTGAAAAAGGGCGGGCTTACCCCAAAGGATGCGGATCTGATTCTGGCGGGGGATCTCATCAACCAGTGCACCGGCACCACCTACGGACTCCGGGGGCTGGGGATTCCTCTGCTGGGGCTGTACGGGGCATGCTCCACCATGGCGGAGGGACTGGCGCTGGGCAGCATCCTTATGGACAGCGGCATTGCCCGGCATATTGTGGCGGCAACCTCCTCCCATTTTTCCACGGCGGAGCGCCAGTTCCGGTTCCCCCTGTCCTACGGCGGCCAGCGAACCCCCACCGCCCAGTGGACCTGTACCGCCTCCGGCGCTGTGGTGCTGGCTCCCTGCGGGGATCCCCCATATCTCCGGGCGGTGACCGTGGGCAGGATTGTGGACTACGGCATCACCGACGCCAACAATATGGGGGCAGCCATGGCGCCGGCAGCGGCGGATACCATCCTCCGGTTCCTGGGGGATACGGGGGCAGCCCCCGGGGACTTTGACGCCATTGTCACCGGGGATCTGGGGATTGTGGGCTCCCGGCTGCTGTGTACGCTTATGGAGAAGGAGGGGGTGGACATCACCCGGCAGCACCGGGACTGCGGGGCGATGATATTCGACCCGGAGCAGCAGGACACCCACGCAGGGGGCTCCGGCTGCGGCTGCTCCGCCAGCGTGCTGTGCGGCCATTTCCTGCCCCGGCTCCGGACCGGAGAAATACGGAACATCCTCTTTGCGGCCACCGGAGCCCTCATGTCCCCCACCTCCTCCCAGCAGGGAGAGAGCATCCCGGGCATCTCCCATCTGATTCACCTGAGCGCAGAGAAAAAAGGAGGGAAATAATATGGAATATGTTTGGGCATTTCTTGTGGGAGGGGCTCTGTGCGCCGTGGGACAGGCGCTGATTGACTACACCAAGCTGACCCCGGCACGGATCCTGGTGAGCTTTGTGGTGGCAGGGGTGATTCTCAGCGGCTTCGGCTGGTACCCAAAGCTCATCGACCTGGCAGGAGGCGGCGCCAGCGTGCCCCTTACCGGCTTCGGGCATCTGCTGGCAGAGGGGGTCCGCAAGGCGGTGGAGGAGCACGGATTTCTGGGGGTATTTCTGGGGGGGCTCACCTCGGCGGCAGGGGGCATCACCGCAGCCATGATCTTCGGACTGCTGACGGCGGTATGCTTCCGCTCCAAGGACAAATAGGAGGGGGCTATGGCAATCGGGTTTCTCCGGTCCCTGATCCTGTACGGGGTGGTGATCTTCTCCGTGCGGCTCATGGGCAAGCGGCAGATCGGGGAACTGCAGCCCTCGGAGCTGGTCATCACCATTCTGGTGTCCAACATTGCCACCCTGCCCCTGGAAAACCTGGACATTCCCCTGCTCACCGGCATTGTGCCCATTCTGTCCCTGGTATGCTTCGAGGTGCTGGCCTCCTGGGCAACCCTGCGGAGCAGGCGGCTCCGGCGGATTCTCTCCGGCAGCCCAAAAATCATCATCCGGGACGGGGTGATCGACCAGAAGGTGCTGGGGGAGCTGCGGTTTTCGGCGGATGATCTGATGACCGCACTGCGGGGCAGCGGCGTGTTCGATGTGTCGGAAGTGCAGTTTGCGGTTGTGGAAACCACCGGAAGCGTGTCCGTGTACCCCAAGTATGCAAGCCGGCCGGTGACCAATGTGCCGGAGCAGGACCGGGGGGACCCCCCCGACGTGCTGATCTCCGACGGAAAGCTGATTCCCCACGGGCTGGCGGCAAGCGGACTGGACCGGGCGTGGATTGACCGGGTGCTGAGCCGGCAGCAGCTGAAGATCCGGGACGTGTTCCTGCTTGCCGCCCGGGGACAGCAGGATTACTGCCTCATCAGAAAGGAGGAGGGCGGATGTCACGGATCCGGCTGAGCGGCTGCATTCTCATCGCCATCGTGAGCCTTTGCATCTTTTCCGCGGTTTATGTGCGCCGCAGCTGCCTGGGGCTGCTGGACACCCTGTCCCGGGTGGAGGTGCATGCCGGAAAAGAGGAGTATGCGGCGGCGGCTCAGGCGGCAGCAGAGCTGAACGATGCCTGGAGCAGGCTGATGCCCCGGCTGAATATGCTGGTGTCCAGCGACAAGCTGACCCAGATCGGGGGGGAGCTTTCCCGGCTCACCCCCCTGATTGACACGGAAAATGACGAGCTGGGGGCGGAGCTGGCGGAAAGCCGCACCCTGCTGGAGCAGCTGTACTACGGGGAAATCCCCCTGCTGAGCCGGCTGTTCTGAAGGCGGCTCACTCCCCGGTATGCCGGAACAAGCCATGGGGCTGCGCCCTGTGACTTTACATAGATTTTACACGATTATGCTTTCAGATTTTACGCGTCAATGTTATGCTATTGGAAAAAGGATTTCTTTAAACCAAGGGATACGGAATCGGGGATACCCGCACATTACGCCTGAAATCGGAAAGGAGCGGCGGCGCATGGGGCGCACGCCAACGTATCGTTATGACTATTTTTTCTGTGTTCACCCTTCTGGGAGGGCTCGCCTTCTTCCTGTACGGTATGACCGTCATGTCCAACGGGCTGGAAAAGCTGGCCGGCGGCAAGCTGGAGCGTGCGTTAAAGCAGATGACCTCCTCCCGGTGGAAAAGTCTGGGGCTGGGCGCCGGCATCACCATCGCCATCCAGTCCTCCTCCGCACTGACCGTTATGCTGGTGGGCCTTGTGAACTCCGGCATTATGCAGCTGCCCCAGACCGTGGGGGTCATCATGGGCTCCAATATCGGCACCACCCTTACCGCCTGGATTCTGTCCCTGGCCGGGGTGGAGGGAGACAGCTTCTTCCTCAAAATGCTGAAGCCCACCTCCTTTTCGCCCCTGGTGGCTCTTTTGGGCATCGTCCTGATTATGATGGCCAAATCCACCAAGAAAAAGGACATCGGCAGCATCTGCGTGGGCTTTGCCATTCTGATGTACGGCATGACCCTCATGAGCGACGCTGTGAGCCCCCTGCAGGATATGCCCGAATTCGCCAGCATGCTCACCGCCTTCCAGAACCCGGTGCTGGGTGTTGTGGTAGGCGCAGCCTTCACCGGCATCATCCAGAGCTCCGCTGCCTCCGTTGCCATTCTCCAGTCCCTGTCCGCCACCGGGGGCATCACCTTCGGCATGGCAATCCCCATTATCATGGGACAGAACATCGGTACCTGCGTTACCTCCCTGATCTCCAGCATCGGGGTCACCAAGAATGCAAAGCGGGTTTCGGTGGTGCATATCTCCTTCAATGTGATCGGCACAGTGGTGCTGCTGATCCTGTACTACGGGCTGGACGCCATTTTCGGCTTCCCCTTTACGGATCAGCCCATTGACCGGCTGGGCATCGCCGTCTGCCACACCATATTCAACGTCTTTACCACCCTGGTGCTGCTGCCCATGCAGAAGCAGCTGGTGAAAATTGCGGAGTTTGTCATCCGGGACGATCCCAAGGACAAGGAAAGCTATACATTCCTGGATGAGCGTCTGCTGAAAACCCCCTCCTTTGCCATTTCCGAATGCACCAACCACACCGTGGGCATGTGCTGCATCGCCCGGGACGCTATTCTGGAGGCAATTTCCCTGAGAGAAAACTTTGACGACAAAAAGGTGGCCTTCATCCGGGAGCATGAAAACCAGCTGGACCTTTACGAGGATAAGCTGGGCACCTTTCTGGTGAAGCTGTCCCGGAACGATATGTCCGACGAGGACAGCAAAAAGGTTTCCCTGCTGCTGCACACCATCGGGGACTTTGAGCGCATCGGAGACCACGCCCTGAATCTGGTGAAATCCGCCATGGAAATGGAGGAAAAGCAGGTTCAGTTCTCCCCGGCGGCACAAAAGGAGATTACGGTACTGGCGGAGGCGCTGAAGGAAATCGTGGGCATTACCACCAGGGCCTTTGAACAGAATGACCTGGAGCTTGCAGGCAGGGTGGAGCCCCTGGAACAGGTTATCGACGGGCTGATCCTGGACATCAAGACCAACCACATCGACCGGCTCCAGAGTGGAGCCTGCACCATCGAGCTGGGCTTTATCCTTTCCGACCTGCTGACCAACTACGAGCGTGTTTCCGACCACTGCTCCAACATTGCGGTGGCGCTGATCGAGGTTGCCCACAGCAGCTTTGATACCCACGAGTATCTGAACGCAGTCAAGAATATGGACAACGCCGTATTCCAGCAGCGCTATGAAGAATACAAAAACCAGTATGCACTGAACTGACCGCAAAAAAGCACCGCCTGACCGGGAAATCCGGTCAGGCGGTTTTTCGGCTTACTGCTCCTGGCAGCAGCCCTCGCATTCGTGAACCTCTCCCACCAGGGGGCCCGGGTCGATGCCCTGGCGCCGGTAGTAATCGGACAGGGCGGCCTTGATTGCCTGTTCCGCCAGCACGGAGCAGTGGAGCTTCACTGCCGGCAGCCCGTCCAGTGCCTCCACCACTGCCTTGTTGGTCAGCTGCAGTGCCTCTTCGATGGGCTTGCCCTTGATGAGCTCCGTGGCCATGGAGGAGGTGGCAACCGCCGCCCCGCAGCCGAAGGTCTTGAACTTCACATCGGTGAGCACCCCGTTATGCACCTTGATGTACATTTTCATAATATCGCCGCACTTGGCGTTTCCAACCTCTCCTACCCCGTCTGCGTCCGGGATTTCTCCCACGTTCCGGGGGTTGGTGAAATGATCCATTACCTTTTCGCTGTACAGCATCCTTCAACACTCCTTTTCAGATATCCGGATAATCCACTTTGCCTGCCTGGATGGCATCCCACAGGGGGGACATGGCTCTGCCCCGCTGTGCTACCTGATGCACTGCCCAGATGATATAGTCAATGTCCGCTTCGGTGGTTTCGTCGGAGATGGACAACCGCAGAGAGCCGTGGGCAACCTCATGGCACAGCCCCAGGGACAGCAGCACATGGGAGGGGTCCAGGGACCCGCTGGTGCAGGCGGATCCGCTGGAGGCCATAACCCCAAGCTGATCCAGGGCAAGCAGCAGGAATTCCCCCTCGATACCCAGAATGGAAACATTGCAGTTGCCGGGGAGCCGGCGCTCCCGGTCTCCGTTGAGCCTTGTCCGGGGAATCTCCAGCAGCCCGTCAATCAGCCGGTTCCGCATAGCGGTGACCCGTTCCATCTTTTCCTCCAGGTTTTCCGTTGCCAGGGTGATGGCGGTACCCAGACCCACGATGGCGGGCACGTTCTCCGTGCCGGGACGGCGTCCCCGCTCCTGGGCGCCCCCGTACAGCAGATTGGGCAGGGGCACCCCCTTGCGCACATACAGGGCACCGATGCCCTTCTGGGCGTGGATTTTATGGCCGGACAGGGACAGCATATCGATGCCCTGCTCCCTGACGTTGATGGGCACATGTCCCACCGCCTGCACCGCATCCGTGTGGAACAGCACGCCCTTTTCCCGGCACACCGCTGCAATCTCCGGAATGGGCTGGATGGTGCCGATTTCGTTGTTGGCGTACATGATGGTCACCAGGGCCGTATCCGGCCGGATGGCATCCGCCACCTGCTGAGCCGTCACCAGTCCCTCCCGGCTTACCGGCAGGTAGGTGACCTCAAAGCCCTCCTGTTCCAGGGCGGCGCAGGTGTGCAGCACAGCGTGATGCTCAAACACGCTGGTGATAATGTGCCGCTTCCCCTTTGCCCCCAGTCTGGCGGCGGTGGAACGGATTGCCCAGTTGTCGGATTCGGTGCCGCAGCCGGTAAAGAAAATCTCCCCCGGCTGGCAGCCCAGAGCGGCAGCTACCTTTTCCCGGGCAAGCTCTATATCCCGCTGGGCGTGTCTGCCCAGGGCATAAATGCTGGAGGGATTGCCGTACTGCCCGGTCAGATAGGGCAGCATAGCCTCCAGCACGGGCCTGGACACCTGTGTGGTGGCGGCGTTGTCAGCATAAATCATTCGTTTTTCCATACAGACCCCTCTCCGGTAGATTTCCTACCTTTTTACTATGCTATAAGAATATTATACAGGATTAGTAGGAATTTTGCAAGAGGGAACGAAAAAATTTTTTTCTACCGGGCATACCGGTCCCGCTGGGCAACCGCCAGGGCGTCGCACCGTTCGTTTTCCGGGTGCCCTGCATGCCCCCGTACCCAGACGAATTCCACCCGGTGCCGTTCCAGCAGGGGCAGCAGCTGCTCCCACAGATCCACGTTCAGCGCCGGCTTCTTATCGGACTTGATCCAGCCCTTCCGCTTCCAGCCGTAAACCCAGCCCTTGGTGATGCTGTCCACCACATACCGGCTGTCGGTGGTCAGGGTCACGGCGCAGGGCTCTTTCAGGGCGGACAGGCCGGCGATGACCCCCATCAGCTCCATCCGGTTGTTGGTGGTATTGGCCTCCCCTCCGGAAAGCTCCTTTTCCACGGTACCGAACCGGAGCACCACCCCGTAGCCTCCCGGGCCGGGATTGCCGCTGCAGGCGCCGTCGGTAAAAATCTCCACATGCTTCATAGGCAGTATGTTCCTTTCTGTGCGGTTCTATACAGGTTCTGCATCTATTATACCTGGTTTTTGCCGGACAGGCAAGCCCGGAGCTTTGTGCAGAGTGTACAAACAAAGCAGGAGGCTATCGTGCTTTGTGCTGATTGACAGGGGGATTTTAAATTATGTATAATAATGTGGGAATGCATATCATCAGCCGTATGCAGGGAGTGCAGGAGGCTGGCTGTGCAGATTTGCCCGGATTCCGGAGCAGGCTTTCCGGAACGTATAGAAAGGAGTAGTTTGATTCATGAACAAGCTCAGACGCACATGTGCACTGCTGCTGGCCCTCTCTCTGACCGCAGCAGCTACCGCCTGCGGAGGCAGCAGTTCCTCCGAATCCGAGGGACGCACCAAATCCCAGGATGATGTATCCCTGGACACTGCGGACACTGCCATCAACGCAGGAGACCCGGATATTTCGGGCCAGACCATCTACTACCTGGGGATCTATGACCTGAACCCCACCGCAAACCAGGACCGCACTGTGGCCCTCACCCTCTTTGAGGACGTATACGGCGCAAAGATCCAGACCATCAAGTCCACCTCGGAAACCCTGTTCACCGACCTTGCCAACCGGATCAACGGCGGCGAGCCTGTGGATATGTTCGACTATCAGTGGGATTCCGTGCCCAACGGGGTGGAAAAGGGACAGTACGAATATCTGGACGATTACATCGACCTGTCGGATCCCATCTGGGACGGCATGTCCGAGCTGATTGAAAAATACAAATACAAGGGGCATTACTACGTTGTGCCCTATTCCGTATCCGACTATATCGCCATCACCTACAGCCGGAATCTGATCGAGGAGGAGGGGCTTACAGACCCCTACAAGCTCTATCAGGAGGGCAAGTGGGACTGGGACGCCTTCATGTCCTCTATGAAAACCTTTGTGGCAAACGCTGAGGACGGGGAAACCCGGTACGGCTGCGCAGGCTGGTTCGGCCAGGCCATCGTCCAGTCCACCGGCGAATCCATCATCAACTACGATGGCAAGAAATTCTCCAGCAATCTGATGAGCGGCAACATTGAAAAGGCAGAGCTTATGCAGGAGGAGCTGACCCGGCTCAACCTCTTTGACACCACCTGGTACGGCACCTACCCCAACGACGGCTCCGTGCTCTACTACGGCATGGCGCCCTGGCACCTGGGTCAGTCCAATGTGATGAATCCGGACGGGGATCTGTTCCTGGTGCCCTTCCCCAAGATGCCCGGGGCGGACAAGTACTACCTGTGCGGCAATGCGGCAGCAAAGATGCTGGTGAAGAACTCCGACAAGGGGGATGCGGTTGCCGCATACATTAAATGTGAGCGGCTGGCTGCAACCAAGGAGGAATACAAGCAGGCCGCCAAGGAAAAGGCGCTGATCGAAACCAAAACCGCAGCAGGCAAGGTCACCTCCTATCTGACCGAGGAGCAGTACGACTTCATGCAGACCTGGTACACCTCTGAAGATATTGTACCCATGTTCGACTTCGGCTACGGCATGGGCGCCCGGATGGCCAACGAAACCTATGCCTATGAAACCCGGGGCGTCATGAATAACTTCATGGACGGTCTGCTCCAGCAGTTCGAGGGCACTCCGGCAACCTGGGCAGAGCTCCGCTCCGCATGGCAGGGCGTTGTGGACGAGGTTGTGGAGGAATTCAACGCCAAGCAGTAAAACCCATGCCGCAGAAAACCGGCATGAGGAAATAGTATTCCGGGACGGCTCCGTACAGGTGTGCGGGGCCGTTTTTCGGGGCACTGATTGACTTTGCCCCGGCAATCGGATATAATAAGCATGTATATCGGCATCGTGAAAAATGAGGATTGTGTGATGAGAACAGAAGCAGAAATCAAGCTCCGCTGCCTGCTCCACGGGGCGGACTATAACCCGGAGCAGTGGCTGGATATGCCCGAGGTTCTGGAGGAGGATATCCGGTTGATGCAGCAGGCAGGCATCAACTGCGTGTCCGTAGGCATTTTCTCCTGGGTATCCTTAGAGCCGGCGGAGGGGGTATACACCTTTGACTGGCTGGACCGGGTAATTGACAGCCTGTACGAAAACGGCATTTACACCGTGCTTGCCACCCCCAGCGGCGCAAAGCCAGGGTGGATGGCGAAAAAGTATCCGGAGATCCTCCGGGTGGAGGCGGACCGGCGCCGGAACCTCCAGGGGGGACGGCACAACCACTGCTACACCTCCCCGGTGTACCGGGAGAAGGTCACAGAGATGAATACCCGGCTGGCAAAGCGGTACGCCCATCACCCGGGGGTAATCCTGTGGCATGTGTCCAACGAGATCCAGGGGGAGTGCCACTGCCCCCTGTGCCAGGCGGCATTCCGCAGCTGGCTGAAGGAAAAATACGGCACGCTGGAAAAGCTGAACAAGGCCTACTGGACAGCCTTCTGGAGCCATACCTATACGGACTGGGAGGAGATCGAATCCCCGGCGCCCCATGGGGAGACCAATGTGCACGGGCTTGTACTGGACTGGCGCCGATTCTGCACCGCCCAGACCGTGGATTTCTTCCGGGTGGAGACTGCCCCTTTGCGGGCGGAGAATCCGGATATTCCGGTGACCATGAATATGATGGGCTTCTACGACGGCATCGACTACTGGCAGTTCCTTCCCGAGCTGGACATCATCAGCTGGGACAGCTACCCGGGCTGGCACAACTGGGACGGCTGTGAGGCGGGCAACGCCATCTGGAACGGGGCATACTGCGACGCCATGCGGGCCATGAAGCGAAAGCCCTGGCTGCTGATGGAGAATTCCCCCAGTACCACCAACTGGAACGGCGTGTCCCGGCACAAGCGGCCCGGATTCCACCGGCTCACCGCCATCCAGAACCTTGCCCACGGCTCCGACAGCATCCAGTACTTCCAGTGGCGGCAGAGCCGGGGCTCCTGTGAAAAATTCCACAGCGCCGTGGTCAGCCACAACCCCTCCCCCGAAACCCGGATTTTCCGGGAGGTTGCCGGGGTGGGGGAAATGCTGAAAAAGCTGAAAGCTATTCAGGGCAGCACCGTCCCCGCCCGGGCGGCGATTCTGTATGATGTACAGAACGGCTGGGCCATCGGGGAATCCAAGGGCCCCAGGAACATCGGCATGGGGTATCTGGACCTGATCCTGCGGATTTACGAGGGCTTCTGGCGCCGGGGAATCCCGGTGGATCTGGTGAACATGGATGCGCCCCTGGAGGACTACAAGCTGGTGGCAGCCCCCATGCTGTACATGCTCCGGGGGGACATTGCCCGGCGGCTCACCGCCTTTGTGGAGCAGGGAGGCACCCTGCTGGCAAGCTACTTCACCGGAGTGGTGGACGAAACCGACCTTTGCTACCTGGGCAGGACCCCTGCCCAGGGTCTCACGGAGGTGCTGGGTCTGTGGGCGGAGGAGATCGACGGCCTCTGGGATCACCAGCGCAACGGCATCTTGCTGGAAAATCCGCCCCAGGGCATGCAGAACCGGTATGAGGCAAGCCGCCTGTGCGAGATCGTCCACACCACCACGGCGGAAACCCTGGGAGTCTACGAAAGCGACTACTACCAGGGGATGCCGGCGGTGACGGTGAACCGGTATGGCAAGGGCCGTGCCTATTACACAGGCACCTTTGCAGAGCCGGGGTTCTACTATGACCTGCTGGGGAAAATCGCACCGGAGGCCGGGGTATCCCCGGCGCTGGACACGGCGCTGCCCTACGGGGTCACCGTGGGCATCCGGCAAAAGGATACGGAAACCTACTACTTCTTACAGAATTTCAACCAGGAGCCAAAGACCCTGGAGCTGCCCTTCCCCCTGTGTGATCTGGAAACCGGGGAAACCCATACAGGCAGCATCACCCTTGCCGGCTACGGGGGCATGGTCTGCACCCGGGCAAAGGAGGGGCAGGCATGAACATTACCTATGACGAAAAGCTGCGGCTGTTCCGGCTCACTGCCGGGGATATGCTCTACGCCATGGCGGTGACGGACGGGGAATACCTTGCCCATGTGTATTACGGAAAGACCCTGCCGGACGAGGATCTGACGGAGCTGCTGCGGCTGGATGAGCCACCCTTTACCCCCTCGGTGAATAACCGGGACAAGGCCTGCTATATGGACACCCTGCCCTTTGAATGCCCCTGCTTCGGCACCGGGGATTACCGGGAGCATGCAGTGGAGATTCTGGATGACGCCGGCATGAGCGCCTGCGACTTCCGGTATGTGTCCCACAGCATCACGCCGGGCAAGCCGGGACTGCCGGGGCTCCCCGCCACCTTCGGCAGGGAGCAGGACGCCATGACCCTGTGCATTCTGTGCCGGGATACCCACGCAAGGCTGGAGCTGGAGCTGCGGTATTCCGTGTTCCGGGGGCTGAACGCCATCCTGCGCAGCGCCCTTGTGCGGAACACCGGGGATAAGAACTGCCGGCTGCGGCGGCTGCTGAGCGCCACCCTGACTCTGGATGAGGACGGGTATGATATGCTGACCCTGAACGGCTCCTGGGCACGGGAGCGGCATGTGGAACGGTGCCGGCTTCATATGGGCAAGCAGCGGGTTGACAGCCTGAGGGGGGAAAGCTCCCACCAGCACAACCCCTTTTTCGCCCTGCTGGAGCACAACGGGGACGAGGACCGGGGCATATGCTACGGGCTGAACCTCATTTACTCCGGCAATTTCATGGCCCAGGCGGAGGTGGATCAGCACCGCACCGTCCGGGCACAGCTCGGCATCAACCCCACGGATTTTACCTGGCTGCTGGAGCCGGGGGAGGAATTTGCCGCACCGGAGGCAGTCCTGGTCTGGTCGGAGCAGGGGCTGGGGGGCATGTCCCGTACCTTCCACGACCTGTACCGGCAGCATCTTATCCGCAGCAAATACCGGGATATGCCCCGGCCGGTGCTCATCAACAACTGGGAGGCAACCTATTTCGATTTTGACGCAGAAAAGCTGCTGGCCATTGCCAAAGAGGCGGCTTCCCTTGGCATCGAGATGCTGGTGATGGACGACGGCTGGTTCGGCCACCGGGACAGCGACAATTCCAGCCTGGGGGACTGGTATGTATACGAAAAGAAGCTGAAGGGGGGCTTAAAGCCCCTGGTGGACAAGGTGCGTGGGCTGGGGCTGAAATTCGGCATCTGGTTTGAGCCGGAAATGGTCTCCCCGGACAGCGACCTGTACCGTGCCCACCCGGACTGGGCAATCCGGATTCCCGGCAGGGAGATGACCCTGTGCCGGGAGCAGTATGTGCTGGATTATTCCCGGCAGGATGTGCGGGATTATGTTTACGGTATGCTCAGGGACATTCTCACCAGCGCAGACATTTCCTATGTGAAGTGGGATATGAACCGGCAGCTGACGGAGGTGGGCTCCGGGATGCTTCCGGCAGACCGGCAGCGGGAGCTGTGGCACCGGTATGTGCTAGGGGTTTACGAGCTGATGGAGCGGCTGGTGACGGAGTTTCCGGATCTGCTGCTGGAAAACTGCTCCGGCGGCGGCGCCCGGTTTGACCCGGGCATGCTGTACTACAGCCCCCAGATCTGGGCGTCGGACGATACGGACGCCGTGGAGCGGCTGAAGATCCAGTACGGCACCTCTCTTTGCTATCCGGTTTCCGCCATGGGCGCCCACGTCAGCGACTGCCCCAACCATACGGTGGGCAGAAGCACTCCTTTCCAGACCCGGGGGCATGTGGCTATGGCGGGCACCTTCGGCTATGAGCTGGATGTGACCAGAATCCCGGCGGAGGACCGGGCACAGATTCCGGGACAGATCGCCGATTACAAGCGCTACAGCCATATTATGCAGGAGGGGGATCAGTTCCGGATCGGGAATCCCTTCGGCACAGAGGGCTTTGACGCCTGGATCTTTGTGACAAAGGACAAAAGGGAAGCGCTGTTTACCTATGTACAGACCCTGTCCCGGCCCAATGTGCGCTCCCGGCGGATCCGGCTCAAGGGGCTTGACCCGGAGGGCTGGTATCGGTGCAGCGACAAAGGGAAAACCTACAGCGGCGCATATCTCATGCAGGCAGGGCTGCGCATGCCCAACCTGTGGGGAGATTTTCAGAGCAGACAGATTTATTTTGAAAAAACCGAGCAGTATAAAACGGAGGAAGAAGCATGAAGCAGAAAAAAAGGGCGGCAGCCCTGAGTATGGCGCTTGCCATGCTGGCAGGGCTCAGCGCCTGTGACCAGAAGCAGAAGGGTGTGGAGTCCGTCAGTTACAACTGGGGCAATGTGGCCATCGGCGGCGGCGGCTATGTGACCGGCATCACCTACAACCCCACCGAGGAGGGGCTCATGTACGCCCGGACGGATATGGGAGGCGCCTACCGCTGGAAGTCCGGGGACGGAAAATGGGTGTGCATCACCGACCACCTGGGGGGCGTGAACTCCGACAGCTGGAATCTCAACGGAGTGGAGGCTCTTGCCACCGACCCGGTGGAGCCCAACCGGGTGTATATGTCCTGCGGCACCTATATGGGGCAGCCCGGCGCCATTCTCTGCTCCGATGATTACGGGAACAACTGGAAGCAGGTGGACATTGGGGTTTCCTTCGGGGCAAATAACTCCGGCAGAGGCGCCGGAGAGCGGATGATGGTGGACCCTAAGCACAACAGCACCATTTACCTCGGCACCCGGAGCGACGGTCTGTGGCGGAGCAAGGATTACGGGGAAAACTGGGAAAAGGTAGAATCCTTCCCGGTAAAGGGCAATTACAGCCAGGAGGGCATCAGCATGGGCATCCTCTGGGTGGAGTTTGACCCGGTTTCCGACGATATCTATGTGGGCGTGGCCATGAAGGACGGCCAGTGCATCTATACCTCCTCCGACCAGGGAGAAAGCTGGGAGGCGCTTCCCGCCAACGAAAAGGGCATGTACCCCACCCAGGCAGGGATTTCCTCCAACGGCTATCTGTATCTGAGCTACAGCGATTCCTGCGGCCCCAACGCCGCCTGCAAGAGCGGAAAGGTATACCGCTTCAGCCTTGCGGACAAGAGCTATGAGGACATTACCCCCCAGGTAGGAGACGGTCACTACGGCGGCTACGGCGGGGTATCCATCGACGCAAAGAACCCGGATACCATCGTGGTATCCTCCCTGGGCTTCTGGGAGGACAGGGGCGAGAACCTGTACCGCAGCACCGACGGGGGAAACACCTGGAAGGCGCTGTATGACGAAACCGGGGATCATTACAAAATGGACACCACCGATGCAGGCTGGCTCCAGTGGGGCAGGGAACAGGCAAAGACCGGCTGGTGGGTGTCGGATGTGGAGATCAATCCCTTCAACTCCGATGAAGTCACCTACGGCACCGGCGCCACGGTGTTTTCCACGGTGAATATGACCGCCCTGGACAGCGGCGGAGATGTGACCATCCAATTCAACGCCTACGGGCTGGAGGAGAACGCCGTATTCAATATGGTTTCTCCTCCCCATGCAGAGGGCAGCACTCCCCAGCTGTATTCCATTATGGGGGATCTGACGGGCTTTGCCCATATGGACGTGAACGTGCGGCCGGATGACGCACACTTCATGAAGGAGGGTACCCCCCAGGATGTGGACTGCGCATGGCTCAACCCCAATGTGGCGGCATACACCAGCGACAACGGCAAGTCCCCGGTGCGGATCACCCTGGACGGAGGCAGCACCTGGAACACCTGCACCGCCCTGGGTACCGGCGGCGACAGCGGCACCGTGGCGCTTTCGGCGGACGGCAGCACCCTGCTCTGGTCCCCCAACAGCACCAAGGCGGAAAGCTATGTGTCCAACGACAACGGCAAGACCTGGTATATTGCCAACGGTCTGGGCTTCCAGCCGGATATTGCGGCGGACAAGGTGAACCCCTCCAGAATCTATGCGGCCTGCGGCGGTCAGGTATTTGCCTCCCAGGACGGGGGCTTCAACTTCACCGCCACCGGAGCAGTGGTATCCGAATCCACCACCCTGTATACGGTGGACGGACGGGAAGGCCATGTATGGGCCCTCAGCGGCAGCGTCATCATGTTCTCCCAGGACGGGGGCAAGACATTTGAAACCCTGAAAAACTTCAATGCCAGAGCCATGGGCTTCGGTGCGCCGAAAAATGCAGGGGATTACCCGGTGCTGTATGCCATGGGGAGCAGTGACAACGTAAACGGCATCTTCCGCTCCGCCGATCAGGGCAAGACCTGGCAGCGGATCAACGATGACAAGCACCAGTTCGGCAACATCACCCCCGCCATCTGCGGGGACGGCAGCGTATACGGCAGAGTATACTTCGCCACCAACGGCAGGGGCATCGTGATGGGAGACATTGCGGAGTAATGGCACGCCTGTCCCGTAAAAAGCGGATTCTGCTGATTGTGCTGATCCTGCTGGCGGTGCTGCTGGCAGGTACCGGCGCCGGAGGCTGGCTGGTGTACACCGGCAGAATCCGGCTCAACCACCCCTCAGAAAGCCGTTATCCCGTCCGGGGAGTGGATGTGTCCCACTACCAGGGGAAGATCGACTGGCAGGTGCTGTCCGCCCAGTCCATTCAGTTTGCCTATATCAAGGCCACCGAGGGCAGCAGCCTTGTGGACGAATACTTTGCCCAGAACTGGAAGGACGCTCACGAAACCCCGTTGTATGTGGGAGCCTATCACTTTTTCAGCTTTGACAGCCCGGGACAGTCCCAGGCGGAAAATTTCATTGCCACGGTGCCGGATACGGAAAATGCCCTGCCTCCGGTGATTGATCTGGAATACTACGGGGACAAGGCGAAAAATCCGCCGGAGCGGGACGCCGTCCGGCAGGAGCTGGATGCCCTGATCCGTGCCCTGGAGGCACACTACGGCAAAACGCCGGTGATCTATACCACCTATTCCTGCTACCGGCAGTATCTGAAGGGGGATATGCCGGACTGCCCCATCTGGTACCGGAGCGTATATGCGCCCCCGGTGATCGGCCCGGAATGGACCTTCTGGCAGTACCGCTGCGACGCCCGGCTCCCCGGGTATGCGGGAAACCACTGGGAACAAAAGAACATTGACCTGAATGTTTACCGGGGCAGCTATGCAGAATTTCTGGAGGAATTCGCACTGACGGACAAACAGACAAATACAGAATAAAGGCAGCGCCCCACAGGGCTCGCGGATGCTGCCTGAAGGAGGATGCTATGTACCCCATGCAGCTCATTGCTCCCTGCAAGGATTATCTGTGGGGGGGCAGCCGGCTCCGGACAGAGTTCGGCAAACAAAGCGACAAGGACATTATTGCGGAAAGCTGGGAGCTTTCCTGCCACAAGGACGGAATATCCCGGATTGCAAACGGAGAATACGCCGGCATGCTGCTGACGGAATACCTGGAGCAGGCGGGAAAAGCCGTGCTGGGCACGAGGGGGGCGGCGTTTCAGTACTTCCCGGTGCTCATCAAGCTCATCGACGCCAGGGATAATCTGTCCGTCCAGGTGCATCCGGACAACGAATATGCCCTCCGGGTGGAGGGGGAATACGGCAAGACGGAAATGTGGTATATTGTGGACTGCGAGCCCGGGGCGGAGCTGATCTACGGCTTTGCGCAGGAAATCTCCAGGGAGGAATTTCGCCGCCGGATTGCGGACAATACCCTGCTGGAGGCGGTGCATCGGGTACCGGTGCACAAGGGGGACGTGTTCTTCATTGCCGCCGGAACCTTACACGCCATCGGCGCCGGGATTTTAATTGCGGAAATCCAGCAGAATTCCAACACCACCTACCGGGTCTATGACTACGGCCGGGTGGGGGCGGACGGAAAGCCCCGGGCTCTGCATATTGACAAGGCGGCGGAGGTGACCCGGCTGGCGCCGGCAAAGCCCTATCCCGTATCCGCCCCGGAGGAGCATCCGGGCTGCACGGAGACCCTGCTGGCAAAGTGCGACTATTTTTCCGCCCGGAAGCTGGAGCTTTCCGGAGCAGCGTCCCTGTGTGCCGGAGCGGAATCCTTCCACCATATCCTGCTGCTGGAGGGGGAAGCCACCCTGACCGCCGGGGAGGATACCCTGACCCTCCGGAAGGGCGCAAGCGTATTCCTGCCCGCAGGACTTGGGGCATATACTCTGGACGGAACCGGTCAGGCCATCCTGACAACGGTCTGAATATACAACAAAGGAGTCGAAACACATGAAGTATTATGTAGGCATTGATCTGGGCGGCACCAACATTGTAGCAGGTGTAGTGGACGAACAGTACAACATTCTGGCAAAGGCAAGCACCAAAACCAACTGCCCCCGGCCGGACCGGGAGATCGCCAAGGATATGGCGAAAATGGCCATCCAGGCGGTGGAAAATGCAAAGCTCACCATGGATCAGATTGAATGGGTGGGCATCGGTACCCCCGGCATCGCCAACAGCCGGGATGGGGTCATCGAATACTCCAACAACCTGGGCTTTGTGAATACCCCCATGGTAAAATACATCCAGGAGGACATTGACAAGCCCGTATTCGTGGAAAATGACGCAAATGCGGCAGCCTACGGGGAATTTGTTGCCGGAGCCGCAAAGGGCGCAAACAATGCGGTATGCATCACCCTGGGCACCGGCGTAGGGGGCGGCATTGTCATTGACGGAAAAATCTATGCAGGCTCCAACTTTGCCGGCGCAGAGATCGGCCACACGGTAATCTCCGTGGACGGCCCCCAGTGTACCTGCGGCAGAAAGGGCTGCTTTGAGGTATTCTCCTCTGCAACGGGACTGATTCGAATGACAAAGGAGTCCATGGCCCAGAACCCGGACAGCAGCATGCACAAGCTGGTGGCGGAACGGGGCGGCAAGGTATCCGCACGGATCGCCTTTGACGCTATGCGGCTGGGTGACGCTGCTGCAAAGGCAGTGGTGGACGATTTTATCAAATACCTGGCGGCAGGCATCACCAACACCATCAACATCTTCCAGCCGGATATTCTCTGCATCGGCGGCGGCGTATGCAACGAGGGAGACGCCCTGCTGCTGCCGGTGAAGGAACTGGTGGCCAAGGAGGTCTATACCCGCAACTCCAAGCAGAACACCGAAATCGTCATTGCCAAGCTGGGCAACGACGCCGGCATCATCGGCGCCGCCTTCCTGGGCAACGCACAGTAAGTCTTCAAAGCAGTCCGCTTCGGCGGGCTGTTTTTTTGGTCGGATTTTACAGAAGAAAAAACGGATAAACACAATTTCGCCGGCGATACTATCACCATGAGCATAGAAGATATGTTCATCAGAAATGAGGTGCAAGCGTATGTGGGACAAGCTCGCTTTGATCCTGCTGATTATCGGCGGTGTGAACTGGGGTCTGGTTGGTATCTTTGAATTCGACCTGGTTGCATGGCTGTTCGGAGGCGCCGCCTCCCTGATCAGCAGAGCGATCTATATCCTGGTCGCAATCAGTGCGGTCTGGTGTATCACGCTGCTGTTCCGGAACGATCAGAAGCTGGTCGAGGTCGAAGCATAGCGCAGGCCGCCAAAGCAAGGGGCAGGCACTGTCGGGCATGGATGCCGTTCCGACAGCTGCCTGCTTTTTGTGTTCCAGCGTTTGGTGAATGCTTGGGGAGACAACCCCAGTCCCCCACTTTCCTTCTTCCCCATCCCCCTTGGGGACACGGTGCAACCCTGCACGTTCTCACGATGCTCCGCAGAACGGCGCTGAATAGGGTCTGGCGCATGAAATCGTGGAAACACGCATAACCTGACGTTTCCCCTCAAGAGAGGGGAGAGTCGTGGAAAAGAGAGCGCGAGAGAAAACCGGATCCCTTAAGATGCCCTTTTTCGTGCATTTGACTTGACGGAATACGGATTATTTGATACAATAAGATAAATATGGTTTTCAGACTTCAAAAAAAGAGATAGGAGCTTGGCGCCGCCTGCGTGCCGGCGCCCAACAGGATTTATGAACAATCGGGAACAATACAAACGGATCGTCTATTTCTTTTCCACGCTCATCATCGTTGCGCTGCTGACGCTGGAATTTGCATTTACCTGGTACACCGCATACAGCGACGTTATCGCTCTGCCCTTTTACCGGCGGGGCAACTGGGTTGTGGTGCTCATCTATGCGGTGCTCTTCGTGGTGCTGCTCAAATCCTCCGGCGGCTATAAGGTCGGCTATCTGAAGCGGGGGGATATGATCTACTCCCAGATGCTTTCCCTGGTCTTCGTCAACACCATTACTTACTTTCAGATCAGCCTGATCGGCAGACATCTGATGCCGGTAAAGCCCATACTGTGGATGACCCTGGTGGATCTGGTTCTGCTGCTGTGCTGGGCGGTGCTGTCCAACCGGTTCTACTTCTGGCTGTATCCCCCCCGGCGGCTCATCATCATCTACGGCAGTCAGTCCGCCGCCCAGCTGGTGATGAAAATGAGCGAGCGGGTGGACAAATATATGATCTGTGAGTCCATCAGCATCGAGGCAGGGCTGGATCGGATCAAGCAGGAAATGCGCCGGTTTGAAGGGGTCATTATCTGTGACATCGCCGGGGCGGAGCGGAACGATCTGGTGAAATACTGCTTTGAGACCTCCACCCGGGCGTATATCGCCCCGAAAATCTCCGATATTATTCTCCGGGGGGCGGAGGATATCCGGCTCTTTGATTCCCCCCTGCTGCTGTGCCGGAACTACGGCCTCACCTTTGAGCAGCGGCTTGCAAAGCGTACCTTTGACATCTGCGCAAGCCTTGTGGGACTGATCCTGCTTTCTCCGGTGATGCTGGTCTGCGCACTGGCGGTCAAATGCTACGACGGCGGCAGGGTGTTTTATGCCCAGACCCGGCTCACCAAGGACGGCAAGCCCTTTCAGGTGCTGAAATTCCGGAGTATGATCGCAGACGCAGAAAAGGACGGTAAGCCCAGGCTTGCGGGAGAGGATGACGACCGGATTACCCCGGTGGGGAAATTTTTGCGGAAGTGCCGGCTGGACGAGCTGCCCCAGCTGATTAACATTCTGAAGGGGGAAATGTCCGTGGTGGGCCCCCGGCCGGAGCGCCCGGAGCTGACGGAGGAATACTGCCGGGATATGCCGGAATTCCGCTATCGGCTGAAGGTAAAGGCAGGGCTGACGGGCTATGCCCAGGTCACCGGAGTGTACGATACCGTCCCCTTTGACAAGCTGAAAATGGATCTCATGTACATTGAGCACTACTCCATGCTGCTGGATCTTCGGATCATTCTCATGACCATCAAGACCATGATCCTGCCGGGCAACACCAACGAAAAGCGGCATATTCTTCCCCCAAGGGATGCCCATACAGAAAACCGGGACAAGCAGTAGCCCGGAAAATGTACAGAAAGGAGTGCGGCGGCGAACGCCGCAGAAACAGTATGAAAACAACCGCAGTCATTATGGCAGGCGGCAGAGGCGAACGCTTCTGGCCAAAGAGCCGCACAAGTCTTCCCAAGCAGTTTTTGTCCCTGACCAGCGACGGGGAAACCATGATCCAGAAAACCATCAAGCGGCTGGCGCCCCTGGTGGACACAGAGGATATTTTTGTGGTGACCAACGCCGCCTACAAGCAGCTTGTCCACGACCAGCTGCCCCAGCTGCCCCAGGAAAACATCCTGGCGGAGCCGATGGCCAGGAACACCGCCCCCTGCATCGCACTGGCAGCCGCCGTGATCCGAAAAAAGTACCGGGACGCTGTGATGCTGGTGCTGCCCTCGGATCACCTCATCCAGTACGAGGAAATGTACACGGACACCTTAAAGCAGGCCATCCGGGTGGCGGAAGCCGGGGAAAACCTGGTGACCATCGGCATTACCCCCACCTATCCGGAAACCGGCTATGGTTATATCAAGTTCAAGCGGGGAGGCGAGGAGCTGCCCCGGGGCGTGTATCAGGTGGAATGCTTTGTGGAAAAGCCGGATCTGGACACCGCAAAGAGCTACCTTTCCTCCCGGAAGTATCTGTGGAACAGCGGCATGTTCGTGTGGAAAATCTCCACCATTACGGAGAATTTCCGGAAGCTCATGCCGGAGCTTTGCGCCGGGATGGACGCCATTACGGAAGCCTACGGCACCCCGGAATTTGACCGGGTGCTTCAGGAGCAGTTTGCCGCATTCCCGTCGGAATCCATCGACTTCGGCGTGATGGAAAAGGCGGAGCATATTTACACCCTGTCCGCCAGCTTCGGCTGGGACGATGTGGGGAACTGGCTGGCCCTTGAGCGGATCAACCAGACCAACGAATACGGCAACTACATCACCGGGGACGTGATTACCATCAACACCACCCGCAGCACTATCTGCGGCGGCAAGCGGCTCATTGCCGCAGTGGGCATCGAGGATCTCATCGTGGTGGATACGAACGACGCCATCCTGATCTGTGCCAAGGACAGCACCCAGGATGTGAAAAAGGTTATTGAAAATCTCAGAATCTGCAACCGCAGAGAACTGATTTAAAGAAAAGAGAGAAACGCACTATGAAAAATGCACTGATTACAGGTATCACCGGACAGGACGGCTCCTATCTGGCAGAGCTGCTGCTGGAGAAGGGCTACAACGTATACGGCATCATGCGCCGCAAGAGCGTGGTGGATTACGGCAACGTGGAACACATCAAGGACAAGCTCCACTTTATCTATGCAGATATGACCGACGAAATCTCCCTGATTAACGCCATGAAAATCTCCCAGGCGGACGAGGTGTACAACCTGGCGGCACAGTCCTTCGTGGCAACCAGCTGGGAGCAGCCCATTGCCACCGCTGAGATCGACGCCATCGGCGTAACCAATATGCTGGAGGCCATCCGCACGGTAAAGCCCTCCTGCCGGTTCTATCAGGCCTCCACCTCGGAAATGTTCGGGCTGGCTCAGGAGATACCCCAGTGCGAAACCACACCCTTTTACCCCAGAAGCCCCTACGGCGTTGCCAAGCTGTACGGCCACTGGATTACCAAGAACTACCGGGAAAGCTACGGGCTGTTTGCCTGCTCCGGCATCCTCTTCAACCACGAATCCGAGCGCAGAGGCAAGGAATTCGTCACCCGGAAGATCACCGACGCAGTGGCACGGATCAAGCACGGGGTGCTGGATCACCTGGAGCTGGGCAATATGGATGCCAAGCGGGACTGGGGACACTCCAAGGACTATGTGCGGGCCATGTGGCTGATGCTCCAGCAGGATGAGCCGGAGGATTACGTCATCGCCACCAACGAAACCCGGACAGTGCGGGAATTTGTGGAGGCTGCCTTTGCACAGGCAGGCATCCGGCTCCAGTGGCAGGGCACCGGTGTGGACGAAACCGGCATCGACCAGGCCACCGGCAAAACCCTGGTGAAGGTCAACAAGGACTTTTTCCGGCCGGCAGAGGTATATCAGCTGCTGGGGAATCCTGCAAAGGCAGAGGAACAGCTGGGCTGGAAGCGGGAAATTTCCTTTGCTGAGCTGGTCAGCCGCATGGTCAGCAACGATCTGGCTCTGGTGGAAAAAGAGCTGAAGACTGCGGCACTGTAAGGGGGTAGCGCATTGAGAATTGCCTTTGATGCAGCACCGCTGCTGGACGAGCATATGTCCGGGGTGGGGCACTGTGAGGCGGGGCTTACCCTGGCCTTGCAGCGGCTCTACCCGGAGCACGCCTATGTGTACCATTATTTCTCCGTCCGGGGCAGTGCCGGCAAGCGGCAGCGGCTGTCCCCCTATATGCTGCCGGACTGTGAGACCAATACCCCGCTGTTTTCCCCGCTGGTGTACCGGATGGCCACCCAGCTGATTCCCCTGCCCTACCGGTGGTTTTTCGGCGGCAAGGCGGATATCACCCACTTTTTCAACTACATTGTTCCCCCGGGGGTGGAGGGCAAGACCATCGTCACGGTACACGATATGGTCATCCGGGCCTTTCCGGAAACCATGCGGACACGGACAAGAGCCATGCTGCGAATGGGGCTGGAGCGGTCCATGAAGCGGGCGGACCGGATTATGACCATATCGGAATTTTCCAGACAGGAGATCATCAAATATTATCCCCGGTACGAGGATAAAATCCGGGTGGTCAAGTGCGGCGTGGATCTGGAAAAATTCCGGCCGGCGCCCCAGGAGGAGATCCAGCGGGTGCGTGAAAGCCTGAACCTGCCGGAGGAATATTTCCTGTTTATGGGGAATGTGGAGCCCAGAAAGAACCTGCTGCGGCTGATCCAGGCCTATGAACGGCTCTGTACCCGGATTCCCCAGGCGCCCAGGCTGGTGGTTGCGGGGGCAAAGGGCTGGCGCAACAGCGAAATCTATGAATCCGTCCAGAAGCCGGCGCTGAAGGAGCGGGTACTGTTTACCAATTACATTCCGGAGGAGGATCTGCGGGGGCTGCTGTGCGGCGCTACCGCATTCCTGTTCCCCTCCCTGTACGAGGGCTTCGGCATCCCCCCCTTGGAGGCTATGGCCTGCGGGGTGCCGGTGATGGCGTCCAACGCCGCATCCCTGCCGGAGGTTACCGGGGACTGCGCCGTGCAGGTGGATCCCTACGATCTGGACAGCATGGCAAATGGCATGGAGCAGCTGTACACGGATGCTGCTCTGCGGCAGGAGCTGTCCCGGCGGGGTCCTGAACGGGCAAAGACCCTTACCTGGGACCAGGCGGCGGCGGATCTGATGAAGCTTTACATGGAACTCATATAAGGAGGCGGCAATGGCTGGGCTGCGTATCCTACAGGTGAATAAATTCTATCCTCCCCACATCGGGGGCATCGAAACCGTGATACAGCAGGTGTCCCAGGGGCTGAAGGACCGGGCGGAGGTTTCCGTGCTGGTGTGCCAGCCCAAGGGCAGGGGCGTCCGGGAGGTCTGCGATGGGGTGCCCGTCACCCGGTGCAGCAGCTGGCGCACCGTGGCTTCCTGTCCGGTTTCCTTTTCCTTTTTCCGGGAATTTCGCCGGATGGCAAAGGAGGCGGACGTGATCGAGTGCCATCTGCCCTTTCCGTTGGCGGATCTGGCATGCCTGCTGTCCCGGACGAAAAAACGGGTGGTCATCGCCTGGCACAGCGACGTGGTGAAGCAGAAAAAGCTGCTTGCCCTGTACAAGCCCATTCTCCGGGCATTCCTGCGCCGGGCAGACGCCATTATCGTTGCCACACAGGGGCATATTGACGGCTCCGCCTTTCTGCCCCCCTTCCGGGACAAGTGCGTGGTGATTCCCTACGGCATCCCCACCGCCGAATACTTACAGGCCCCGGCTGCACCCATCCTTACGGAAAAGCTCCGGGGAAAGCCCCTGAGAAAGCTGCTGTTTGTGGGGCGGCTGGTGTATTACAAGGGCGTGGACGTGCTGCTGCGGGCATTTGCCCGGACGGAGGGCTGCGCTTTGTTTTTAGCGGGAGAGGGCGTGCTGGAGCCCCAGCTCCGGCAGGAGGCCCAGACCCTGGGCGTGGCTGACCGGGTGTTTTTCCTGGGCAGGCTGACGGATGCCCAGCTTCGTGCCGCCTTTAGAGATTGTGACATTTTCGTGCTGCCCTCGGTGGCAAACAGCGAGGCCTTCGGCATTGTCCAGCTGGAGGCTATGGTCTACGGCAAGCCGGTCATCAACACCGCCCTGCCCACAGGGGTGCCCCTGGTGAGCATCCATGGGGAAACCGGGCTGACGGTGCCCCCGGGGGACGAAACCGCCCTGGCAGATGCCATCCGCACCTTAGCGGAGGATGACGCTCTGCGGGAAGCATACGGGGCGGCGGCACAGCGCCGGGTGCTGGAGCATTTTGAACTGGACAATATGATTGATGGAGTATACCGGGTGCTGGCAGAGGGCATCCCTCCACAGGAAAGGGGCATGGACACATGAACACGCTGGTCATCGGCGGCGGCGGCTTTGTGGGGCAGTACCTGATTGCAGAGCTGACTGCCGGCGGGCATAGGGTACATGCCACAAGGCTGCCCGGAGAGCAGATCCGGGAAGATTGCACCCTGCATGAGCTGGATATTTTACAGCCGGAGGCGGTCAGCGCTCTGCTGGAGCAGCTGAAGCCGGACTGGGTGTTTCACCTGGCGGCTCAGAGCTCCGTGGCTCTTTCCTGGAAGCGCCCCCAGCTGACGGCGGACGTGAACATCAAGGGCACGCTGAATGTGCTGGAGGCTGTGCGGCAGCTGGAGCATCAGCCAAGGGTGCTGCTGATCGGCTCCGGGGAGGAATACGGCCCGGTGAGCTGCTGCCCGGTGGGGGAGGATGCCCCCCTGCATCCGGGAAACGTGTATGCGGCAACCAAGGCCTGCCAGGGGATGCTGGGGGAGATTTATGCAAAGGCATACCGCATGGAGATTCTCTGCGTCCGGGCATTCAACCACGTAGGCCCCGGTCAGGCGCCCGTGTTCGTGGTGTCGGATTTCTGCCGGCAGACCGCAGCCATTGAGCTGGGGCAGCAGGATCCGGTAATCCGGATCGGGAACCTGTCCGCAAAGCGGGATTTTACCGACGTGCGGGACGTGGTGCGTGCCTATGTGCTGCTGGCGGAAAAAGGTGTCGCCGGCAGGGTCTACAACGTGGGCAGCGGAAGGGCTGTGGAAATCCGGGGGATTCTGGATCAGATTCTTGCCCAGTCAGAGGCAGCCATTTCGGCAGAAACCGACCCGGCAAAGCTGAGGCCGGTGGATGTGCCGGTGGTGGAGGCGGATATCCGCCGCCTACAGGCGGACACGGGCTGGCAGCCTCGGATTCCCCTGGAACAGACCATCCAAGATACCCTTGCCTATTGGCGCAGGGAGTTGGCGAAATAGGGATTCAGCCGGGGAGCAGCAGCTTTCCGGCTGTCTTGACAAATACGGGGTTTTATGCTACTGTTAGATGGGGAAATTTACGGTGTTATAGCATACACCCAAAGGAAAGGATACGGCTTATGAGAGAGGGAATCAGACGGGCAATCGCCCTGGGCGCTGCACTGGTGCTGTGCGCCGGATGCTTTGCAGGCTGCGGCAGCAAGGACAGCAGCTCAAGCAAGGAGGGCTCCACAATTGCAATGGAGGATCTGGACTACGGCGCCACCTTGCGGATCGACAAGAAGGCATACGGCGTACCCCTGCAGTATGACAAGCGGTTTTTTGAGGATGAGGCGGCTTTGCAGGTAATCGGCAATTACTACCGCTCCATTGTGGAAAATGACCCGGCGCTGTTTGAGTCGGTACAGCTGCCGGCGTATCTGGATTACACCATCAAAACCGTGCACAATTCCGAATTTACCACGGCTGAGCTGGTACAGGCCACCCATGACAGCTGGGTGGAGAATATGAACGGGGATTTTGCCTATTCCCTGGTGGACATTGTGGGCTGTGAGGTGACCCGGACCTATACGGGCATCACCACCATTCTGGACATGCTGGACAGCATCCAGGAGGGGATCTCCGACAGGATTGACTGCATTTATGAGCTGACGGTGAATATTTATCTGACGCCGGCGGACAGCGGCATTATCGGGGTGGAAACCCAGACCAAGAAGGAGGGGCAGGTGCTGTTCCTGTTCCACACGGATGACCAGTGGTATCTGATCTATAACTAAGGGGCAGAGGATGAAGGGGAAATTGTTCAGAGGCATTGCCCTGGCGCTTTGCTGTGCAATGCTTGCCGGATGCGGCAAAAACGAGGAGGGCGGAAGCCTGGATTACCAGGGTATCGCCGTAACCTTTAACCCGGATCAGATCGTGCCGGAGGCGGCAAGGCAGGTTGCCGGGGTATATTATGCGGTGCAGACCCGGGATCCGGAGCTGTACAAGAGCCTTTTGTGCAACGAATATCTTGCCTATACGGAGCAGTACTGGCAGCAGACCGGGTATACCTATGATATGCTGCTGGGGGCGCTGTACAGCCAGACGGCGGATCTGGTGGGCGGCGAATACAAGGTCACCGGGGTGGAGATCACCCGGGTGGAATGCGACAACGCTGCCAAGGCGGTGGCGGAAAGACTGGATGAGGTGTCCGACCAGCTGTGGAACAAGCGTGCCAGCGCCTACTGGATCAGCTATGCGTCGGTGTACAGTAATGTGACCATCGAAGCCCAGTCCGGCGGCCGGAGCTATACGATGAAAAACAATGTGGTGTATGTAATCCAGAACGGGGACAGCTATCTGCTGGCTCTGGAATGGGGATCCTGAGGAGGCATGGGCATGAAACGAGGAATGCTTGCGGCGGTTCTGGCAGGTGCCATGCTGCTGGGAGGCTGCGGCAGCAGTACCGACAGCCCGGCTGCCACGGAGGCGGCAGCCCAGATGCAGGTGCTGTACGACAAGGAGAACCTGGATCCGGACTGCGCAGCGGTGGTGGAGGAATACTTCACCGCCATTAACAACCAGGATTATGACGCCTACAAGACATGCATCTTCCCGGTGTATTACGAATATATGGAGCAGATGCTCCAGGAGCATTATCAATACGGCATGGAGCAGTCCTTCCGGAAGCGGTGTACGGGCTTTCTCACGGAGGGACATTCCAGCTACCGGTTCACCAGCCTGCAGCTGTCCTATGCTGCGGATGAATCCCTGGACAGCTACTTTTCCTCCATGAAAAGCGTATTCGGAGAAGATTTTCAGCAGGATGCGGAGGGAGCCATGGAATCCCATCATGTGGTGCTGTTTTCCTTATCCGGACAGTACGATAACACCGGAGAGGAGCGAACCCTGGTGCAGGACAATGAGCTGATTGTGGCAAAGGCGAAATCCGACGGCAGATACTATGTATTCGGCTGAGCTTATTTTTGGGCATGCCGAAGCCAGGAGGTAACCATACATGAAGAATATTCTATTGATCGGACTGGGCCGGTTTGGCAGACACATTGCCCAGGAGCTGCATCATCTGGGGCATATGGTGCTTGCGGTGGACCGGAACGAGGATCGGGTCAACCGGGCGCTGCCCTTTCTGACCAATGCACAGATCGGGGACAGCACCAACGAGGCCTTTATGTCCTCCCTGGGGGTGCGGGATTTTGACGTTTGCATCGTCACCATCAGCCACGATTTCCAGAATTCTCTGGAAACCACCTCCCTGCTGAAGGAACTGGGGGCAAAATTCGTGGTGTCCCGGTCAGAGCGGGATGTACAGGCAAAGTTCCTTTTGCGCAACGGGGCGGATCAGGTGGTGTATCCGGAGGAGCAGATGGCAAAATGGACGGCAATCCGGTATACGGCGGATCACATTCTGGATTATATCGAGGTGGACGATTCCCACGCCATCTTTGAGGTGGAGATGCCGGACAGCTGGACCGGAAAAACCGTGGGGCAGCTGGATATCCGGAAAAAGTACAGCATCAACATTGCCGCCATCCGGCGGAACGGGGTGATCAACGTGAATGTCACCCCGGAAACGGTGCTGTCAAAGGATATGTCCATGCTGGTGCTGGGAGAATACAAGGCGCTGCAGAAATATTTTCACACCTAAGACAAAAGCCGCATCACAGAAGCCTGTGATGCGGCTGATTTTTTTGTAAAGGCTCAGATCACCTTTGCCTTGTTCTTTGCACGCTGGGTATTGCTAAGGATGCGCTTGCGGATCCGCAGATTCTTGGGGGTAACCTCCAGCAGCTCATCGTCCGCCAGGAATTCCAGGCAGTCCTCCAGGCTCAGGTTGATGGGGGGCACCAGCCGGAGGGCATCGTCGCTGCCGCTGGCACGGGTGTTGGTCAGATGCTTGCGCTTGCACACATTTACCACAATATCGTCACCCTTGGGGGACTGGCCTACCACCATGCCCTCATACACCGGCACCCCGGCGCCGATGAACAGGCTGCCCCGCTCCTGGGCGTTGTACAGGCCGTAGGTGACGGATTCGCCGGTTTCAAAGGATACCAGAGAGCCCACGCTGCGCCGAGGAATATCCCCCTTGTAGGGCTCGTAGCCCTCGAACACGCTGCTCATGATGCCCTCGCCCTTGGTGTCCGTAAGAAATTCGCTCTTGTAGCCGAACAGGCCTCTTGCGGGGATCAGGAACTCCAGCCGCATCCGGCTGCCCTGGGGGTGCATGGACTGGAGCTCTCCCTTCCGGGTACCCATTTTCTCCATCACGCTGCCCACGCTTTCCTCCGGCACGTCGATGACCAGCCGCTCGATGGGCTCCATCTTCTTGCCGTGATCGTCCCGGAACAGGACACGGGGAGTGGAAACCGCCAGCTCGTAGCCCTCCCGGCGCATATTCTCGATGAGGATGGACAGGTGCATTTCCCCCCGTCCTGCCACCAGGAATGCGTCCGTGGAGTCGGTTTCGCTGACCCGCAGGGACACATCCTTCAACAGCTCCTTGAACAGCCGGTCCCGGAGCTGACGGGAGGTGACGAACTTGCCGTCCCTGCCCGCAAGGGGGCTGTCGTTCACGGAGAAGGTCATTTCCACGGTGGGCTCGCTGATCTTGGTGAAGGGCAGGGGCTCAAAGGCGCCGTTTTCGCAGACCGTGTCCCCGATGGTGATGTTCTCGATGCCGCTGACCCAGACGATATCTCCCACAGTAGCAGTTTCCGCCGGCACCCGCTTCAGCTCCTGAATCTGCATCAGGGACACCAGCTTGGCATTGTAGGGCTTTCTGGTTTCGTGGTAGTCCCCTACGGTGATGGCCTGTCCCACCCGGGCGGTACCCCGCTCGATTCTGCCGATGCCGATTCTGCCCACATATTCGTTGTAGTCAATGGAGGAAATCAGCATCTGCAAAGGCGCATTCTCATCCCCCTGGGGCGGCTCGATGTAGTTGACGATGGTATCAAACAGGGGAGTCAGATCCTTGCCCTCCTCATACTGACTGAGAGAGGCAGTGCCTGCTCTGCCGGAGCAGAAGAGGATGGGGCTTTCCAGCTGCTCATCGTTGGCGTCAAGCTCCAGCAGCAGCTCCAGCACCTCGTCCCCGATTTCGTCCAGACGGGCATCCGGCCGGTCAATTTTGTTGACCACAATGATGATCTTGTGCCCCATCTCCAGGGCCTTAGACAGCACGAACCGGGTCTGGGGCATGGGTCCCTCCGCTGCATCCACCAGCAGCAGCACCCCGTCCACCATATTCAGCACACGCTCCACCTCGCCGCCGAAATCCGCATGACCCGGGGTGTCGATAATGTTGATCTTGATGCCGTTGTAGCATACGGAGGTGTTCTTGGCCAGAATGGTGATGCCCCGCTCACGCTCCAGGTCGTTGCTGTCCATGACACGCTCCGCCACGTTCTGGTTCTCCCGGAATGCGCCCCCCTGCTTGAGCATTTCGTCCACCAGGGTGGTCTTGCCGTGGTCAACGTGGGCGATGATGGCGATATTCCGCAGATCGTTTCTTACCATAATGGTCATCCTTTCCTGTTTCAGAGCTGTAATACTCCACAATACTTATAAACAATTTTTGTTGATTATGTTCAAAATCCCTTTTCCTTTGGGCATAAGAAAAGCCTTGCGCTTTGCAAGGCGTTTACATGAACCAATCCGGCTCAAAGCCGAGAAAATAGCCGTTCTGGATCACCAGGGTGCCGGACAGCCCCTCCTGCAGGGTTCCGTAGGTCTGTTCATCCACAAACAGCACCCGCTTTGTGCCGTTGTCCAGCAAAAACTCCGCTTCAAAGGCATCCAGGTGGCCGGGAGCCTGGGCTGTGCCGGTTTCCAGCACCCCGCAGCGCATGCCGGTAACCACCGCATGCATGGATTCCGGTCCGCTGGGTGTATGGGACTCCTGTGCCGCCGGGATCCGGCGTTTTTCCCGCCGCTTGGATAGAATCAGGCTGCCTGCCAGAAGAATTCCGGCGATCAGCACCAGCAGCAGGGGAATCAGACTGCCCCAGGCGATGAGGCAGGGGATTATAGGCAGGTACATGGCTTACCTCCGCTGACAATGAAAAAACTCCGATTTTTGTCGGAGTTTTTCTGGGTATTGGTGGGGGAAGATGGATTCGAACCATCGAAGCTAGAAGCAACAGATTTACAGTCTGCCCCCTTTGGCCACTCGGGAATTCCCCCATATATCACACAGTTGATGGAGCTGGTGGACGGACTCGAACCCCCGACCTGCTGATTACAAATCAGCTGCTCTACCAACTGAGCTACACCAGCACTAGCGTGATAACATAAAATATTATATCACACGGGTTTTCGATTGTCAAGACTTTTTTTCGATTTTTCAAAAAAATTTCGGGGCACAGCAACCTGCACCCCGAAAAGTAATTGTTTTATCGAATAACATCCTTGCCGCCCATATACATCCGCAACGGCTCCGGAATCCGTACAGAGCCATCCGCATTCAGATTGTTTTCCAGGAAGGCAATCAGCATACGGGGCGGTGCAACCACCGTATTGTTCAGGGTGTGGGCCAGGTACTTCTCCCCGTCTGCGCCCTTGACCCGGATCCCCAGTCGGCGTGCCTGGGCATCCCCCAGGTTGGAGCAGCTACCCACCTCGAAATACTTCTTCTGGCGGGGGGACCAGGCCTCCACGTCGATGCTCTTCACCTTCAGGTCTGCCAGATCTCCGGAGCAGCACTCCAGGGTGCGCACCGGAATATCCAGGCTCCGGAAGAAGTCCACGGTGTTCTGGTAGAGCTTCACGAACCAGGCCTTGCTGTCCTCCGGCTTGCAGACAACAATCATTTCCTGCTTTTCAAACTGGTGTATCCGGTACACGCCCCGTTCCTCGATGCCGTGGGCGCCAACCTCCTTCCGGAAGCAGGGGGAATAGCTGGTAAGGGTCTGGGGCAGGGATTCCTCCGGCAGGATGGTGTCAATGAACCGACCGATCATGGAGTGCTCGCTGGTGCCGATCAGGTACAGATCCTCACCCTCGATCTTGTACATCATGCCCTCCATTTCCGCAAAGCTCATGACCCCGGTGACCACGTCGCTGCGGATCATATAGGGAGGAATGAAGTAAGTAAATCCCCGGTCAATCATGAAATCCCGGGCGTAGGAAAGAATGGCGGAGTGGAGCCGGGCAATGTCGCCGCAAAGGTAGTAGAAGCCGTTGCCGCTGGTTTTCCGTGCGCTGTCTATGTCAATGCCGTGGAGCTTCTCCATAATCTCCACATGGTAGGGCACCTCAAAGTCCGGCACAAAGGGCTCGCCGAAACGCTCCACCTCTACGTTTTCGCTGTCGTCCCTGCCGATGGGCACCGTTTCGTCAATGATATTGGGAATCACCAGCATGATTTTGCGAATCCGAGCCTCCAGATCGGTTTCCAGGGCTTCGGACTCGGCAAGTTCCTTGGCAAGCTCTGCAACCTCCGCCTTCTTCGCCTCCGCTTCCTCCTTCTGCCCCTTTGCCATCAGCCCGCCGATAGCCTTGCTGATGGTCTTGCGCTGGTTCCGCAGTGCATCGCTCTTCACCTTGGTTTCTCTGTACTGCTTGTCCAGTTCCACAACCTCGTCCACCAGCGGCAGCTTTTCATCCTGAAATTTCTTTTTGATGTTTTCCTTGACCAGTTCCGGATTTGTCCGGATCAACTTCATATCAATCATGATTTACTCTCCTGTATAGAATTTGTTCCACGTGGAACAATTGTGTTCCCCATCATATGCTATGCGTCTCAAAGCCCGGTTTCAGGCAGGTTTTCAATGTGTCAGCTTCTCCGCCAGTGCCGCCAGATCCTCTTTATCATAATACTCCAGGATCAGAACACCCTTTTTTCTGCCCTGATCCACTTTAACCTTTCTGCCCAAAGAGCTGCTCAGGCTCAGCTCCATTTCCTTGTAGTAGCTGTCCCGTCTCCGATCCGGCTTTAACAGGTGTTCCGTGGGAGCTGCAGCCAGCTTTTCAATGGCCCGAACTGTCAGCTGTCCCTCTGCCGCCCGTGCAGCACATGCAAGCATGGCCTCCTCATCGGTAAAGCCAGCCAGGGCTTTTGCATGTCCAACCGTGATGGAACCCTCCTGCAAATACTGCTGAATGGGCTCCGGCAGCTGCAGAAGCCGCAGGGAATTTGCCACAGCTGATCGGGATCGCCCCACAATTTTGGAAATACCCTCCTGGGTCATGCCGAACTGATCCATCAGCTCCTGGTATCCAAGGGCTTCTTCAATGGGGTTCAGATTCTCCCGCTGCAAGTTCTCGATCAGCGCAATCTGCATGGTTTCCTGATCGGTCATGGCACGGATAGTAACCGGCACCTCCTCAAGGCCCAGCATCCGGGCTGCCCGCCAGCGACGCTCTCCCGCAACAATCTGATAGGAGCCGTTCTCCAGGGGTCGAACCAGAATCGGTTGGAGCATGCCATGCTCCCGTATAGAATCAGCCAGTGCGGCAATTGCGCTGTCATCAAAGGTTTTCCGGGGCTGATCCCGGTTCGGTTCAATCTCTGCCACCCGAAGCGTTGACACATTCTGAACCTCTGTGGTATTGTCCGAGAACAGGGTTTCATAACCTCTTCCCAAACCGCCTTTCGCCATTTTGCTCTCCTTTCTAACGCCCGAAAAGACGTCGTTTCTGCTGGATTACAAGCGGTTCCCCAAGAATCTCATGTCCCAGCAGCTCATAGGCTTCTGCACCTTTTGAACTCTTGTCGTAATACATCACCGGCTTGCCGTGGCTTGGAGCCTCTGAAAGCCGAACATTTCTCGGAATCTTTGTTTTGAATACCTTTCCGGGAAAATATTTTTCCACTTCCTCTACAACCTGGTTGGACAGGTTCAGCCGGGCATCGAACATGGTAAACAGAATTCCCTGGATGTCAAGCCCCGGATTGTATTTAGAACGAACAATCCGCATGGTATCCGACAACTGGGATAATCCTTCAAGGGCAAAGAATTCCGCTTCCATAGGGATAATCAGCTTATCACAGGCCACAAGACCGTTTACAGTCATCAAACTCAGCGAGGGAGGACAATCAATAAACACGAAATCATAATCCATCCGACAGGTCAGGAGCTGCATTTTCAACCGGTTCATCCGGTTATCCAGCTCGATCATTTCGATTTCCCCGCCAGCCAGCGCCGAAACCGCCGGAACGACGCTCACATTCTGGAATTCGCTGTTGATAACTGCCTCCTGGATCCGTGCTTTTCCAAGCAGGACATCGTAGGAGGATACCTCCAGCCCCTTTTTTTGTATGCCGAAACCGGTAGTGGTATTGCCCTGGGCATCAATGTCCACGCAAAGCACTTTCTTGCCCCGGGATCCCAGATATGCAGCAAGATTCACAACCGTAGTGGTTTTTCCGACGCCGCCCTTTTGATTAGCGACTGCAAAAACACGTCCCATCTTACCGCCTCCTTCCATTTCAATATTATTATAGCATGCAGAGGCGGTCTTGTAAAGACGTTTGCAAAAAAATGTTCCACGTGGAACATTCCACATGGAACATGCAGACTTGTCGAAATTGTTCCACGTGGAACAATTACTTCACAACCGGTATGTAAACCCGGTATTCTACAAAGTCATCGTGCTGGATTTTCCGTGCATCCGCAGCAATTCCCGCCGCCTGCATTGTCTCCACTGCCTTCTGAATAGTGTTGACAAAAATACGTACATTCCGGAAAAAAGGGCTTCGCTTCCGGTAGCTTTCCCGCTCTTTCTGCTGATCCAGGAGATCTGTTATCAGGCGCTCCGTTTTCTCCACATTCAGTTTTCGTTTGATTACCTGCTGCAGCACTGTCTCTCTGTCCTCAAGGGAGGATAGCTTCAGCAGCGCTCTTGCATGCCGTTCCGTCAGTCCATACTTCAGAATCAGCGCCCGGTGTGATTCGCTGATTTTCAGCAGCCGCAGCTTATTCGCAATGGTACTCTGCGCCCGACCCAGCTTTACTGCCGCATCCTCCTGGGTCATGCCGTAGGTGAGAATCAGCTGCTGGATCGCTGCCGCCTCCTCAAAAAAATTCAGGTTCTGCCGCTGGATATTCTCTACCAGTGACAGAATGGCAGAGGTCCGGTCCGATACGTCAAACACGATGCAAGGTACAGTTGCCAGCTTCAACTCCTTTGCGGCTCGTAGCCGCCGTTCCCCTGCAATCAACTCATACCCTTCCGGCAAACGCCGGACGGATAGTGGCTGCAGCAAACCGTTCTGTTCAATGCTTTCCGCCAGGGATAGGATGTCCACCTCCTCAAATTCCGCCCGGGGCTGATGGGGATTCGGCAGGATCAGCTCCGGTGCGACCTGAATCACCTTAGTCGTACTTTTTTCTCTCGCAAAGTCTAGAAATGTGCCCATTTTCTGCTCCTTTCCACGGTTGTCCGTAAAACAATTGTAACAGGAAATATGCAGTTTTTCCAATACAAAAATCCGCTTACTTCAATGAAATAAGCGGATTTCCCAACATTTCCAGCGATTAAATCAGTGGTTTTGCTTTGATCTGACTGCTGTTGCGAGGATATTTGGTTGAAGTCTGCGATATTTTTCGGATGCAGATCAGTCGGCGTGCATCCTCCTCCAGCGTGTAATCAACCTCATAGGGATCAGTACCACCCAACTTCGCTGACCCATGGGATGCGTCGGAGGCATGCTCCGAGGGACCCTTCATGGCAACGAAGATGCCGCCGGGCTTCACAAAGGGGATGCAGTATTCGGTCAATACGGGCATGGCAGCGACGGCACGAGCGGTGGCCAGGTCAAACTGCTCCCGCAGCTCCGGCATTCTTCCAGCCTCCTCAGCCCGGGCATGAATGCAGCGAACCCGGATTCCCAGTTTTTCCGCCAACTGCTGCAAAAACACAATTCGCTTGTTCAGGCTGTCCAACAAGGTGAGCTGCAAATCCTCCCGAAGAAGAAGCACCGGCACGGAGGGAAAACCGGCGCCGGTTCCCACATCGATCAGGCTTGCCCCAAGTGGAATCTGGACGTGCCGTGTCAGCAGCATGCTGTCCAGAAAATGTTTGATGAGGATTTCCTCCGGTGCAGTCAGCGCAGTCAGATTCACCTTTTGGTTATACTCCACCAGAAACGATGCATAGTAGTCCAGCTTTTCATAGCATCCGGCACTCAGCTCCAGGCCGTATCGGCCAAAAAGCGCCTTTGCATGCTCATAATCCGGCAGCATGCTCTTTCCCCCTTTGCGAAAGCCATACCAGCAGCACAGAAATATCTGCCGGGGAAACCCCGGAAATCCGGCTGGCTTGGCCAATATTGATGGGCTTGAGCCGGTTCAGCTTCTCCCCGGCCTCCAGCCGCAGACCCCGTATCTGGCTGTAATCCGTGTCCGGCGGCAGGGTTTTGCTCTCCAGCCCCCGCATCTGCTCCACCTGAGCCAGCTGTTTTTCGATATATCCGGCATATTTGATCTCCAATTCCACCTGCTGCCCCACATCCTCCCCAAGAAGGGGCCGTTCCGGGTCAAAGGGGGCCAGCATGCCATAGCCCAACTGGGGACGACGAATCAGATCAGCCAGCTTGCAGCCGGTGGAAAGGGGCGCAGTACCGTGGTTCTCCAGGAACTCTGCCAGCTTTGCCGAAGGGGCAATGTTGCAGTGCTGAACCCGCTTGATTTCCTGGGTGATCCCACGGGCCTTGGTGCAAAGTGCCCCATATCTCGCCTCAGAAATCAGCCCTATTTCATGGCCGATGCCCGTAAGCCGCTGATCCGCATTATCCTGCCGCAGAATCAGTCGATATTCACTCCGGGAGGTCATCATCCGATAGGGCTCATTACAGCCCTTGGTGACCAGATCGTCAATCAAAGTGCCGATATAGGCAGTCCCCCGGTCAAGAACCACCGGCGATTTCCCCTGAATCATTCTGGCAGCGTTGATCCCGGCCATCAGACCCTGGGCAGCCGCCTCCTCATACCCGGAGCTTCCGTTAAACTGGCCAGCCCCGAAGAGACCATGCAGACAGCGAAATTCCAGGGAGGGGGACAGGGCGGTGGGATCACAGCAGTCATATTCGATGGCATAGGCAGGCCGCATGATTTCTACACGTTCAAGCCCTTTGATGGTCCGCAGAAACGCCAGCTGAACCTCTTCCGGCAGGGAGGAGGACATGCCCTGGAGATAAAATTCGTCCGTATTCAGCCCCATTGGTTCGATAAACAGCTGGTGCCTTTCCTTATCCGGAAACCGCACGATTTTGTCCTCAATGGAGGGACAGTAACGGGGTCCCACACCCTCAATCCGACCGGAATACATGGGAGATCTGTGCAGATTTGCCCGGATCACCCTATGGGTTTCCGCATTGGTGTAGGCAATGTAGCAGCTGACCCGGTTCTGCATGCCGGAGGGGTCGCTGGAAAAAGAAAAGGGAACGATGTCCGGATCCCCATCCTGTCGCTCCAGCCGGTCAAAATCAATGCTCCGACGATGAACCCGGCAGGGAGTTCCGGTTTTAAACCGCCGCAGAGGAATCTGCAGCTTCCGCAGACTGTCGGACAAAAGCATGCTGGGCAGGGCGGCGTCCGGGCCGCTCTGGTAGGAGGATTCTCCCACATGGATCAGTCCCCGCAGGTAGGTGCCGGTGGAGATCACCACTGCCCGGGCGGCATACACGGAGCCCAGCCGGGTACGCACGCCGCATACGGCACCCTTTTCAGCCAATACTTCGATGATCTCACCCTGCTTGATGTCCAGATTTTCCTGCTGCTCACAAACCTGCTTCATATAACAGTGGTAGGCAACCCTGTCCGCCTGAACCCGGAGACTGTGCACAGCCGGTCCCTTGCCCCGGTTCAGCATCCGACTCTGGATAAAAGTTGCATCCGCCGCTTTGCCCATTTCTCCGCCCAATGCATCGATTTCCCGGACAAGGTGCCCCTTGGCAGTACCGCCAATGGATGGGTTGCAGGGCATATTTGCAATCTGATCCAGGGAAATGGTGAACATGGCGGTGCGGCATCCAAGCCGGGCTGCAGCAAGCGCAGCCTCCACACCCGCATGCCCTGCGCCCACCACAATTACATCATAGCTTCCCAGTGGCTTTTCCATGATTTCAACTCCAAACCTTAAAATGTTCCACGTGGAACATTTTTATGACTCTGTTTCTCATTGTTCCACGTGGAACAATACTATTTTCCGACACAGAAACGGGCAAAAACCTGTTCCACAACAGCCTCTGTTGCACGCTCTCCCGTCAGCTCCAGCAGCACATTCGCCCCGTCCTCCAGCAATACAGTCACACAGTCCAGAGGCTCGCCTGCCCGGACGGCGGAAATGGCGGCGGACAGCTGCTCCAGGGCGGCCATTACGCAATGCTTCTGCCGCTCGTTAGACAGAACCCCCGCCTGGGGATCCGGAGCATCCGCCAGGAACAGAGCATGCAAGGCGGCGGACAGCTTGTCCATACCCTCTCCGGTTTTGGCAGAAAGGGGAATCACATAGTCAAAATGCCGGTCAAGCTCCTGCATATCCAGCAAAGCGCCAACATCGCTTTTGTTGCATACTGCCACCGCCCTGCGATTTCCGATCCGGTTAATAAGCTCCTGATCCTGGGGCTGCAGGGGAGAAGTGCTGTCAAACACAGCCAAAACCAGTTCTGCATCCTCCAGCCGGCGATAGGCAATCTCCACGCCGATCTGCTCCACCCGGTCCGCAGTATCCCGCAGCCCGGCGGTGTCCGAGAGCCGTAGGGTCAGATCTCCCAGCCGCACGCTTTCCTCCACCACATCCCGGGTGGTACCTGCCACATCCGTCACGATGCTTCGCTCAAAGCCGCTGAGCCGGTTCATCAGGGTGGATTTCCCCACGTTGGGGCGACCCACGATCACCGTATTGATGCCCTCCCGGAGAATCCGCCCGTAATCATAGGTGGCAGCAACGGCGGAAAGCTCTGCGTGCAGCCCGGTGAGGGATGCGCAAAGATTCTCCGGCTCTACGCTGGGTATATCCTCCTCCGGATAATCCGCCCAGGCCGCCAGATCGCTGAGCAGCTCCACCAGCCGGTCCGTGCAGGCATGAATCCGGCGGAACACGGCACCCTCCCGGAGGGATCGGGCGCAGCGCAGTTCCGCATCCCCCCGGGCGGAGATCAGATCCATAACGGATTCCGCCTGGGTCAGGGACAGCTTCCCTGCCAGAAAGGCTCGTTTGGTGAATTCTCCGGGCCCCGCAGGCTCCGCACCGGCAGCAAAGCAAAGCCGCAGCACCTGCCGGGACAGAAACAGCCCCCCGTGGCAGGAAAGCTCCGCCGTATCCTCCCCGGTATAGCTGTGGGGCGCCCGGAACACGGTGAGCACCACATCGTCCAGGGGATTGCCTGCCTGATCCCGGACGGTGCCGTATGCGCAGGTATAGCCGGCCATTGCGGACACGGGCTTTCCGTTGGCGGGGGTGAACACACGCTCCGCAACCGTAAGTGCATCCGGACCGGAAATCCGGATCACGGCGATGCCCCCCACAGCATTAGGGGTGGAAATAGCGGCGATGGTTGACATAGGCTGCTCCTTTACACAAAAATGGACGGCAAAAGCCGCCCGTTTTCGGCGAACCGAGGTTCGCTTAAAATTCGATTTTTCCGTACAGACCGGCGTTCAGCTCATCCTCCGGCTTGGGGCGCTTGTAATCCTTCTCGAAGCTGGTTGCAAGATCCAGCTTTCTGGGCCCATCCGGATTTCTCCGGCGCCGGTCACGGTCATTTCTGCCCCGGCGCTCACCGCCCTTGCGGGGATTGGTGCTGGAAATAATAACCTTTCTATAAGGCTCCTCACCGGTGGAACGGGAGGTAACGCCCTCGATCTCCGACACGGCGGAGTGAATAATCCGGCGCTCATAGGGGTTCATTGGCTCCAGGGTGGTGGATCGTCCGGTGCGCAGCACGCTCCTGGAGATCTTGTGGGCAAGCTCGATCAGGGTCTTCCGGCGCTTTTCCCGATAGCCGCAGCTGTCGATGGAAATCCGGAAATATTCCTTATCCCCCTTGTTGGAAACCATGGAGGCCAGATATTGCAGAGCGTCCAGGGTCTCTCCCCGGCGGCCGATAATGGTGCCGCTGCCGTCTCCGTCAAAGGTCAGGGTCACGCCGCTTTCCGTCACCGTCATGGTGGATGCATCCGACAGACCCATGCTCCGGAGGATGGATGCCACATAGCTTCTTGCATGCTCCGCCTTTGCAGCTTGCTCTTCGCTCAGCTCCACAGGGGCAGCTTCCGTCTCCGGAAGGGCTTCCGCCGGTGCGGCTGCTTCAGCAGTCTGCTCTGCAACAGGCTGTTCAGCAGGCGCAGCTGCAGGTGTTTCTGCAACTGCCTCCGGCTGGGATACGGCGGGTGCCGGCTGGGGTGCCGGTGCGCTGACCGGGGCAGCAGGTGCCTCCCGCACGGGGGTCTGCTGCATCAGGGGCTCATATTCCGCCTTTACCTTTGCTTCCCCCTTGAGCTTGCCGAACAGTCCCCGGCGGGGCTGCTCCAGAATTTCAAACCGGATTTCAGAGGCAGGTGCGCCGAATGCGCTGACCGCCTGTTCCTTGGCCTCCTCCACGGTTTTTGCAACAAAAATCTCAATCATACCGATATAGATGGCGGATCCGCTCCGGCGGCGCCATCTCCCCCTTTCAGAATTATGTCTCAGGCATGTATGACAACACCGCACAAGGGCTGTGCGGCATTGCTTGCTTACTCGGTTTGATCATTGGCGTACTTTTCTTCCATACGCTTTCTGGCTTCGTTAATCCGCTGACGGTTATATTCCTGAAGCTCGGCACGGCTCATGCCCTCCGCCTCTTCCTCGTCGGAATAATCCACCCGGTTGGCGGCGCTCCGCTGCATCACTGCCCGGCGGCCGTCTCCGTTCTGCTCCGCCAGCATAGCCTGCTGCTGCTCCATCATCCGCTGGTACAGTCCGGGTTTTTTCCGGCTTGCCTTTTCCCTTGCCTTTGCGGCAATCCTTGCAGACCGCTCCGGCGTGAAATACTGGTTCAGCGCCACAGTCTGGATCAGGCTGAACAGGGAAGAGAAGATCCAGTAAAAGCCCACGCCGGCAGGCATGGAGAATGCCATTACCACAGAAAAGATGGGCATGATGTAGAGCATCAGGTTCATGCCCCCCATGCTGGGCGCATCCGGATTCAGTTTTTTCTGGCGCACCTGGGTGTAAATGGTCATCCCCAGCTGCAAAAGTCCGGAAATAAACGGAATGCTAGCCAGGGCCACTGCCGCTGAAGTCCAGCCGCCCTCGGGACTGAGGGTGGGCTGTGCGCCCAGGTCAATGAGCCGCAGCACCGTATTGTTAAAGCCCTGTACAACCTCTGTGAAGCCCGGCAGACTGCTGAAAATTTCCGGGTTGGACTTTGCGTATTTGAGAATCACAAGCTCCGGACGGGCAGTCAGCGCCTTTTCCGTAATATTGTTCTGGGTGAGCCAGTCGGTGAGCAGGGTCTGTGCCTGTGCCACATCTCCCCCAAGCCGCAGAATATGGGTCAGCGGCTGACACACTACCTTCCACACGCCCATGATGATAATCATAGTCAGCAGGGTGGGCAGGCAGCTTGCCATCGGGTTGATGCCCTCCTCCTGGTAGATGCGGTACTGCTCCTCCTGCATCTTCTCCGGATTATTGGGATACTTTTTCTTCAGCTTGGCAAGCTTTGGGTTGATGGCCTGCATCCTTGCCATATTCTTTTGCTGGTTATAACTGACGGGGAACGTCAGCATTTTGATAATCAGCGTAAAAATGATAATGGAAACGCCGTAATCCTTAACCACTCCATAGACCAGGTTCATGATCCAGCCGAGTGGAATCGCTATCAAATCGAACAAATTGACCCTCCTGCGGCTTACGCCTTCTTAGTTGTCCTCCGGCGGGAAATCCGCCGGCGTATGCCTCCCCAGAATATCAAACTTCTGCGGCACGGGATCAAATCCGCCCTTGCTCCAGGGATTGCACCGCAGCAGCCGCCACAGAGCCAGCCACATGCCGCGGAAAAACCCGAACCGTTCGATAACGCCCAGAGCATAGGCGGAACAGGAGGGGTAGTATTTGCAGCAGCGGGGCAGCAGCGGAGATATGCACTTCCGGTAAAACCGGATCAGCAGCATGGCCGCATGTTTCATGACTTCTGCGGGTCCTGGACCACTGTGGCCCGGATCTGGCGCAGACCCTTGCCCGCAAGCAGGGCGGTCAGCTCCGGAGACTTGATCTGCAGAATAGAGGACCGGGCAACGATCACAAGATCCAGACCGCAGGGCAGCAGCGCTTCCGTCTCCCGATAGGCCTGGCGGATCAGCCGCTTGGCCCGGTTGCGGCATACGGCGTTGCCGATTTTCTTGCCGGCGGTCACCCCCAGCCGGTTGAAGCCGAACCGGTTGCGGCGCACATACAGCACCACATGCCGCAGAGGAATACAGGTTCCCCGCTTATACAGGGCAAGAAAATCCTTATTCTGGTTTAACATTACCGTGTGAAGCATACAGTTCCTTTTCTCAGAATTCCGCCTTATGCGGCCTTCGTCAAATAAATAAAAAGACCACAAGCATTGTTGTGGTCTGACTCGTTAGTAGGTCAATTTTGCTCTGCCCTTTGCTCTCCTACGAGCTAAAACCTTTCTACCCGCTCTGGTTGCCATTCTCTTCATGAAGCCATGCTCCTTTTTTCTGTGGAGCTTCTTCGGCTGGTATGTTCTTTTCATTGCTGTACCTCCTTTTTATCGCTTTGTCATGCGGCATTGCCGCAATGTTACCTGTAAAAAATTTCCCCGCAGGCGCAGAGAAACCTTGCACTAAAATATTATATCGTATCCGGGCAGCACTGTCAAGTGTTTTTTCTGAAATTTTATGAAAAAGAACGTTTTTGACGGAAATATCGCTGCATTTCTTCGATTTTTTCATTCAGTTGTACATAGACGTACAAAAAGCCCTCCTTTCCGGAGCATACATGAGCGGTAACACACCGCCACATTGAAAAGGAGGCGATTTTTTATGCCGGATCAGACAAAACGGATGCGCAGGCAGTTCTGCAGCCTGTATGCCATGCTGGGGAATATTTCCGAAGCTGCCCGGGGTGCGGGATTTCCCCCGGAGTCCGCATTCAGAGAGGGTTTGGAAATTTTAGGTATGCCACAGTATCAGCGACTGATACAGCGGCTGACCCGGATGCCCCGGATCGACCCCAGGCACCAGGTCCGGGCGGGGCTGGAGCGGCTTGCCTTCGGTACGGCGAATGATGCGCTGGCTCTGCTGCTGAGCGAGGAGCCCATGACCGGAGAGCAGCTGTCCCGGCTGGATCTGTTCAACGTGTCGGAAATCAAAAAGGTGAAGGGCGGCGGGCTGGAGATCAAATTTTTCGACCGGCAGCGGGCGCTGGAGCGGATGTATGAATATGCATCCTCCGCTGACAGCGGCGAAACCGCCCGTTCCCTGCTGGCGGCGCTGGCCGGGGGCGGAGAGGATGCGGAAGATGGAGTTTAAGGCCTTTTCCAAAAAGCAATCCCTTGCCGCCGGCTGGTGGAGCCGCCGGGAAACCAGCGGCTACGACGCCATCATCTGTGACGGGGCAGTCCGCAGCGGCAAAACCACCGCCATGTCCCTGGGGTTTGTCAGCTGGGCCATGACCACCTTTCACCGACAGAGCTTCGCCATCTGCGGCAGAACCGTCACCGCCCTGAAGCGGAATGTGGTGAAGCCCCTGGTGGAAATGCTGGGGGATCTGGGCTTTACCTGCATCGAAAAGATCAGCAAAAACTACCTGGACATCTGCATGCAGGGCCGCTGCAACCGGTTCTATCTGTTCGGAGGAAAGGACGAATCCTCCGCCGCCCTGATTCAGGGCATCACCCTTGCGGGGGTATTCCTGGACGAGGTGGCGCTGATGCCCCGTTCCTTCGTGGAACAGGCCATTGCCCGGTGCTCCGTCAGCGGCTCCCGGCTCTGGTTCAACTGCAACCCGGATCACCCCTACCACTGGTTTTACCAGGAGTGGATCTGCAAGGCAAAGGAGAAAAATGCCCTGTACCTACACTTCACCATGGAGGACAACCTGTCCCTGACCCCGAAAATCCGGGCCCGGTACCGTCGGCTTTACGCCGGGGTATTCTACGACCGGTTCATACTCGGAAAATGGACTGCCTCCAGCGGTCTGGTGTACCCCATGTTCCGGAGGGATTCCCACCTGTTTGCGGATCCGCCGGCCTGCACCCGGTTCGTGGTTTCCTGCGATTACGGCACGGTGAATCCCACCTCCATGGGGCTGTGGGGAGAAGCCGGGGGCATCTGGTACCGGCTGGGGGAATACTACTACGACTCCCGGAAAACCGGTATTTCTCGCACGGACGAGGAGCACTACGCCGCCCTGGAGCAGCTGTGCGGCGGACGGAATATTGACTGCGTTGTAATCGACCCCTCCGCAGCCAGCTTTATAGAATGCATCCGCCGCCACGGCAGCTTCCGGGTCATTGCGGCAAAAAACGACGTGCTCAGCGGCATACGCCGGGTCAGCGACGCATTGAAATCCGGCAGAATCCGGATTCACATAAGCTGCACCGACTGCATCCGGGAATTCTCCCTGTATCAGTGGAACGAAAAGGCCGGCGGGGATGTGCCCCTCAAGGAGCATGACCACGCCATGGACGACCTGCGCTACTTTGTCAGCACCATCCTTGCAAAGGAAGAAAAATCGCCGTTTTTTGTGGCATCCCTTTCCCGGAGTCAGGGAATGTTCCACGTGGAACATTCCGGCGGCTGATGTAAAAGACCGGCATTGTTCCACGTGGAACAATGCCGGAATACCGCTCATTCTGTCAGAACAGGAGGTTTATTGTGAAATCATCTGCCTCATCCGCCCCCATGCAGCCGGTACTGATGCAGACCGTCCGTCCGGAGCCATCCCTCCGGCACCGGTTTGCCATCGATCCCACAGAAAAGGCGCTGTACGAGGGGCTGCGGCATCAGGTGCCCATCCTGGACGCTGCCATCACCAAGATCGTGCGTCTTACGGGCGGATACCGCATCACATGCAAGAATCAGGCTGTCCAGAAGCTGCTGGATTCTTTCTCCGAAAATGTGCCCGTGGGACTGACGGGGCTATCCCTGCCTGCATTCACGGACTGCTTTCTGGACAATCTGCTCACCTACGGCAGCGCTGTGGGAGAGCTGCTGATCGACCGGGAGACTATGCAGGTTGCCGGACTTGCCAACGGAAGTCTTACCGGACTGGAGGTGCGTTCCGGCCGGTCGCCCCTGAAGCCGGAATTTATCCGGCACCGGGGAGAGGAGCAGCTGAAGCTGCCCTTTCCGGAGCTGATCGTCTATTCCGCACTGAATCCGCCGCCGGGATCCCCCTACGGACGCTCCCTGCTGGCGGGACTGCCCGCCCTGAGCGGGATTCTGCTCCGCATCTACGAATGCATCGGTCAGAATTACGACCGTGCCGGCAGCGTTCGCTATGCGGTTACCTATAAACCCGGCGCAGACGGCACAGAGCGTGCCTTTGCCGCAGAGCATGCAAAACAGATCGCCCGGGAATGGAGCGACGGCATGGCTGCGGCACGCTGCGGAGAAATCCGGGATTTCGTTGCGGTGGGGGATGTGGACATCAAGGTCATCGGCGCCGAAAACCAGCTGTTTGACACCAATATACCGGTGCGGCAGCTGCTGGAGCAGCTGGTATCCAAGCTGTCCATCCCCCCGTTCCTGCTGGGGCTGTCCTGGTCCAGCACGGAGCGCATGTCCTCCCAGCAGGCGGATATTCTCACCTCAGAGCTGGAATATTTCCGCCGGCTGCTGACCCCGGTAATCCGCCGGATCGCCCGGCTGTACCTGGAAATCCAGTACGGCATTGACGAGCCGGTGGCGGTGGAGTGGGACAATATCAATCTCCAGGACGAAGTTGAGCTTGCAGAGGCAAGACTCAAGAACGCACAGGCAAAGGAACTGGAACTGAAAATCATGAAGGAGGAAGCAAACCATGTATGACACCATCAAGCTGGAAAAGAGCATGTACAATCTGACCGGGAAGTCCTTCTCCCAGGCACTGGAGGAGCTGGACCCCTCCGCCGCATATGCGGATTCCCCCCTGGGGAAGCTGGACGCCTTTGAGCGTCAGCTGAAGCGCTTTGACATTCACCTCAGCGGTCCCGGCTGCGACCGGGTGGAGAAATTCTTCACCACCACGGAAAGCGCCGTGCTGTTTCCGGAGTTTATCCGCCGGGCGATTCTTTCCGGCATGCGGGATTCCATTCTCACGGAGCTGGTTGCGGTAGAAACCAAGACCACAGCCCCCAGCTACACCCCCTTTACCATTAACGACGGCGCCAGCGGCTTTTCCACCACCACCAGCGAGGGAGGCACCCTGCCTGCCACCGCCATTACCCTGGCGGACAGCACCGTGTCCATGACCAAATTCGGCAGACTCATCACCGCCTCCTACGAGGTAATCCGGCAGCAGAAGCTGGACGTGTTCGCCGTAACCCTGCGCTCCATCGGCATGCGGCTTGCAAACGCCGTCACCAGGCAGGCGCTGGACACCCTGTATGCAGACACCACCCCCGCAGGGCTCGCCGACGCCTCCGCCGGCTTTGGCTATGAGGATCTGGCGGCCCTGTACGGGGAATTTACCGACTACGACCTGACCACGGTCATCACCACCCCGGAGCTGCTGTCCAGAATCCTGGCCATGAGCCAGATGGAGAATCAGCGCCAGACCAAGCAGGGAGAGCTGCTGCTGCCCTTCGGTGCAAAGCTGGTGAAATCCGCCCAGCT
>JALELB010000029.1 GCA_022768805.1 Ruminococcus sp.
TGTCCCTGCTGTGCCTGCTGGGGGCGATCTATGTGCCGGCGCTCCAGGCGGTGTTCTCCACCGTGGCCCTGTCCCGTGCCGCATTGCTCCGGGCGGTGGGGCTCAGCTTTGCGGTTCCCCTGGTGGCGGCATTGCTGCCCACCCGCCGGCCCCATTGATGCTCTGGGTGCATGGCGCACGCAGGAGGGGGTTGCTGATGTTTTGGGGCATTTACGCATGAGCGTTTTACTTTTAGCTTGGGGAGACAACCCAGGGAAAGGGGCGCAGCACAGCTGCAATCCCCCTTCCCCTTCTGGGTTTTCTCCCCCAGTCCCCCACTTTCCTGCTTCCCCAACCCCCTAGGGGCACGGTGCAGCGCTGCACGTTCCCAGGATGCTGCACAAGACGGTGCAAAACAATATCTTGCGCCTGAAATCGTGGGAAATGCAAGGCCGGCTCGTTTCCCCAAAGAGAGGGGAGAGCTGTGGAAAAGAGAGCGCGAGAGAAAACCGTTGAGAGGGGAGAGAATAAGCATCTTTGATGCGCTCTCTCCCCTCTTAAAGAGGTTGTCTCTCGCATAGCAGTAAATCACTTATAATTGCGTCCCGGGGTTGTCTCCCCAAGACGGCGGTGCTGTGTAACTGAAGCCGGTCACAGAAACCAATCCCGTTCCCCGTCTTTACTTTTTCCCGGAAATATGCTAAAATATAAGCAATCAAACACAAAGGAGCCGGCTATGTATACAGGAACCTACCGGATCGCAGAGCGGATCATCGCCATCGAAAGCCTGTACCCGGATGTGCATGCCTACTGGGACGCATATCGCTGGGAGGGGGAACCGGAGCTTACCCTCTGCACCACACCGGCGGACATCGCCCTGGAACGGGAAAAGTCCGCTTCGGAGGATCGCCGCCTGGGCGTTGCTCCCCGTGCTTTCCCGGATGCTTATCTGGAGGAGCTGGCGCTGTACCGGCAGCTTGCAGAGCGGATGCCCGCCTATGACACCATGCTGATGCACGGCTCCGCCGTGGCCGTGGACGGTGAAGCCTATCTGTTCACCGCCAAAAGCGGTACGGGGAAATCCACCCACACCCGGCTCTGGCGGGAGCTGCTGGGCAGCCGTGCGGTGATGGTCAATGACGACAAGCCCATGCTCCGGCTGACGGATGCCGGTGTCCTGGTCTGCGGCACGCCCTACAACGGCAAGCACCGGCTGGGGGAGAATCTGTCTGTGCCGCTGAAGGCGGTCTGCATCCTGTCCCGGGGGGCGGAAAATACCATTTGCCCCATTACTGCCCGGGAGGGGTACCCTGTGCTCCTCCAGCAGGTATACCGGCCGGCAAATGCCCGGGCGCTGGAGCAGACACTGGGGCTGGTGGACAGGCTTCTGGGTCAGGTAAAGCTGTACCGGCTGAGCTGTACGCCGGAGCTTCAGGCGGCACAGGTGGCCTATAACGGAATGAAGGGATGAGTACAATGAAGCTGAACAAGGGGTTTCTCGTGCATCACAACGGAGAGGAAAGTCTGGTGGTATCCACCGGCGCTGCGGCATTTTCGGGTATGATCCGTACCAACCGGACTGCTGCCCGGATCATCGGCTGCCTGGAGGAGGGAGCGGACCGGGAGCAGATCATCCACCGGCTGGCGCAGCAGTATGACGCCCCTACGGAGCAGATTGCCGGGGATGTGGACAGGGTGCTTGACCAGCTGCGGCAGATCGGTGCCATCGATGACTGAGCATTCCTCCATCCGGCAGGAGCTGGAAGAACGGGGCGTCCTGGTGTATACCAGCGTGGGGGTCAGCATGCGGCCCCTGATCCGGCAGGGACGGGATCTGCTGGTGATTGAACGGCCTGCCGGCAGGCTGAACAACTATGATATTGCCCTGTACCAGCGGAAAACCGGTCAGTATGTGCTGCACCGGATCGTCCGGGTGGAGGCGGACGGCTACGTGTTTTGCGGCGACAACTGCGCCCGGCGGGAATACGGCATTACCGACAGCCAGATTCTGGGGGTGCTTACGGGTATGGAGCGTGGGGGCAGACAGCTTTCCCTGTCCTCCCCCTGCTGCCGGCTTTACGGCAGGCTGTGGGTGGGGCTGTATCCTCTCCGGGCGCCGTTTCTGTATCTGCGGGACTGGCTGCGCCGGAAAAAGCATGCCCTGGAAAGGAGGAAGCCGGAATGAATCAGCCCGGGCTTTCCGCTGCTAGGGATCTGTTTTACCTGTGCAGCTGCCGGATCCGGGGGATCCCCTGTGACCCGGACAGGCTTTTGAGAATGAACCCGGCAAAGATGCTCCGGCTTGCCCGTCAGCACACCCTGGAGGCCCTGACCTGCATGGCATTTGAAGCCGCCGGTTTACTGGACAGGCTTTCGCCGGAGGAGGCGGCAGCCCTGAAAACCAGCCGGGACAAGGCGGTGCGGAAGGTGCTTCTGCTGGATGCAGGCAGGGAGGAGCTGTTCCGCTTTTTCGACGAACAGAAAATCTGGCACATGCCCCTCAAGGGAGTGATCCTGAAGGACTGCTACCCGGCGCTGGGCATGCGGCAGATGTGCGACAATGATATTCTCTACGACGGGGCATACCAGCGCACCGTCCGGGATTTCATGGTATCCCGGGGCTATACCGCCGTCAGTGTGGGTAAGGACCATGAGGACGCCTACCACAAGCCTCCGGTGTACAATTACGAGCTGCACACCCGGCTCTTTGACCCGGAAACCGTATACGCCTATGACTACTACCGGAATATTACGGAGCGGTGCAAAAGGCAGGGCTATCTCTATACCATGACGGATGAGGATTTTTACCTGTATTTCCTTGCCCACGCCTATAAGCATTACAGCAGCGGCGGCATCGGCCTGCGGTACCTGGTGGACTGCTGGGTATTCCTCCGGGCAAAGGGGGCTGCCCTGAACCGGGATTATATCAACCGGGAGCTGGACAGACTGGGACTTACTGCCTTTGAACAGGAAAGCCGCAGCCTTTCGGAAAAGCTGATGGCAGTGCCCGGCGGGGAGCTGACCCGGCAGGAGGAGTCCCTGCTGGGGTACTATATCACCTCCGGCACCTACGGCACGGTGCAGCGCCGGGCGGAGAACCAGACCGCTGCCCGGATGCAGCGGATGGATATGGATCCTGCCGCTCCGGATAAAAGCCGCTACCTTTGGCGCCGGCTTTTCCCCGGAGAGGAATATTACCGGATGTACGTGCCCTTCTGCCTCAGGCACCGGTGGGCACGGCCCTTTTTCGGGGTATACCGCATGGTGCGGCTGGGGCTGGACCCGGAACGCCGCCGCCGGCTCCGGCAGGAGCTGCATGTGCTGTTCCGAAAAAAGAAACGCAACACATAAAACGGGCTGCTCCCCTTGTGGGAACAGCCCGTCTGTTTTTGATATTGCGGATTTACTGGTCTGCGTCAGTCAGATGTGCCAGCAGGCGGCAGATTGCGGTAATGTCCGTGGAATCCACATTGCCGTCCTGGTTGTAGTCTCCGTTGGAAACCCCCTCCGGCGAAATCTTGACCGCTGCGTCCTCCGCCACATACCGGGACAGCAGCACCACGTCGTTGATCTCAACCGCACCGTTGCAGTCCGCATCCCCTGCCAGGAAGTTCTCCACGGGGCCGGAGGTTGTTGTGGTGGTAGTTGTGGTGGTAGTGGTTTCCCTGGGGGCAGTGGTCACCGGCTCCAGCCCGTCCACGATGGCGTAGTATGCAGGCTTTGCCATAAAGTCCTTGTCGAACAGCAGGGGCACCTGGCTTGCACGCCAGCTCTGGTCGTCGGTTACGCCCCAGAATACAACAGCAGAAATGCTGTCGGAATATTCAACCAGTGCGTCCATAATGTCGCTGTAAACCTGTGCCTGGGTTTCCAGTCCTGCCTGGCTGGTGTCGCTGGTGGTGATATCCAGCTCCGTTACCTGAATGTCCAGCCCCAGCTGAGCGAATTTTGCCAGCGCATTCTTGTACTGGGCTGCGGAGGGGAAGTTGGTTGCCAGATGGGACTGCATGCCGATGCCGTCGATGAGTCCCTTTTCCTTCAGATCCGCTGCCATTTCGCAGATGGCGTTGGTCTTGCCGTCAATGTACTCGTTGTAGTCGTTATAATAGAGCTTGCAGCCCTCCGGCGCATACTGTCTTGCGAATTTGAAGGCGTACTCAATAAAGGAGTTGTCCCCGAACACCTGTACCCAGGCGGAATTGCCGTTGGTCACGTTGTTGGAGCCGGCGGTGCGGGGCTGCCCTCCGTCGGTCCAGGCCTCGTTCACCACGTCCCAGGCATAGAACTCAACGGTGGGGTACTGTTCTGCCAGAGCCTCCATTACGTTCTTGATGTAGTTTTCCATACGCTGGATCATGACTTCCTCGGTTACCCAGTTTCCATCGTCGCTGAAATTCTCCTTGAAGAACCAGTCCGGGGTCTGGCTGTGCCATACCAGGGTATGTCCTCTGACGGGAATGTTGTTGTCCCGGCAGTAATTGAGCAGCGCCTTTGCACTGGTCAGGGAAATCTGGGGGTTGGTCTGGTCCCCGTCATTGGCTTCCATATAAGCCAGGGTGGCAGCCTTGTCCAGCACGAAATCCGGCTTCAGCTCGTTGCCGAAGGTCATGCTTTCGTTAAAGTGCTTTTCCACCAGTCCCATAAAGGGCTTGGAGGACAGGTTGGACGCCATAATGGCGGTGCCGATTTTAAAATAGGGCCGGTATACATCCACCAGAGCCGGAATGTCCTCGATCTCCACCTCCGGTGCGGCGGTGATGGTGAAATCGTCCAGATAGATATTCACGTTTGCGTCGCTTGCCTCGAAGTACAGGTACCAGTCGGTGGTGTCCGCCGGAAAGCTGAATTTTACGCCCTCATAGGCGGTCCACTGTCCGTCACAGGTCTGTCCCAGAATGTTGTTGTAGTGGATTTTGCCGTCCTCGTCCGTGTACTGCATGCTCAGGGTCAGCGTTGCATACCAGGGCGTCATGGCGTAGGCGGTTACCACATATTCTGTGTTTGCCTCGATCAGATTATCCAGCGCCAGCTGGGGTCCGTTCCAGCCCTGTGCACGGGTACTGACGCAAAGGGACTGGCTGCCTCCGTGGGCCTGCTCGGTGGTTAGCTCCAGGGTTTCGTCCTCGCCCCGGCGGGTAAAGTCGAAGCTGTCCCCTTCAAAGTCTGTGCTGTAGATCACCCGGGTGTCCTCAGCGCTTGCGGGTACTGCTGTCAGGTTGACTGCGGCTGCTGTTGCCAGCATGGCTCCGCTGGTCAGTCCTGCCAGGAGCTTTTTTGTGATGGATTTGCTCATGGTTTAAAACCTCCCTGTTTATTCTGGGCGCAGTGGTTCAGTCAGCGCCCTGTATTCTGGCGGTCCCCTCGACTGCCAAGCCCATTTTACCATATCTCGCCGGGACTGTCAATGTGATTTTTCCGGCGGAGCAGCAACGGACAAGGGGGATCCGCGAAAAGCCGCCGGTGCTGCCTTGACTTATTCCCCTGCTTCCGCTATACTAATAGAAAAAGAAAGCAGTGCCCCGGTTCGGGCAGTGCAGAAAGGGAGGGGTTCAGCATGCACAAGCCCCACGGAGCTTCCGTCCGGTACGGCGGAGCATTCCTGCTTGTCAGCGTCATACAGCTTTGTATCATCCATGGGGTGGTCACCTCCGACACCGCCCGGGAGGTTCTGCCGGAGCTGTATGCAGACGGGTCGGATCTTTCGCCCCTGGTTTCCCTGTTTTCCTTTGGCGTACACTCCCTGGCTTTCAGCCTGGTTGTATTGTCCGCAGGGCTGTACGGCATAATCATTCCCTTTCTGGTCATGCTGGTGATGCGCCGGTTTGGAGCCCCCGTCCTTCCTGCCGGCACAAAGCGGCGGAATATTCGGTTCACCCTGGCTGTCGCCCTGGTATGCCTTCTGGCAGGCTGCTGCTTTTCCCGCTTCCGGCTTATCGGGGACACTCTGCTGATGTATCTGCCGTTGCCGGCGGTGTCCTGGCTGGTATTCCACCTGGGCAGGCAGGAGGATTAAGACTTTTTGGGTATCGTCAAAAAAGGAGCATGCAAAACGCTGCATGCTCCTTTTGTTTAGTTCAGACTTTCCCCGATATCCTCAATGGACAGGGTGGCAACGGCGTTCAGCTCCGGCCCGGCTCTCATGCCTGCCAGATAGTTGAAGTACCCCTGGCAGGCGATCATGGCTCCGTTGTCCCCGCACAGGGACAAAGGCGGCAGGTATAATGTACAGCCGGCCTGCTCACAGGCCTCCGTCAGGGCCCGGCGCACCCCGGTATTGGCACAGACGCCCCCTGCCGCCGCAATGGTGCGGTATCCCAGATCCCTTGCGGCAGCCATGGTCTTTTCCGTCAGCAGCCCGGCGATCCGGTGTTGTACGCTGGCGGCAAGATCCGCTGTCCGGAGGGTCTCCCCCTTCTGCTTTGCGTTGTGGGCAAGGTTGATGACTGCGGTTTTCAGCCCGGAGAAGCTCATATCATAGGCGCTGCCTGCCACGGTGGGACGGGGCAGGGCGTACCCTTCCGGATTCCCCTCCCTGGCGGCACGGTCAATATGCACCCCGCCGGGATAGGGGAACCCCAGCACCCGGGCGCACTTGTCAAAGCACTCCCCTGCCGCATCGTCCCGGGTTCTGCCCACAACCCGGAATTCCGTATGGCTCCGCACCTCGATGATATGGCTGTGGCCGCCGCTGGCCACCAGGCACAGATAGGGGGGCTCCAGCGCCGGGTGGGCGATGTAGTTGGCGGCAATATGCCCGGAAATGTGATGCACCGGCACCAGGGGCTTCCCGGTTGCCATGGCAAGACCCTTGGCAAAGCTGACCCCCACCAGCAGCGCCCCGATGAGCCCCGGGGCATAGGTCACCGCAATGGCGTCAATCTGCGCCAATGTTACCTGTGCATCCTCCAGCGCCTGCCGCACCACCCCCAGCACGTTCTCGCAGTGCCGCCGGGAGGCGATTTCCGGCACCACCCCCCCGTACAGCTTGTGCTCCTCGATCTGGGAGGACACCACGTTGGAGCGGATGTCCCTGCCGTCCACTGCCACGCTGGCAGCGGTTTCGTCGCAGGAGCTTTCAATTCCCAATATATACATGTAAGATCAACCCTTTTCTGTGTCTTTCCGCATGAGCAGTCCGTCCTCATCCGGCTGATGATAATACCGGGGGCGCACCCCCACCGGCCGGTACCCCAGGGACTGATACAGGGCGATAGCCGGGGCATTGCTCTGCCGCACCTCCAGAAAATATGCGCTGGTGCGGCCCTCCATCCATGCCTCCATCGCCAGCAGCAGCCGCTTTCCGATGCCCTGCCGCCGGTATGCCTCCTGCACCGCCACCGTGTTGATGTCCACCGTGTCCGCCGCAAAGGCAATATTCACAAAGCCTGCCACCTGCCCCTCCCGGAGTGCCACCAGGGTCAGGGCCTGGGGATTGGTCAGCTCGGAGCGGAAGGCGGCCTCGCTCCAGGGCTCGGAAAAGCAGGCACGCTCAATGGCAGCCACCTGTGCCACATGGCATTCCTCCATCAGGACGATGGTCTCACCCCTTGGCGGCATACCAGCTGTCCCCCCGTTCTACCTCCGCAGTCAGGGGCACGGTCATATCCCAGGCGTGCTCCATCTCCTCCCGGAGGATCACCGCCGCCCGGTCAGCGTCCCCTGCCGCCGCCTCGACGATCAGCTCGTCGTGTACCTGTAAAATCAGCCTTGCGTCCAGCTGTTCCTGTTCCAGCCGCCGGTATACCCGGATCATGGCGATTTTGATAATATCCGCCGCCGTGCCCTGGATGGGGGTGTTCATGGCAATCCGTTTGCCCGCCGCCTGCTGGATTTTGTTGTGGCTTTTCAGCTCCGGCACCTCCCGGCGTCTGCCGAACAGGGTGGAAACATAGCCGGTGCGTTCCGCATCCTCCACAATGCGGTTCATGAACTGCTCCACCTTGGGGAAGTTCTCCAGATACCGCTTGATATACCGGTCCGCCTCCCGGACGGATACCCCGATATCCTGGGACAGGGAATAAGCGCCGATGCCGTAGATGATGCCGAAATTCACCGCCTTGGCAGCGCTGCGCATCTGGGGGGTCACTGCCGCCTGGGGGATGCCGAACACCTGTGCCGCCGTGGAGGCGTGAATGTCCGCACCGCTGAGAAACGCCTGCTGCATATTCTCGTCCCCGCAAAGGTTGGCCAGAATCCGCAGCTCAATCTGGCTGTAGTCCGCATCCAGCAGGATCCGCCCCTGGGGCGCCACGAAGAACTTCCGCATTTCCTTGCCCAGCTCCGTGCGGACGGGGATATTCTGCATATTGGGCTCCGTGGAGGAAATCCGGCCGGTGCGGGTCTCCGTCTGCTTGAAGCAGGTGTGGATTCTGCCGTCCGGGGCAACGGTTTTCAACAGCCCTGCCACATAGGTGGAGCTGAGCTTGGTGAGCTGCCGGTACCGGAGCACCAGGCTGACGATGGGATACTGGCTCCGGAGCTTCTCCAGCACCTCCGCATTGGTGGAAAAGCTGCCGGTTTTGGTTTTCTTCTTCCCCTGGGGATGGGGGATGCCCAGCTCCTCAAACAGCACCTGTCCCAGCTGCTTGGGGGAGGAAATGTTGAAGGAATGCCCTGCCAGGCCGTAGATTTCCTCCTCCAGGCTGCGGATTTCTCCGGACAGTCTGTCACCGAACTGGCGGACGCCCTCCTGATCCACCAGCACCCCCGCATGCTCCATGGCGGCAAGCACCTCCACCAGGGGCAGCTCGATCTGCTCCATGAGCCGGGTCAGCCCCTCCGCCTCCAGCTTTGCCGTCAGAGCGTCGCACAGGCCGGGCAGTGCCGCAATGTCTGCTGCGTCTCCCAGGCTTTCGTCATAGGGCAGCCGGAAGCTGCGGCACAGGGCGGGAATCTCGTAGGAGGCCTTGGTGGCTTCGTGGAGATATGCGGCAATGGCACCGTCAAAGCACAGCCCCTCCAGCCTGCTGCCGGCGGCAAGGGCATACCGGTACACGGGCTTTGCGTCAAAGCTGCGCTTTTTGCAGCCGAACCCCAGAAAGGCAAGGATCAGCGCCGGCTCCTGGGTTGTACAGATGCATGCCCCCGTGTGGACATATAACGTATCCTCCCGAAGCAGGAAATCCACCGGCTGTTTCCTGCCTGCAAGGCTGTCCAGCATCCCCCGGTCAAGGGGCTGCACCTGCCTGCACAGGGTAACCGTGGGGGCTTCCGGCTCCGGCCGGCTCTGTACCGGGACAGGCTCCAGCTGCAGCCTGTCCATCAGCTTGAACAGCTCCAGCTCCGTCAGCAGGGCGGAAACCGCCGGCTTGTCCGGGGATTTCAGCAGGTATGCCTCCGGCTCCTGGGGGATGGGCGCATCCTTCACGATGGTGGCAAGCCACTTGCTTTCCTCCGCAGAGGCTCTTCCCCCGGACAGCTTGGCGTATGCCCCCTTGGTAAGCCCCGCCTCGTCCAGATGGGTATACAGCTCCTCAATGGTGCCGTAGGTCTGAATCAGTCCCGTGGCGGTTTTCGGCCCGATGCCCGGCACCCCCTTGATGTTGTCGGAGCTGTCCCCCATCAGCGCCTTCAGGTCGATGAGCTGCACCGGCGCAAAGCCGTACTCCTCCCGGAACCGGGCTTCGGTATAGGGGATGGTTTCCTTGTTGGTGGCAAGATCCACCCGCACATGCTCCCCGATAAGCTGCAGGCTGTCCCGGTCCCCGGTGAGGATCACACAGTCCTGCCCATGCTCCGTGCAGATCCGGGAAAGGGTGCCCAGAATATCGTCCGCCTCATAGCCCTCCGTCTCCAGCACGGTGATGCCCATGCCCCGGAGAAGCTCCTTTACCGGGCCAAGCTGCCGGGCAAGATCCTCCGGCATCCCCTTCCGGTTCGCCTTGTAGTCTGCAGATGCCTTATGCCGGAAAGTGGGGGCGGGCAGGTCGAATGCCACCGCCACAGCCTCCGGCTGCACCTGAGCCGCCTCCTTCAGGTAGATGTTGAAAAAGCCGAACAGGGCGTTGGTGGGCACGCCCTTGCTGTTTGTCAGCATGCGGATACCGTAGAAGGCCCGGTTGAGTATGCTGTTTCCGTCGATTGCCAGCAGGGTCATAGACTGTTCCTCCGTTCTGAGATCTCACGCAACACCCCACAAGCCCGCAGAGTGCCGCCCTTATGCATTATAGTATACCACATCCGGACTGCCTTTGTCCATAAAAATAGACAGAAGCCCGGCTCCTGTCTTATGTATCGTGCTCCTGACCGGTGAGGGCGTCCTCAAAGGCCTGGTAGAGAATCTGCATCTGTTCAAACAGCTGCTTGTATTCCTGCTCTCCGATCCGTTCCATCACCGCAAGCCCGATGCGCCGCCGGGCCTGCAAAGCCCGGTCGTACAGGAGCCTGCCTGCCTTGGTCATGGTGATATAGGTGATCCGTCGGTCGGTAATGTCGCTGACCCGGGAGACGGCGCATTTTTCCTCCAGGGATTTCAGCAGCTTGGACACCGCCGGGGTGGTGACCTCCAGGGCGGCGGCCAGCTCCGAGATCTTGACGGCGCCGCTGGGGCTTTTGGCAATCAGGTGCAGCAGCATGAATTCCGACCGGGGCAGCCCCTCAACCTTATATTTGGCATTGAGCTTGTTGAACCGGTCCAGAATGGAGATCCATTCCACTTCCAGGGATTCGATTTCCACGGTGCCCACCTGCCTTTCCTGTACTATAATAGTATATATAGCCGGGCTTGCCGGCAGCTTTTCTTATCATACCATATCCCCCCTTTTTTGTCAATGCGGCTGCGGCATTCAAAACAAAAACGCACAAAACTCTACAAAAATATTGTATAGAATGCCGAAAATCAAAAAACCGCTTGACAACATGTGCGGGGCGTGGTATCTTATATTTAGCACTCGGGTAGATAGAGTGCTAACGCAGCACGAAAACGGGTGCTAATCGCAGAGAAAGGGTGAGGCTATGGACGACCGCAAGCTGAAAATTCTGGCTGCTGTCGTGGATGAATACGTGCAGACCGGCGAGCCGGTGGGCTCCAAGACCATTGCTGCACTGCCTCATATCAAGGTTTCTGCGGCCACGGTCCGCAACGATATGGCGGTGCTGGAGCAGCTTGGTCTGCTGGAGCAGCCCCATACCTCCGCAGGACGGATTCCCACCTTCAACGGCTATCGCCTGTATATCGACAAGCTGATGACCACCGAAGCCCTTTCGGAGCAGGAGCGGCAGCGGCTGGACGATATGTTGGAGGCCCAGGGAGCACTGACCGAGGAGCTTCTGCTCCAGAGCGCAAGTACGGCGCTTGCGGAGCTGACCCAGTGCGCAGCGGTGGTAACCAATGCGGCGCCGAAATTCTCCATCATCTCCAAGGTGGAGGTAATCCCCACCGGCAAGCGGCTTTATGTGATTCTGCTGATTACCTCAAACGGCAGCATCAAAAACAAGGCCTGCCGGCTGGAGTTTGATCTGACCAATGAGCAACTGGAATTTTTCACACATTACATGGAGGAAAATCTGGAGGGCGTTTCCGTGGAGGATCTGTCGGAAAAGCGGCTCCAGGATCTGATCGCTGCCCTGGGCGCCTATATGACGACCCTCTCCCCCTTGGTTCAGGGACTGTATGAGCTGTCCCGGGATCTTCGGCAGAAGGAGGTCACCGTCAGCGGCGCAAGGAATCTTTTGACCTGCAGTGAGCTGGAGAAAATGGATATTGTCCAGTTTATGGAGCATACGGACACCGTAATTCCTCTGCTGGATGATGCCTTCAGCGGCGTGCAGGTGCTCTTCAGCGAGGAGAGCGGCAATTTCGTGATCGGCAATTCCAGTATGATCGTGTCCAAGTACCAGAAGGGCAATCAGCCCGCAGGAGCCCTGGGCGTGATCGGACCCATGCGGATCAACTACGCAAAGATTATTCCCTATATAGAATATTTCACACAGAAGCTGACGGATCTGATTTCCAGCGAGGATGACACCCCGGAGGATCAGACCAGGCAGCAAATCGAGTAGAAAGGGTGCAACCGATGAACGAGGAAAAGGATCTGACCGAGGAATGCACAGCCGGACAGGCGCCGGAGGAGGCTGAAAACACGGCGGAGCCGGAAACGGCCCCGGAGCAGGAGCCGGAAACCGAAGCCGAAGCAGAACAGCCGGAGATCCGGCAGCAGGTGAATGATACGCCGGACCCGGAGGAGCTGCTGGCGGCGGAAAAGGACAAATATCTGCGGCTTTACGCAGAATATGACAATTACCGCAAGCGCACCGCAAAGGAAAAGACGGAAACCTATTCCCACGCCACGGCTGCAGCGGTGGAAACCCTGCTGCCGGCGCTGGACAGCTTTTCCCTGGCGCTGGAGGCTGCATGTACGGACGAAGCCTATAAAACAGGCATGGAAAAGATCTATACACAGCTTACCGAGGCCCTGAAAAAGCTGGGCGTCCGGGAGATGGAAGCTTTGGGAACTCCCTTTGACCCGAATTTCCACAACGCCATCAAGCAGTCGGCGGATACGGAATACGAGGAAGGCACAGTATGCCAGGTGTTCCAGAAGGGCTATCTCATCGGGGACAGGGTGATCCGTCACGCAATGGTGGCGGTGGCACAGTAGCCCCGGATATGACACAGCAAACCGTATAAACTATCTGTAAAAAGCATAGAGAGGAAGATTCATTATGGCAAAAATCATTGGTATTGACCTTGGTACAACCAACTCCTGCGTAGCAGTTATGGAAGGCGGCAACGCAGTGGTAATCCCCAACGCAGAGGGCGCAAGAACCACCCCCTCCGTTGTGGCATTCTCCAAGAACGGAGAGCGTCTGATCGGCCAGGTGGCAAAGCGCCAGGCCATCACCAACCCGGATAAGACCGTAAGCTCCATCAAGCGGCACATGGGCTCCAACTACAAGGTGGAGATCGAGGGCAAGTCCTATACTCCCCAGGAAATTTCCGCAATGATCCTGCAGAAGCTGAAGGCTGACGCTGAGGCTTACCTGGGCGAGACGGTTTCCGAAGCAGTCATCACCGTTCCGGCATACTTCACCGACAGCCAGCGTCAGGCGACCAAGGACGCAGGCCAGATCGCAGGTCTGACCGTCAAGAGAATCATCAACGAGCCTACCGCTGCTGCCCTTTCCTACGGCATCGACAAGGAAGAGGAGCAGAAGATCATGGTATTCGACCTGGGCGGCGGTACCTTTGATGTATCCATCATCGACATGGGCGACGGAGTTACCGAGGTTCTGGCAACTGCCGGCAACAACCACCTGGGCGGCGACGACTTCGACCAGCGGATCATTGACTGGATGACCGCTGAGTTCAAGAAGGCAGAGGGCATCGACCTGACCGGGGATAAGATGGCTATGCAGAGACTGAAGGAAGCAGCTGAAAAGTCCAAGATCGAGCTGTCCTCCACACCCACCTCCAACATCAACCTGCCCTTCATTACCGCAGACGCAACCGGCCCGAAGCATCTGGATCTGACCCTGACCCAGGCAAAGTTCAATGAGCTGACCGCAGATCTGGTTCAGGCAACCATGGGTCCGGTGGATCAGGCGCTCCGTGACAGCGGCCTGAAGGCTTCCGACCTGGATAAGGTGCTGCTGGTAGGCGGCTCCTCCAGAATCCCGGCCGTTCAGGAAGCAGTCAAGCAGAAGATCGGCAAGGATCCCTTCAAGGGCATCAACCCGGATGAGTGCGTGGCACTGGGTGCTGCATACCAGGGCGGCGTCCTGGGCGGCGACGTGAAGGAAGGCCTGCTGCTGCTGGATGTTACACCCCTTTCCCTGGGTATCGAAACTGCCGGCGGCGTATGCACCAAGATGATCCCCAGAAACACCACCATCCCCACCAAGAAGTCCCAGGTGTTCTCCACCTACGCAGACAACCAGCCTGCGGTTGACATCAACGTGCTCCAGGGTGAGCGTGAATTCGCAAGAGACAACAAGCAGCTGGGTACCTTCCGTCTGGACGGCATCGCACCGGCTCCCCGTGGCATCCCTCAGATCGAGGTTACCTTTGATATTGATGCCAACGGCATCGTACACGTTTCCGCAAAGGATCTGGGCACCGGCAAGGAGCAGAACATCTCCATTACCGCTTCCACCAATATGAGCAGCGAGGACATTGACAAGGCGGTCAAGGACGCTGAAAAGTATGCGGAAGAGGACAAGAAGCGCCGGGAGGCTGTTGACGCCAAGAACAACGGCGAAAACCTGGTATTCCAGTGTGAGAAGGCGCTGGCTGACTTCGGCGACAAGGTAACCGACGCAGACAAGGCACCCATCACCGAAAAGTGCAACGCCCTGAAGGAAGCCCTCAAGACCGACAATACCGAGGACATCAAGGCAAAGACCGAGGAACTGCAGAAGGCCTTCTACGACCTTTCCGGAAAGGTTTATCAGCAGGCAGGCGCAGCCCAGGGTCAGCCGGATATGAGCGGCATGGGTGATATGGGCAATATGGGCGGCAGCACCGGCGGCAATGACGACGGCGTTGTGGATGCAGACTTTACAGAAGCGTAAGCTTGTGATACAATAACAGGAGAAGCATGGGCGGACCGGGTTCCGCCCTGTCTCCGTACATGGACGGCGTCAGGCGGCTGCGTCGGGGCATCATGTATCGGCAGCTCCTGCGGAGCACGCCTGTGGCTTTGCGCAGTTTCTGCTGAAGATTTCCCGTCATACCGCACAGAAATCCCTTGAAATACGCCAGTATTCCTGCGTCGTTACTATGCGGTCTGCCGAAAAATCCTTTGGCGCATCTGCTGCACAAGCTCTGTGGGGTGCTGCCTATTTCATGAAAGGAGATATGCTTTCCCCTCCCGGCGGAAGGCATGACCGGAATTATGGCTGAAAAACGAGATTATTATGAAGTGCTCGGTGTGCAGAAGAGCGCTGACGAAGAGGCAATCAAGAAGGCGTACCGTGCAATGGCGCGGAAGTACCACCCCGATCTGCATCCGGGAGATAAGGAATGCGAAGAAAAATTCAAGGAAGTCACCGAGGCCTATGAGGTCCTGTCCGACCCGGAGAAGCGTCAAAAGTATGACCAATTCGGCCACGCCGGCGTGGATCCCAGCTACGGCGGTATGGGCGGCATGGGCGGCATGCAGGGCGGCTTTGCCGATATGGGGGATATTTTCGACAATCTGTTCGGCGGCGTATTCGGCGGCTCCCGCAGCTCCAGCGCCAACGCCCCCCGTCAGGGCAAGGACGTGAACGTGGGGCTGAATATCTCCTTTGATGAGGCGTGCAACGGCAAGCAGGCGGAGGTAAAAATCCAGCGGATGGAACGCTGTGCGGACTGCGCCGGAACCGGTGCGGCAGGAGGCTCCTCTCCGGAGATCTGTCCGGATTGCCACGGCAGAGGCACCGTGAAGATCAATCAGCGCACCCCCTTTGGCATGATTGCCCAGACCAAGACCTGTCCCCACTGCGGCGGCAAGGGCAAGGTCATCACCAACCCCTGCAACAAGTGCAAGGGCGCAGGCCGTGTGCGGGTTGCCAAGACCATCAAGGTGGATGTGCCCGCAGGCATCGACAACGGCCAGACCCTCCGGGTATCCGGCCAGGGTGATGCAGGCATCAACGGCGGCCCCAGCGGGAATCTGAACGTGGTCATCAACGTGCGGCCCCACCCCCTCTTCGTGCGGGACGGCTACGACATTCACTGCGAGATTCCCATTACCTACATGCAGGCTGTTCTGGGTGACGATATTACCGTGCCCACCATTGACGGCCATGTGAAGTATCATGTAGGCGAGGGCACCCAGACCGGCACGGTCTTCCGGCTCAAGGGCAAGGGCGTGCGGCGGCTCCACCGGACGGACAACGGCGACCAGTACGTGAAGGTCGTGGTGGAGGTGCCCAAGAATCTGACCAAGAAGCAGAAGGATCTGCTGAAGGCCTTCGAGAATTCCCTCAGCGACAAGAACTATGCAAAGCGTCAGTCCTTTGTGGAAAAGCTGAAGGGGCTGTTTGAACCAAAATAAATGAGAAACGCCGTCTCCGGCATGGAGGCGGCGTTTTTTTGCCCGGTTACAACCGATGCCTTTCGGCATAATACACCAAAAGATATGCATAAACTGTGAATTTTGTGTTGACATTTTTGTCCCGATATGGTAGAATATACGTGGCATCATAGCGGCACGCGCGCCTGCGGAGCGCAGGATGCCCGCCTTTCGGCATTCCCTTCCCGGATACAGGAGGGCGAAGCCGCCGGCGGGAGACTGTGCAGGATGTACGAAGAGCTTTCCACAGGTACCGGCACATTCTTGGTTAATCTTAATAAAAAACCGTGTAGGATTTATGTAAAAAACACGATTGCAAAATTGCGCCGGGAATGATATAATATTTTATATTAGTGTAGTGTCGCTGCGTTCAGTTTTTGAACGGTTAACCCGGTTTGTTTGTTTTTTCGCCTGCGGTTCTGACGTCCGGTCCTTTGACCGCCGCATAGTGAAAAACAGCAGGCAGCCGGAACGGGGCCGGCTGTAACGGGTGTCATTAAATTTGGAGGTGGTTTTATGCCGAGTTATACTTACACGGCGAAGGATGTCGCGGGAAATATCCGTAAGGGTACCCTCAACGCTGAGGATGAACAGGATTTTCTCTCGAAGATTCATGAAAAGGGGCTGTTCCCCACCGAGTACAACGAGGCGGAAGGAGTAAAGCAGTCCACGCACAAGTTCACAACCAAGGAGCTTGCGTTCAACTGCCGTCAGATGGCGGCAATGCTTACGTCCGGTCTGACACTGGTCAAGGCTCTGGACATCCTCTGCCGGGAACAGGAAAAAGAGGCCAGCAAGCTGATCTGGCGTGACATTTACGAGAACGTACAGAAGGGCGAATCCTTTTCTGCTTCTTTGGAAATGCACAGCGGCTCCTTCCCCCAGTTCCTGATTTCCATGGTTTCCGCTGGTGAAACCAGTGGTTCTCTGGACCAGATCATGCAGCGTATGTCCGATCATTACGCAAAAGAAAACAAGATGCACAACACCATCAAGAGCGCCATGATGTATCCGATCATCCTGCTGGTGCTCTGCGTTGCGGTTGTCATCGGTCTGTTTACCTTTATCATGCCGACCTTTGCAGGTCTGTTTACTAATCCGGAAGATATGCCTGCTCTGACACGGGTTATGATGAGCATCAGTGATTTCCTGCGGGGATACTGGTACATACTGATCGGCTTTGTTGTGATTGCATTCTTCGGCATCCGCTACGCCATGAAGGTGCCCAGCGTCCGGCTCAAATGGGACCGCTTCATCATCAAGGGACCGGGCTTTGGCTCCCTGGTGGTCAAGATCTACACCGCCCGGTTTGCAAGAACCCTCTCGTCCCTGTACTCCAGCGGTATTCCCATGGTAGAGTGCCTGGAGCGTTCCTCCGCAATCCTCAACAACAGCTACATCGACGAGCAGTTCAAGACTGTGGTGGATGAGGTAAAGCAGGGCGAAACCCTTTCCTCTTCCATTCAGCGTACAGAGATCTTCGAGTCCATGTTCTGCTCCATCATCTATGTCGGCGAGGAAGCCGGCGCACTGGACGACATTCTGGCCAAGACCTCTGACTATTACGACGAAGAAGCGGATTCCGCAGTTCAGCGTCTGGTCGGCATGCTGGAGCCGGTTATGATTATCGTGCTCGGTATCATGGTTGGTCTGATCGTTGCATCCGTACTTCCCGCACTGTATGACTCCTTTGAGAACATCGAATAACAGAGAGGTGGATAAATAACATGCTTTCATTTGACATTACCGACAGAAACATACGCATCATCAAGGGCGTAGAGAGCAACGGCAAGATCCGGATCAGCTCCGCAGCAACCCTGAACCTGGAGGAAGAGATCATCATCAACGGCCACGTCAAGGATGTGCCCCGTCTGGCAACCCTCATCAACCAGGTGCTCAAGACCAACAGAATGGCCGACAAGGAGGCGATCATCAGCATCTCCTCCAACCTGACCATCTTCAAGGAGCTGCACATTCCCAAGGCAAAGGAACAGGATTTCGTCAAGATGGTTCGTGCAGAGATGCAGACCCAGCTGGGTATTGATGAATCCTACTCCGTTTCCTACGTTATCGTGGGTGAGGAAACCGACGAAAACAACCAGGTTGTCCAGAAGGTTCTGGCTACTGCCTGCCCCTATGAGATCATCGACTGCTACAAGCGCGTGTTCTCCATGCTGACCATCAGCCTGCGCTCGGTTATGATCGGCTGCAACTGCATCACCAAGGTGCTGCTGTCCGACGCCAAGATCAAGTCCAAGATGCCCCTGCTGGCTGTACAGATCGACAACAACTTCATCAGCCTGAACCTTTATGAAAAGGGTCAGCTGTCCTTCTCCAGATTTGCTTCCATCTCCGCCGAGGACTACGGCAACTCCGACGACTACGTATTTGAAGCAGTCAACGAGAACATCTTCCGTATGATGCAGTTCCAGAAGTCCAAGAACACCGGCGAGGTTGTGGAGAACGTTGTATTCTACGGCGATACCCACGAGTTTGTCCGCCTCACCAACGCTCTGGAGCAGATGGGCGTCCGCACCAGCATCATCACGGTTCCGCCCCAGATCCATGGCTATGAAAACCTGGAGTTCTCCTCCTACGCAAACGCCATCGGCGCAATGTTCAAGCGTAACAAGGAGACCGAGCGGATCAACCTTCTGGAAACCGACACCTTCAACAACAACAAGATCAAGTCCGACAAGTCCTACGGCCTGCTGCTGGGCGTTTCCGTACTGGCAACCGCAGTGGTTATGCTGGGTGCCTGGGGTGCGCTGAAGATTTACGACAACGGCATCAAGGACGAGATCAAGACCTATCAGGACAAGATCGACAGCCCCGAAACCAAGGCAAAGCTTGCCCAGCTGGATAAGCTCAAGCTCACCGAGGAACAGGTAACCACCCTGCTCAGCGAGATGACTGACGCCAGCGACGCATTCAAGACACGCCCCTACATCCTCAAGGAAACCTATGACATTGTAGAAAAGGCGGCTAGCGATGTTGCAGATGAGCAAAAGCTTTCCGATCTGAAGATCACCCAGTTTGATTACAACGCAGGCGTTCTGGATATTGTCATCAAGCTGGAAGCCTCCGAGGATCCGGCGCAGAAGTATCCGGCAGCGGTTACTGCCATCCTGGAAAAGGAACCCAAGTTCTACTATGTAGACTATAAGGGCTACAAGGTCATTGAAGAAACCGATGAAGAAACCGACAAGGTAACCAAGATGATCGAGTACATCTATTCCATTGACATCAAGGGCGACGGAATTGACCTGAGCACCGCTGAAACCACAGAAAATACCACCGGAGAGGAAGGTACAGGTAAATGAAGCTGAGTTACAGAGACAGAGTTATTCTGATTGTAGTTTTAATCATCGCAATCATTGCCCTGGTTGCAATCGGTCTGATTCGCCCCACCATCAAGGATATCAACACAGACAAGAGCACCCTGGAAACCACCAAGC
>JALELB010000017.1 GCA_022768805.1 Ruminococcus sp.
CAAGGTTCTGGATATGGCGCTTTACAGTCTGACCCGAACCCTGGAGCCGTATCCTGTCCGCCGTTTGCATGCGGATGAAATACAGGACGCATGCAGGCTGATGTGGAAGGCCTTTTTGCAGTTTGAAGCGCCGGAGTACTCTCAGGAGGGCATTGCCCATTTCCGGGCAAGTCTTGAAGATCAGGAGCGAATTCGCAAGCTGACCTTTTATGGAGCTTTTGATGGGGACAAGCTTGTGGGCACACTCTGCATGCGGGCGCCCCAGCATATTGGCGGTTTTTTCGTGGATCCGGCCTATCACCGCCGGGGGATCGGCAGGCGGCTGTTCGAGGCAATGCGCTGCGACTATGCCCGCCAGGTGTTCACCGTCCATTCTTCTCCCTTTGGGGTGGAGGTTTACCGGCACCTGGGGTTTGTCCCCACGGACAAAGAGCAAACCGTCGATGGTCTGCGTTTTACCCCCATGCAGTACAGCGCAAAAGCTGATGAGGAAAAAGTCAATGGACAACAGCAAGAATAAATTCGGAGGGAAGGGAAAAACGGCTTGTTGATTTGCAGACCATCGGAATTGTAACATTCCTTATTTGCTTTTCTTTTTTGAATATTTCATGTTCTTTTTGCCTATCAAATCGGGTGTGGGTGCAGTTCTTTGTGCTAAATGCCGAAAAGGGACTTTACAAAAGCGCCGGTTTGTGATAAAATGATACATGCTAGTGCATAACTGGTAAAGATCAGCCGGGAAGACATGGACTGTTCCCGGGATACAGCATGCAGAGTATCGGAACAGGCTGCCGGCCCAGGCAGCGATAGAAAGGAATAGGGATATGGCGAATTCAAAGAAGCTGAAAAAGCAAAACAAGCCCAAACAGCTGCCGACCCATGTGGAAAAAAAGCGGGAGCAGGAACGGGCGGCTGCAAAGAAAGCGAAACGCCGCCGGATCTGGAAGCGGATCGGCATTGCTGCCGGTACAGTGGTGCTGACCGGCGGGATTGTCTGGGGCGTTTTCACGGCGGTGCAGAAAAGCGGAATCCTGCTGCATAATCGGATTGCGATGTCCAGCGAGCATTACGAAGTGAATAATGCCATGATGGACTATTACTATGTGGAGCTGGAAAAATCCTTTTTTGCCAGCGGACAGGATTATCTGAACTATGTGGGGGTGGATCCGGAAAAATCCCTCAAGGAGCAGATTTATCAGGGAGATACCACATGGTTTGATTATCTGATGCAGACCGTAACCTCCAATAACGAGCAGATGCTGGTGCTGCTGGAGGAGGCTACCGCCCAGGGGATGACGCTGGATGATACGGAAAAGGCGGATATGGAACAGAAGCTGTCCGGCATCAATCTGGAGGATTATGCGCCGGGTGTGCGGATGGAGGATGTACGCAAGGCGGTGGAGTATTCCCTGATCGCCACCAAGTACAGCAACAAAATCCTGGCGGACACCAAAACCAGCGAGGCGGACTGGGAGGCATACTACGCAGAGCATGAGGATGACTATCTGCAGCTGGATGCGCTGTCTTATGCTTTTACCATCAGCGATGAGGGCATGACCGCCGAGGAAGCTATGGAACAGGCAAAGCTGCTGGAGCAGACCACCAGCCGGGAGACCTTTGAAAAATGGGTGGAGCAGTATCTGACCGACACAGGCGTGGAAGAGGATGTGGTGAACCAGAAGGTGGAGGCATGCAAGACCACAGGTGCGCTGTCCAATTTCGGTGAGGAGATTACCGCCTGGGCGAAGGCGGACACCACCCAGCCGGGCGATACCTATATCGCCCAGAGCGATACTGCCTGCAAGGTGTATATGCTGCTGAGCAAGCCTGTCCGGGATGAACAGCCTACGGTGGACATCCGGCATATTCTCCTGTCCACGGAGAAATGCGGTTCAGCGGAGGCTGCACTGGAACGGGCAAAGGCGGTGCTGGAGGAGTGGAAGAAGGGTGCCGCCAACGAGGAGAGCTTCGGCGAGCTAGCAAAACAATATTCAGCGGACGGCTCCGCCAGCAGCGGCGGCCTGTACGAAAAGGTATATCCCGGGGAAATGGTGGAGGAATTCGACGCCTGGTGCTTCGATGAAAGCCGCAGGGACGGGGATACGGATATTGTGGAAACCCAGTACGGTGCCCATGTGATGTATTTTGTAAAGCACAGTCTGCCCAGATGGCAGGCAGAAATCAGTGGCAAGCTGGATAATGAAGGCTACCAGAACACGTATAAGGCACTGGTGGAGCAGCATCCGGTTACCAAGAATGAGAAAAATATTGCCAAGGTTGCAGATGAACGCTGAGGCGTCCGGGTGAAAGGGAGTCTTTCATATGAAAATCAGAAAACTATTTGCGGGGCTGATGGCCTGCCTGCTGCTGGGTGCGGCAGGCTGCGGCAATCAGCAGGAATCCGCCGGAACGGTGCAGGAAACCTCCGCCGCACGGCAGACAGAGCTTGCCACGGAGCCTACAGAGCCTGCTACAGAGGCAGCAGTCAGCGTATACAATCCCCTGACCGGAGAGGCGGGCTATAACCCGGACGCAGTAGGCAAGCGGCCCATTGCGGTGATGGTGAACAATGTAAAGCCCTCTTTGCCCCAGTACGGCATTGCAGCGGCGGATATCATCTATGAAATTCCGGTTGAGGGGGGCATCACCCGTCTGATGGCGGTGTATGCGGACTATACGCAGCTGCCGGATATTTGCTCCGTGCGCAGCTGCCGGTACTATTACCCCATCCTTGCCTATGGCATGGACGCCATTTACTGCCACTGGGGCTGCGACCAGACCATTGCCAAGGATACTCTGGCCCGGCTGGGCATTGACCGGATGGACGGCGGCGGTGCAGCCAACAAGGTGGTCTTTTTCCGGGATTCGGACCGGGTGGGCAAGTACAATACGGAGCATACAGGCTATCTGAAGGGCTCTGCGGTGCCGGATGCCATTGCCCAGTTCGGTTTCCGGACGGATACCACAGTGGGTAATGCGTTTCACTTTCTGGATCCGGAGCAGCCGGAAAAGCCGGAGGGAAAAAGCTGCAGCACAGTCAATGCAGCCTTTTCCGATCAGTATTACAGCACCTTTACCTTTGACAAGGCAAGCGGTACCTATCTGAAGCAGCATTCCGGCAAGCCCCATATGGATCAGAAGGCAGACAAGCAGCTGGCGTTCACCAATGTGCTGATTCTGCAGACGGATATCCACACCCGGCCGGACGGCTATCTGATGGACGTGGCCCTGGAGGGAGGCACAGGCTATTACATTTCCATGGGTGCAGCCCAGGAAATCCAATGGACAAAGGACGGGGAGGATCAGCCCATCCGGCTCTTTGACAAGGCGGGCAAGGAACTGTCCGTGAATGCGGGCAAGAGTTATATCGGTCTCATCGGCACCAAGCGGCCGGTGACAATATCCTGACGGGAAAGGGGAGAGATATTCTCCCCTTTTTTGATGGGGCATGTATATTTCGCTTCCTGCCGGGCATATTCCAGTCGGAGGCGATGAAACATGAAACGGCTGGAACTGATATTACTGGCAGGACTGCTTGGCGCAATTCTATACGCAAACGTCAGCAGTGTTTCACAGACGGTGGACAGGCTGCAGGCGGATGTGCTGCGGCTGCACATTCTTGCAAATTCGGACAGTGAGGAGGATCAGACCCTGAAGCTGGCTGTTCGGGACAGGCTGCTGTCCTGCTCGGAGGAAATCTTCGGAGATGCGGAAACCATGGAGGAGGTCCGGGAGGCTGCCCGGCAGGGACTGGACAGGATCCGGGAGCTTGCCCGGCAGGTGGTCCGGGAGCAGGGCTTTACTTATGATGTGCAGGCGGAGCTGGTGGAGATGCCCTTTGACGAGCGGGTGTATGAGGATCTCACTATGCCTGCCGGTGAATACGAGACGCTGCGGATCACCATCGGAGAAGCGGAGGGCCACAACTGGTGGTGCGTGATGTATCCGCCCCTGTGCATTCCGGCTGCCCAGTCGGTGCAAAGCGATACGGAGGAAGCGGAAGCGGCGTTTGACCGGGAAGAGTACGATATGCTGACCAATCCCTGCCGGTACCGGGCAAGACTCTGGTGTGCGGAGCGGTTTTCCCGGCTCTGGGACAGCGTCAGAAAAAATATCGGATAAAGTGAAAAAAGGGCTTGACAAATCCTAAAAAGGGGTATATACTATTATGGTAAAAACAAAGCAGGACTTCCCGTTCTCACCGCCCGTGCATGCATGGTTCGGTTAATATGAACCCATTGATGATGGAATTCGTATGAGTGCAGGAGGCTTTCTGCACTCATTTTTGTTTTGAAAACTGACTTGGAGGTGCTGGAAATTAGCAAACAGGAACATCAGATCAACGAAGAGATCCGGGACCGTGAGGTGCTGGTAATCGACGATCAGGGAACAAAGCTGGGCGTGCTCTCTGCAAAGGAAGCACAGAAGATCGCCTACGACAAGAATCTGGATCTGGTCAAGATTGCGCCCCAGGCAACACCGCCTGTGTGCCGGATCATGGACTACGGCAAGTTCTGCTTTGAACAGGCCAAGCGGGAAAAGGAAGCCCGCAAGAACCAGAAGGTTGTGGAGATCAAGGAAATCCGTATGTTTTCTGCGATTGATACCCACGATTTCAACACAAAGGTCAACCAGGCAATCAAATTCCTGCAGTCCGGCGACAAGCTGAAGGTTTCCGTCCGGTTCCGCAAGCGTGCCATCGCACATCCTCACCTGGGTGAGGAGCTGCTGGAGCGTTTCCGCGAAGCCTGCGGCGATATTGCTGTGGTGGATAAGCCGGCAAAGATGGAAGGCCGCAGTATTGTGATGTTCATGTCACCGAAAGCATCCAAGTAATTGAAGGAGGATAATACAATGGCAAAGGTTAAGGTAAAAACTCATTCCGGTGCAAAGAAGCGCTTCAAGGTAACCGGTTCCGGTAAGGTGAAGTATCAGCACACCAACAAGAGACACAGACTGACCCAGAAGGACACCAAGCGTAAGAGAATCGCCCGGGGCGCAGGCATCTGCGACTGCACAAACGCACCGACCATCAAGAAGCTCGTTCCTTATCTCTGATAGATCCGGCTGCCGGGTCTGCGGAATGCAGCTGTAGATTTTCTTAGTAAATTTATTTTGGAGGTATAAGACAATGGCACGAGTGAAGGGTGCAATGGCAACTCGCAAGAGAAGAAATAAAACATTAAAGCTGGCAAAGGGCTACTGGGGCAATAAGAGCAAGCACTTCAAGATGGCCAAGCAGGCTGTGATGAAGTCCGGTAACTACGCTTACATCGGCCGCAAGCAGAAGAAGAGAGATTTCCGCGCACTGTGGATCACCAGAATTTCCGCAGCATGCAAGCTCAACGGTATGAATTATTCCACATTCATGAACGGCTGTAAGAAGGCTGGGATCACACTCAACAGAAAGATGCTGTCCGAGATCGCCATCAACGATGCTGCCGGCTTTACAAAGATTACTGAGCAGGCAAAGGCTGCGCTTCAGTAAGAACAGGAACCTAGTGCCTTTCCGTGCGCTTGTGCGGAAAGGCATCCTTGTATTTCCGGCTCCGTCCGTCAGCTTTCAGAAACGGAGGTGTGCGCTTGCAAAGCAACGCTGTTCTGTCCTCAAAGGATAATGTGAATATCAAACGTTACCAGAAGCTGGCTGCTTCGAAAAAAGCCCGGCAGGCTGATGGTCTGTTTGTGCTGGAGGGAGTCAGGCTGATCGGAGACGCCCTGCTGGAGCATGCTCGGCTGGACTGCCTGATGATAACCGAAAACGCTGTGGAGAAATATCCTGCATTGCTTGCACAGGCTGATTTGAAGGAAGTACGTTTGCTGGTTATTTCAAATGAGCTTGGCGCAAGAATTGCGCAAACGGAGCAGCCCCAGGGGGTATTTGCTGTCTGCCGGATGCCCCGGCAGGCGTCCTACCGGCCGGTGCTGAAGCAGGGAGGTCATTTTCTCATTCTCCACGAATTACAGGACCCGGGAAACCTGGGCATGATCCTGCGGACTGCGGACGCCCTGGGCATTGACGGGGTGTTCCTGTGCGGCTGCTGCGATGTATACAGTCCCAAGGTCATCCGTGCCACCATGGGCTCCGTGTTCCGGGTGCCCCTTTGGCAGGAGCCGGATACGGACAGGCTGCTGGCTGCCATGAAAGCTGCTGGGGTACATACCTATGCGGCGGTGATCGATCCGGAGGCCAGGGAGCTGCGCAGCTGCGATTTTGACGGCAGTGCGGCTGTGATGATCGGCAACGAGGGCAACGGCATTCCTGCCCAGGTGGCGGATGCCTGCGATTTTCGGCTGACTATCCGCATGCAGGGACACATCAATTCCCTTAATGCTGCCATGGCGGCTGGAATCATTCTCTGGGAGTTACAGGGGGGACAGATATGAACGAAACACGGTACTGGCTGTGGCTGAGCCTGGTGTTCGGCGCAGCAAATCCCCGGGTCTGGCAGCTGCTGGACCATTTTGACAGCGCCCATGACGCATTTTTCGCCCTGCGGGACGGAGAAGTCACCGGGCTCACCCCGGCAGAGGAACGGGGCGCCCGGACTGCCCATCTGGAGCAGGCGGACGCAGTGATGGAATATTGTGACCGTAACGGCATCACCATTACCACCTTTGATGAGGCAGCGTATCCCTCCATTCTGCGGGGGATCTATAATCCGCCTCTGGTGCTGTTTTCTATGGGGCATATGGAGCTTTTGCGGGATTATATCGGCATGACCGTAGTAGGCACCCGGCACCCCAGTCAGTACAGCCTGCGGATTACGGAGGCTCTGGCAGGAGGACTTGCGGAATGCGGCATGACCATCGTCAGCGGTTTTGCCCTTGGGGTGGATTCGGCTGCCCACCGGGCTGCGCTTCGGCGGAACCGGCCCACCATTGCGGTGCTGGGCTGCGGCATCAACGTCAATTACCCCAAGGAGAATGCAGAGCTAAAGGAGCAGATGGCTGAAAGCGGGCTGATTCTCACCGAGTTTCTCCCCGGCACCCAGCCCATGGGCAGCAATTTTCCCAAGCGGAACCGGGTACTCAGCGGATTGTCCCTGGGCACGGTGGTGGTTGAGGCTGCCATCGGCAGCGGCTCCCTGATTACCGCAGAGCATGCGGCGGATCAGGGCCGGGATGTGTTCTGTGTGCCTCCTGCGGATATTCTGGACCGGCGGTATGCAGGGGTGTTCCGCTATCTGCGGGACGGGGCGATTCCGGTGTTCACTCTCAACGATATTCTGAACGAATATTACACCACCTATCCGCATAAACTATCGACGCCTGCGGATCCCCCATATGAGGCAAAGCGCAGCCAGTCGGCAGTGCTGTCACGGGAGGAGGAGCTTCCGCCCCCGGAGGTCAAACCCAAGCAGACGGAGGAGCAGCCGGAAGCAGAAGCGCCGGCACCGGCACCCATCAAGCCGGATCACAGCACCCTTGACCTTTTGCAGAGCGCCATTGTAGGCTGTCTGGAGCGGGAGGGCAAGATGCATGCGGATGTGCTGGCTGCCAGGCTGGAGCTCAGCATGGAGGATCTCATGATGTCCCTGACGGAGCTGGAGCTGATGGGCGTGGTTACGTCTCTGTTCGGCAAGGTGTATGAATTAAACTAGAAAGGAGTTTTCCGTCCGGCAGGGCGGGAAATGCAGATATATGTCTAACTTAGTGATTGTGGAGTCCCCTGCCAAGGCAAAGACCATCCAGAAATACCTTGGTGGGGATTATGACGTGATTGCCTCTATGGGGCATGTCCGGGATTTGCCCAAGTCCAAGTTCGGCGTGGATGTGGAGCATGATTTTGCCCCCCAGTACATGGACATGAAGGGCAAGGAGGATGTCATTAAGGATCTGAAAAAGCACGCCAAAAAGGCGGACAAGATCTATCTGGCAACGGACCCGGACCGTGAGGGAGAGGCCATTTCCTGGCATCTGGCACAGATGCTGAACCTGAATATGGAGGACAACAACCGGGTGGCATTCAACGAAATCACCCAGGCTGGCGTCCGCAACGGGATGAGCCATCCCCATAAGATTGATGTGGATCTGGTGAACGCTCAGCAGGCTCGCCGGATTCTGGACCGGATCGTAGGCTATCAGCTCAGCCCCTTTCTGTGGAAAAAGGTAAAGCGGGGCTTGTCCGCAGGCCGTGTTCAGTCCGTGGCAGTGCGCCTTGTGGTGGATCGGGAAAACGAAATCCGTGCCTTCAAGAGCCAGGAATACTGGTCCATTGACGCCAAGCTGACTGCTCCCTCCAGCCGGAAGGTGTTTGCGGCAAAGCTTGCAACCATTGACGGGCAGAAGACGGAGCTTGCCACCAAGGAGCAGACTGACGATATTCTGCGGAGCCTGGAAGAGGCGCAGTTTATCGTGACCGGCGTGAAGAAAAGAGTCACCAACAAGCAGCCGGCGCCCCCCTTCATTACCTCTACCCTCCAGCAGGATGCTTCCCGCCGGCTGGGCTTTCAGGCAAAGCGCACCATGAAGGCGGCCCAGGAGCTGTACGAAGGCGTGGAGATTGAGGGAATGGGCGCAGTGGGTCTCATCACCTATATGAGAACGGACAGCCTGCGTATTTCCGATGAGGCAAAGGCTGCCGCTGCTGCATATATCGAGCAGACCTACGGGAAGCAGTACCTGCCTCCCACGCCCCGGGTGTTCAAGTCCAAGAAGAATGCCCAGGATGCCCACGAAGCCATTCGTCCCTCCATGCCGGAACTGACCCCGGAGCGGGTCAAGAGCAGTCTGACCACGGATCAGTTCAAGCTCTATAAGCTGATCTGGGAGCGGTTTATCGCCAGCCAGATGGCCAACGCCCAGCTGAATACGGTTTCTGCGGATATTACCGCCGGGAACTGCGGCTTCAAGGCCTCCGGCTATTCGGTGAAGTTTGACGGCTTTACCGTGCTGTATGAGGAATCCAAGGACACGGATGCGGAGGACAATAAGGTGCTTCCGCCCTTAGAGCAGGGAGATGTGCTCAAGGTCAGGAGTCTGGACGGAAACCAGCATTTCACCCAGCCCCCTGCAAGATATTCCGAAGCCACTCTGATTAAGGCTTTGGAGGAAAATGGCATCGGCAGACCGAGTACCTATGCGCCCACCATTACCACCATTCTGTCCCGGCTCTATGTGGAGCGGGACGGCAAGCAGCTGCGGCCCACGGCGCTGGGTGAGGTCATCACCGAGCTGATGAAGGAGCATTTCAAGCATATTGTGGACGCCAAGTTCACGGCGAAGATGGAAACGGATCTGGATCGGGTGGAGCACGGAGACTGTGACTGGGTATCCATGCTGCACGGATTCTATGATGACTTTGAAAAAACCCTGTCCAAGGCGGAGGTTGCCATGGAGGGGAAGCGGGTGAAGGTGCCGGACGAGGAAACCGATGTGGTCTGTGAGCTGTGCGGCAGGAAAATGGTCATCAAGATCGGCAGATTCGGAAAATTCCTGGCTTGCCCCGGGTTCCCGGAGTGCCGGAATACCAAGAAGATCGTCCAGGAAACCAAGGGTACCTGCCCCCTTTGCGGAAAGAAGATTGTGCTGAAGAAGTCCAAGAAGGGCAGGAGCTTTTACGGCTGTGACAACTACCCCAACTGCAATTTCATGACCTGGAGCACCCCGGTGGAGGATACCTGTCCCAAGTGCGGCTGCACCCTGTTCAAAAAAGGCGGCCGTTCCGGCAAGCTGGTGTGTGAAAAGCCCGGCTGCGGCTTTGAACGGAGTCTGAAGGAATGATTCGGGTCATCGGTGCCGGGCTTGCCGGCTGTGAGGCTGCCTGGCAGATTGCCCAGGCGGGACTGCCTGTGACCCTGTATGAGATGAAGCCGGCAAAGCATACCCCTGCTCACCATGCGGACACCTTTGCAGAGCTGGTATGCTCCAATTCCCTGAAGGCCTCCCGGCTGGATTCTGCCCCGGGCATGCTGAAGGCGGAAATGGAGCGGCTTGGCTCCCTGCTGGTGCCCTGTGCAAAGGCAAATGCTGTGGAGGCCGGCGGCGCCCTGGCTGTGGAGCGGCACGGCTTTTCCCGGATGGTGACGGAAAAGATTCGTTCCCACCCGAATATTACAGTCTGTGAGAAAGAAGTGGAGCAGATCCCGGAGGGAAAAACCATTCTTGCTACCGGGCCGCTGACGGCGGATGCCCTGGCCCGGGATATTTCCCGGCTCTGTGGAGAGCAGCTGAGCTTTTATGACGCAGCCGCCCCCATCGTCACCCGGGAAAGCCTGGACGAAAGCCGCATTTTCTACGCTTCCCGGTACGGGAGAGGGGATGCGGATTACATTAACTGCCCCATGGAAAAGGACGAATATGAGGCTTTTTACGAAGCTCTGATCGGAGCGGAGTCTGCGCCCTTGAAGGAATTTGACCGGGCGGCGTTCCGGGTGTACGAGGGCTGTATGCCCATTGAGGTGCTGGCAAAGCGAGGGGCGGATACCATGCGCTTCGGGCCCTTAAAGCCGGTGGGGCTTACGGATCCCCATACGGGGCGGCGGCCCTATGCGGTGGTGCAGCTGCGGAAGGAGAACCGGGAGGGCACGCTGTATAACCTGGTTGGCTTTCAGACTAATCTGAAATTCGGAGAGCAGAAACGGGTGTTTTCCATGATCCCCGGTCTTGCCCATGGGGAATTCATGCGCTACGGGGTGATGCACCGGAACTCCTTTCTGAACAGCCCCCGGCTGCTGACGGACACCTACTGTATGCGGACAAACCCGGATCTGTACTTTGCCGGTCAGATCACCGGGGTGGAGGGCTATATGGAATCCGCAGGAAGCGGACTGGTTGCCGGGCTGAATCTTGCCCGGGCGGTACAGGGAAAGCCCCCCTTGCACCTTCCCCGGGAGACTATGCTGGGTGCGCTGGCTGCCCATGTCAGTGACAGCTATTGTGATAAATTCCAGCCCATGGGGGCAAATATGGGAATCCTGCCGGAGCTTCCGGAGCGGATCCGGGACAAGAAAGCAAAGTATATGGCGCTGGCACAGCGGGGCATGCAGGCGCTGGAGGCGCTGCTGGCGGCAGATGCAGCGCAGACCGGAACGGAATGAGGTGTTTGACCAGATGAATATCATTGTGGATGCATTCGGCGGCGATCATGCGCCCCAGGCAGTGATCGAAGGCGCTGCCATGGCAGTGCAGCAGCTGGGGGTGGACATCACCCTTACCGGCAATGAGGAGATCATCCGCAAAATCGCCGGGGACAAGGGTATTTCCCTGGAGCATATCCAGATCCTGCACACCGACGAGGTGTTCGAGATGCACGAGGAGCCTACCTCCATCCTGAAGGCCCACAAGAACTGCTCCATGGCGGTGGGGCTGCGGGCTCTGCGGGATGACCAGGGGGATGCATTCGTATCCGCCGGCAGCACAGGCGCCCTGGTGGTGGGAGCGACCTTTCTTGCCAAGCGCAGCCCCGGCATCAAGCGTGCTGCCCTGGCACCGCTGATTCCCACTGCTAAAGGGGTCAGCATGCTCATCGACTGCGGTGCCAATGCGGACTGCCGGCCGGAAATGCTGGTGCAGTTTGCCCTGATGGGCAGCGCCTATATGAAAAATGTCATGGGCGTGGAGAAGCCGGCGGTGGGGCTGGTGAATATCGGCTCCGAGGATACCAAGGGCAGGGAGCTTGAAATTGAAACCTACCATCGGCTCCAGGAGGCGCCCCTGAACTTCCGGGGCAATCTGGAGGCACGGGAGATTCCCCAGGGCGAATATGACGTGATCGTTACGGACGGCTTTACCGGCAATGTGATCCTGAAGCTGTACGAGGGCATGGGGTCTTTCTTTGCCCACAAAATCAAGGACGTATTCAGCGGCGTCAGCGGAAAGCTGTCGGCGGCACTGGTGCTGCCCCGGATCAAGGCGTTCAAGAAACAGATGGATTACAGCGAGGTGGGCGGCGCTGTGCTGATGGGCATTGCAAAGCCCGTCATCAAGGCCCACGGCAGCTCGGACGCCCGGGCGTTTTACAATGCCATCCGGCAGGCAAAGGCCTGTGTGGATGAACACATGATAGAGACCCTCACCGCATCCGTTGCGGCGCTGCAGGCTATGGAGGAGAAGAACAGTGAAAGAGCATGAGGCAGGGAATACCCTGAGCTTGGAAGAATTCGAACAGATTATTGGCTACACCTTTCATGATAAGCAGCTGCTGCAGGAGGCGCTGTCCCATTCTTCCTATGCCAACGAAAAGAAAAAGCTGCGCCGCAGCAACGAGCGGCTGGAATTTTTGGGGGACAGCGTGCTGTCCATTGTGGTATCCCAGTATCTGTTTAAGCACTTCACCCACCTGCCGGAGGGGGAGCTGACCAAAATCCGGGCAAGCCTGGTGTGCGAAAAGTCCCTGTATGTGTTTGCGCAGAAGATCCGGCTGGGAGAAGCCATTCTGCTGGGCAAGGGGGAGGAGAATACCGGAGGAAGAACCCGGCCCTCCATCCTTGCGGACGCCTTTGAGGCGGTGATCGCAGCCATTTTCCTGGACGGGGGACTGGAGGCGGCAACCCCCTATGTGCTGAGCTTTATCCCGGAGGATATTGACAGCCGACGGACTGCTGCCTTTTCGGATTACAAGACCGTGCTCCAGGAGATCGTTCAGCAGAATCCGGAGGAGAAGGTGGAATACATCCTGGTGAAGCAGACGGGCCCGGATCACAACAAGGCCTTTGTGGTGAATGTGTGTCTGAATTCCAACGTGATCGGCACGGGAACGGGCAGAAGCAAAAAGGAAGCGGAGCAGATGGCGGCAAAGGAAGCCCTGGCGCTGATGGGCTATGAAGCATAGCAATCTGGCGATTTTTATTCCCCATCTGGGCTGCCCCCACCGGTGCAGCTTCTGCGACCAGCACTGCATCAGCGGCAGCACCCATGCGCCCAGCCCGGAGGAGGTGGCTGCCCTTTGCAGGGAGGCACTGCCCGCCGTAAAGGATCCGGCAAACACCCAGATTGCCTTTTTCGGCGGCAGCTTTACCGCTCTGCCCAGAGCTTATATGCTCCGGCTGCTGGAGGCTGTCCAGCCCTTTCTGCGGACAGGACAGGCAGCAGGCATCCGCATATCCACCCGGCCGGATGCCATGGACGAGGAAACGGCGGCGCTGCTGCATGCTTACGGCGTAACGGCGGTGGAGCTGGGCGCCCAGAGCCTGTCGGATGCGGTGCTGGCGGCAAACCGCCGGGGACATACCGCCCGGGAGGTGTACCGGGCTGCGGCATGCATCCGGGCGCAGGGCATGGAGCTGGGCTTACAGATGATGACCGGGCTGTATGGCAGCACGCCGGAAACGGATCTTGCTACCGGCAGGGAGTGTCTGTCCATGCAGCCGGACACCATGCGGATTTATCCCACGGTGGTGCTGGCGGGCACAGCGCTTGCGAAGCTGTATGCGTCCGGCGCATACCGGATGATGCCCCTTTCAGACATGATTGACCTTTGCGCACAGCTGCTGGAACTGTTTTACGGGGTGGGAATCCGGGTGATCCGCTGCGGGCTCCATGCCCAGGACGGCATTTCAGAAAGCCGGGTTGCCGGGTATTATCATCCGGCGTTCCGGGAGCTTTGCGAAAGCCGGATGCTGCTGCGCAGGATGCAGGACCAGACCGGCACACCCCAGCCCGGACACACTTATGTGTTCCGGGTGCATCCCTCATGGCTGAGCAGGGGCATCGGCCACCAGGGCGTGAACCGGGCGTGGTTTGCACAGCGGGGGGCAGGCCTCCGGCTGATACAGGATCCGGCATGCGGCATGGGTGTCTGCATCCGGGATACAGGAAAGGAAACACTTGCATGTACTTGAAATCACTTGAGCTTCAGGGCTTCAAATCGTTCCCTGATAAAATCAAGCTGAGCTTTGACAAGGGGCTGACTGCGGTTGTGGGACCGAACGGCAGCGGAAAAAGTAACATCGGCGATGCAGTGCGCTGGGTGCTGGGGGAGCAGTCCACCAAGACCCTGCGGGGCAACAAGATGGAGGACGTTATTTTTTCCGGTACTGAGGCGCGAAAGCCTGTCGGTTTTGCGGCAGTGACCCTGACCATTGACAATGAACAGGGGGAACTGGCCTCTGAGGACCGGGAGGTCAGTGTAACCCGGCGACTGTTCCGCAGCGGCGAGAGCGAATACCAGATCAACGGGAAAAGCGTGCGGCTGAAGGACATTAACGAGTTGTTCATGGATACGGGTCTGGGCAGGGACGGCTATTCCATCATCGGTCAGGGACGCATTGCAGAAATTGTAGGCGCAAAGAGCAATGAGCGCCGGGATATTTTCGAGGAGGCTGCGGGAATTTCCAAATTCCGCTACAAAAAGCAGGAGGCGGAGCGGCGGCTTCATGCAGCCCAGGAAAACCTGCTGCGGCTGACGGACATTGTGTCGGAGCTGGAGGGCAGAGTGGAGCCCCTGCGGCATCAGGCGGAAAAGGCGGAAAAATTTCTGGAGCTTGCCCAGCAGCGCAAAAGTTTGGAGATCTCCGTGTGGGTGAACCGGCTGGATACGCTCCGGGGCAGGCTGGATGCGCTGTCGGAGGAAGCCCTTGTGGCTGCGGCGGAGTATGAAAATCTGCAGAATGACATTGACCGGGAGGAAGCAAAGATTGCCGAGGGGTATACCCGGATGCAGGAAAGCGCCATGGGGGCGGAGCGTCTTAGAGCCCGGATTCTGGAGATTGAGCAGAACAGTGCGTCGGTAAAGGCGGACATTGCCGTATGCGAAAACGACATCCAGCACAGCCGGGCGCAGATTGCCCAGGTGGAGGAGAGCCGTGCCGCAGAGCAGCTTTCCCGGACGGAGCTTGCGGAGCGTATACAGGCACAGAGGGACAGAATCGCAAAGCTGGAGCAGGCTGCGGCGGACTATGCAGCCCAGATTACGGAGGCGGAGCAGGCCTTTGCTGAGCAGGAGCAGCAGGCTGCGGATGCAGGCCGTGCCTATGACCAGGCGGGCACTGCGGTGAATGCTTTATATCTGGAGCAGAGCCAGCACCGCTTTGCCCGGCAGGCAGCCCAGGAGAGCATTACCCAGCTCCGGCAGACCCTGGAGGGGGGCGAGGATACCGCTGCCCGGCAGGCGGAGCAGACAGCAGCCTTTGCTGCTGCCCTGGAGCAGCTGGAACGGCAGCTGGAACAGGCACAGACCAGGATCCGGGAACAGGAAAACCGGCTTGGCGGCTATCAGCGGCTGTATGACAGCAAGATGCAGAAGCTCACCCAGCAGCGGAAGGACTGGGAGACTGTGACCATGCAGCTGCGGGAGAAGCAGCAGCGCAGACGGCTTTTGCAGGATCTGGAAAACAGCATGGAGGGCTTTGGCCGGAGCATCAAGGAGATTCTGCGGGCAGGCAAAAGCGGCAGGATCAGCGGCATCCACGGCAGCGTGGCACAGCTGGTCAGTGTAAAGCCGGAATATGGAGTGGCTATCGAAACCGCACTGGGCGCCGCCATGCAGAATATCATCGTGGAGAATGAGGACATTGCTAAGCGCTGCATCCGCTATCTGAAAGAGCAGCGGGCAGGCAGAGCAACCTTTCTGCCGCTGACCTCCGTCCGGGGGAAGCTGCTCCAGGAGCCGGGTCTGTCCGGCGAGGAGGGCTTCGTGGCGCTGGCTGCGGAGCTGGTGGCGTGCGATGCCAGGTACGAAGGGGTGTTCCGTTCCCTGCTGGGGCGGATTGCGGTTGCGGAGGATATCGACTGCGCCGCTGTAATCGCCAAGCGGTATGGATATAAATTCCGCATCGTGACCCTGGACGGACAGGTCATCAATGCAGGCGGCTCCTTTACCGGCGGTTCCACCGCTCATTCCAGCGGTGTGATTACCCGAAAAAATGAGCTGGACACCCTGGGGGCAGAAATAGAATCTCTGACCGGAGAGCAGGAGCGGCAGAAGACCGCCGGAGAGCGGCTCAAGGCGGAAACCGATAAGCTGCGGTTTGATCTGGACAGTACACGGGACGCTCTGTCCCAGGCTCAGACGGAAGCCATCCGGCTCACGGCGGAGCGCACTGCCCAGCAGGCTCTGGCAGAAGCTGCCCGACAGCAGGCGGCCGATCAGCAGGAGCAGGTGGAGCAGGCAAAACAGAGCCTTGCCCGGCAGGAGCAGCTTTTCAAGGAGGCCGAGCAGGCTCTTGCCCGGGTGGAGGGCGAGATCGCCCGGCAGGAGCAGGCACTGGCTGCCCAGCAGGATCTGCGCAGCGGTCTGCAGCAGGCCAGGGAGGCGCTTTCCGCAAAGCTGTCCCAGCTGAAGATGACACAGATGGAATGCAGCAAGGATATTGAAGCGGCACAGCGGGAGCTTGCCGGTCTGCAGCAGTCTGCGGAGCAGTCCGAAGCCCGTGCTGCCCAGCTGCATGGGGCTCTGGAGGAAGCAAGGCAGCTGATTGCCCGGAAAGAGCAGGCGATTGCCGACAGCCGGGAGACCTTGTCCCGGATGCAGACAGAGACCGAAGTATGCAAAGAGGAGATTGCCCGGCTTCAGGCACAGCATGACAGCCAGCAGCAGTATATCAACCAGCTGCGGGAGGGCATGCGCGCCATCAACGAGGCCAAGGAGAAGCGGGCCGGAGAGGCCATGCGGATTGACGAGCGGAAGATTGCCGCCCAGAAGGATTATGACAGCCTCATTATGCAGCTGCTGGAAACCTATGAGCTGACCCGGTCCGAGGCGGAGCAGCTGGCGGAGCCTTTGGAGGATCTGCAGAAGGCACAGCAGAGCCTGGCACAGCTCAAGGGAAAGATCAAGGCCCTTGGAAATGTGAATGTGGGCGCTATTGAGGAGTACCGGGAGGTTTCCGAGCGGTATGCCTTCCTGTCTGCACAGGTAGCGGATGTAACCGGCTCCAAGCGGGAGCTGGAAAAGCTGATTGACTCTCTGACGGAGGATATGTGCCGGATTTTTGCGGACAGCTTTGTCCAGATCAACAAAAACTTTCAGGAGATTTTCAGGGAGCTGTTCGGAGGCGGTCATGCGGAGCTGATCCTCACCGATCCGGAAAATGTGTTGGAGTCCGGTATTGAAATCAGCGTGGCGCCTCCCGGCAAGGTCATCAAGAATCTGATCTCCCTGTCCGGCGGCGAGCAATCCTTTGTGGCAATCTGTATTTATTTTGCAATTTTAAAGCTGCGTCCTGCACCTTTCTGTATTTTGGATGAGATTGACGCAGCACTGGATGAGGCAAATGTGCGCAAGTATGCGCAGTATCTGCACCGGTTCACGGAGCATACCCAGTTTGTTCTGGTTACGCACCGCCGCAGTGCCATGGAGGAAGCCAATGTGCTGTACGGCGTGACCATGCAGGCGGACGGGGTTTCCAGGCTTCTGAAGCTGGAACAGCCGGATCTGGACATCACTACACAGGCGTAAGGAGGCACATATATGGGATTATTCAGCAAAATCAGAGAAGGGCTGCGCAAGACCAAGGAATCCATGGTCAACGGCATGCAGCGGGTGGTCAATTCCTTTACGAAGATTGACGAGGATCTGTTCGAGCAGCTGGAGGAAACCATGATCATGAGCGACATGGGCGTGGAGACCTCTGTGGAGATCTGTGAAAAGCTGCGGAAACGGGTCAAGGAGCGGGGCGTGACGGATCCTGCAAAGATCATGGAGCTGATCCAGGAGATTATTTCCGAAATGATGGGTGAGGATGTGGCGCTGGATCTGTCCACCACCCCCTCCATCATTCTGGTAATCGGGGTAAACGGCGCCGGCAAGACCACCACCATCGGCAAGCTGTGCCACCAGTACAAGCAGCAGGGCAAGAAGGTGCTGGTGGCGGCGGCGGATACCTTCCGGGCAGCAGCCATTGACCAGCTGGAGGTCTGGACCCAGCGTGCCGGGGTGGATCTTGTCAAGCATGCGGAGGGCTCTGACCCGGCGGCGGTTGTGTTTGATGCGGTGACGGCGGCCAAGGCAAGACATACGGATGTGCTGATCTGTGACACTGCAGGCCGGCTGCACAATAAGAAGAATCTCATGGAGGAGCTGCGGAAGATCAACCGGATCATTACCCAGCAGGCGGAGGGCTGTGCAGTGGAGACCCTGCTGGTGCTGGATGCCACCACCGGACAGAATGCGGTGAACCAGGCACGGCTCTTCAGCGAGGTTGCGGATATTACCGGCATCGTGCTGACCAAGCTGGACGGCACCGCCAAGGGCGGCATTGTGATTTCCATCAAGAACGAGCTGGGCATTCCGGTGAAGCTCATCGGCGTAGGGGAACAGATCGACGATCTGCAGCCCTTTGACAGCCGGAGCTTTGTTGCCGCCTTGTTTGAGCGGACGGATCAGGGAGAGGAGCAGAAGCATGAAGCAGATCATACTGGCGACGAATAATCAGAACAAGCTGCGGGAGATTGGTCAGATGCTCAGTCCCCTGGGCATAGAGGTACTGTCCCAGTCCCAGGCCGGCGTACAGCTGGAGGTGGAGGAAACCGGCACCACCTTTGCAGAGAATGCGGAGCTGAAGGCACGGGCGTTTTTTGTACAGACCGGCAAGCCTGTGCTGGCGGATGACAGCGGCCTGGCGGTGGATGCACTGAACGGTGCGCCGGGGGTGTACTCCCACCGGTATGCAGGGGAAGATGCCACGGATGCAGACCGGTGTGCAAAGCTGCTGCAGGATCTTGCAGGCGTGCCGGAGCAGTCCCGCACCGCCCGGTTCATCTGCGCCATGTGTTATATTGACGCCCAGGGCAATGCCCACAGCTTCACCGGTAAGGTGGAGGGTGTGATTGGGCTGGCGCCGGAGGGGGAAAACGGCTTTGGCTACGATCCGGTGTTTCTTTATCAGGGCAGGAGCTTTGCGGTGCTGACAGCCCAGGAGAAAAATGCGGTAAGTCACCGGGCGGATGCCCTCCGGCAGGTTTACCGTTATCTGGAGCAGGAAAGGGGTTCAGTATGCTGACAAGCAAACAGCGTGCCGTTCTGCGTGGAATGGCGAATAATTTGGAAACGATTTTTCAGGTGGGCAAGGGCGGCATCAGTGATACGCTGGTTGCACAGACTGCGGACGCTCTGCGTGCCCGGGAGCTTATCAAGCTGCGGGTGCTGGAAAACTCCGGATACACCGCCCGGGAGGCTGCGGAAGCATTGGCGGAGCAGACTGGCGCAGAGGTGGTACAGGTCATCGGCAGCCGGTTCGTGCTGTACCGGCGCAACCCGAAGAAGCCGGTAATTGAACTGAAATGAGCCGCATTGCGCTGTTCGGCGGCAGCTTCAATCCCATTCATAACGGACACCTGCACCTGGCACAGACCGTCCACGATCAGTGCGGACTGGACAGGATGCTGCTGATGCCCTCCGGCACTGCGCCCCATAAATCCTCCGCCGAATATGCCCCTGCCCCGGATCGGCTTGCCATGTGCCGGCTGGCGGCGGAGCCATATCCCTGGCTGGAGGTCAGCGACTACGAGCTTAATAAGCCGGGCAAAAGCTATACGGTGGAGACCCTGCGGTTTCTGCACAGCTGCTATCCGGAGGACGCCCTGTTTCTGCTGCTGGGCAGTGATATGCTGCTGAGCTTTGACAGCTGGTACTGCTGGCAGGAGATCCTGCAGCTTTCCGGACTGCTCTGCGTATCCCGGGGCACGGAGCCGGAGGAGACACTGCGGCAGAAGGCGGCGGAGCTGGCACCCTATGGGCAGGTCACCGTGCTGCATGCGGATCCGCTGCCCGTGTCATCGTCACAAATTCGTCACAAAATTGAGCTTTGCCGAAAATTTTCTTGCTATTTGCCGGAAAACGTAGTACAATATATAATGTTGCACGGGCTGTACGGTGCGTGCAGCGGTCAGAGCATGGTTTGAGGTGATCGCTTGTATCATTTTGATGAAAACAGGGCGTTCCTGAAGGCACGCCTTTCAAAAAAACGGTATACTCATTCACTGAATGTGGCCAAAGAGGCCCAGAGACTGGCGGAGCTTTACGGAGAGGATCCGGAAAAGGCATACTTTGCCGGACTGATGCATGACGTGTGCAAGGAGCTTCCCGCCCAGGAGCAGGAGGAGCTTGTACGGGCAAGCAGCTTTGCCGTATCCAAGGAAGAGCTTGCCACCAAGCCTGTGTGGCACGGCATTGCAGGTGCGTACTTTCTGCAGGTCCGCATGGGCGTGACGGATCCGGATGTGCTCAATGCGGTCCGGTATCACACTGTGGCAAGAGCCGGTATGACCCGACTAGAGGAAATTGTATATCTTGCGGATCTGATTTCAGAGGATCGTACCTATGCCGGGGTGGAGCAGATGCGGCAGCTTTGTCTGACCAGCATCAACGCCGCTATGCTGGAGGGTGTGCGGTTTTCTATTGAAACCACCTTGAAAAAGGGCGGCTATCTGCCCCCGGTGACGGTGGAGGCCTATAACCAGTATATTTTCTGCGAGAAACAGGAAAAGCATCACAAAACAAAGACCTGATGGTGAAACAGGCAGTTGCAAAGGAAAGGAGAACAGATCTGCATAAGCGGATCCGAAGCAGAATCATGGCAGCAAAGACAAAGAAGCAGACCGGTGCGGGGAAAATGGAACACAAAAACCGACGCCGTAAAAAAATGACCATTGCAGAAAAGCTGGGGGTTGTAGGTGCCGTTCTGGCCGCACTGGCCATTATCATCTGCATGGTGCTGTATATTCCCTTTGTCAAGGTGGACGGGGAACAGATGTCCCTGATGCAGATGTTCAAAAACGCAAAGCCCCTGGAGAGTATGGAGGGGGAGCTTTCCTCCAAGACCTCTTCCTATGAGGTGCGCAGCGAGGTGGACAGCACACTGGACGATGGCCTGGATCTGGATCAGCTGGTGGAGGGGCAGTTTACCATTCTCTTCTGCGGCTTTGACGAGGGCCGCTCCAATACGGATGTGAATATGCTGGCGGTTTGTGATATTGCTGCCAATACCATCAATATTCTCCAGATTCCCCGGGACAGCTATGTGCCGGATTATACCTCCTTCAAGGCAGGAAAATTCAACAGCGTCTATTCCATGGGGGACAGCTCAAAGTCCAAAATCCAGCGGACGGTGGACTGTGTGGAGGAAACCTTCGGTATTCCGGTGGACCGGTATGTAACCACCGGCTGTGCGGACATTGTGGACATTGTGGATCTTATCGGCGGCGTGGAGGTGGATATGCCCTATACCATTCACTACGAGCCGGGGAAGACCATTAACGCAGGCCCCCAGGTGCTGAACGGACAGAAGGCGGAGTGGCTGGTGCGGTATCGCCACGGCTACAACGAGGGAGATATCGGCCGTATGCAGGCTCAGCGAATTTTTATCGCTGCAATGATGAACAAGGTGTGCGAAACCGGTACTCTGACCATGATGGGCTATATGAAGAAAATCTATGACAATCAGTGGATCGGCACGGATCTGAGTATTGATGAAATCAGCAAGCTGTCCGATTTTGCCATTGCCATCGGCATGGAGAATATCAGCATGTATATGCTGCCGGGGGAGGGGTATAACTATACGCCGCCCGGGTATTCCAAGCCCTATTCCGTCTATACTATTCATAAATCGGTGACGGAGGAGCTGCTCAACGAGCACTTCCGTCCCTACCTGAAAAAAGAGTACGATCTGCCGATTACCGAACTGGTGCCGGAGGGCAGCTATAAGACCTCGGCTTATGATAACAACAATACAAGTCTGAAGGATGTTCACGACGGAGATACCTTCAGCGGAAAATAAAAGGGAGGATGTCTATGACTGCAAAAGAGAAGCTGGAAGTGATCGTTCGTGCGCTGGATATGAAGCGGGGCGAGAACATACAGGTTCTGGAAATATCGGATCTGACCATTCTGGCAGATTATTTCGTCATTGTCAACGGCACCAGCAATACCCATGTGAAGACACTGGCGGACGAGACGGAATTCCGGCTTGGGGAAAAAGGCGTGGAGCCACTACGAACCGAGGGCTATCAGAGTGCCTCCTGGATTGTACTGGACTACGGCGATATTGTCGTGCATGTCTTCATGAAGGATGCCCGCAGCCTGTACCAGCTGGAGAATCTATGGGCGGACGGTACGGCCGTGGATATCACGTCCTACCTGACCAAGGAATAAGCGGACAGGAGGGATCCGGATGCAGACAAGCGGAAAGGTCATCAGCTTTACGGCTGCCTGCTATATGCTAGCAAAGCAGGTGCTGAACGGTCTGCTGGGCGGTTTTGACCTGGGCATGCTGGTGGTGACGGCGGCATTTGCAGTGTGCCTGTTTTACGGCGTCCGCTACATGAATTATGCGGCCGGTGTGTGGCTGGCAGCGGTGGCGCTGTATTATCTGCCGGGGAATCTGAAGGGACTGTCCAACGGCTCGCTGCTGTATCTGCTGGAGGGCATAGCGGATCTGTTCTTTGCGTTTCTGCTTCTCTGGCACAAGGGCGTGCGGCAGCGGTTTACCATGCGGCATTAAGCAGAGCATAGTTCATAAATCATGTTCAGAAAGAGTGGAGCAAGTATGAAAAAATACGATTTTACGGCGATTGAAAAGAAGTGGCAGAATTACTGGGATGAGCACCACACCTTTGCAGCGGGTACGGATTACTCCAAGCCCAAGTTCTATGCACTGGTAGAGTTTCCTTACCCCTCCGGACAGGGTCTGCACATCGGGCATCCCCGTCCCTACACGGCAATGGACATTGTATCCAGAAAGCGCCGGCTGGAGGGCTATAATGTGTTGTTCCCCATGGGGTGGGACGCCTTCGGTCTGCCCACCGAGAACTATGCCATCAAGAACAAGATCCACCCGGCGATTGTCACAAAGAATAATATCGCCCACTTCAAGGCACAGCTGAAGTCTCTGGGTCTGTCCTTTGACTGGGAACGGGAGGTGAACACCACCGATCCGGAATACTTCAAGTGGACCCAGTGGATCTTTTTACAGATGTTCAAAAAGGGCCTTGCATACAAGAAGGAAATGTCCGTGAACTGGTGCACCTCCTGTAAGGTGGTGCTGGCCAATGAGGAGGTCGTAGGCGGCGTGTGTGAGCGCTGCGGCGGCGAGGTTATCCACAAGGTCAAGTCCCAGTGGATGCTGAAGATTACCGAATATGCGCAGCGGCTGCTGGATGACCTGGCGGAGGTCAACTATCTGGACAAGATCAAGGCCACCCAGATCAACTGGATCGGCCGTTCCACCGGCGCAGAGGTGGATTTCACCACCACTACCGGAGAGACCCTGACGGTGTATACCACCCGTCCGGATACGCTGTTCGGCGCAACCTATATGGTCATTTCCCCGGAGCACCCCTACATTGAAAAATGGGCGGATAAGCTGTCCAATATGGAGGAAATCCGGGCATATCAGGAAAAGGCGGCAAGAAAGTCTGACTTTGAGCGTACGGAGATGGCAAAGGACAAGACCGGCGTGGAGCTGAAGGGCATCCGGGCAATCAACCCGGTGAACGGCAGGGAAATCCCCATCTTTATTTCCGACTATGTGCTGATGACCTACGGCACCGGCGCCATTATGGCGGTTCCTGCGCACGATACCCGTGACTATGACTTTGCAAAGGTATTCCATCTGCCCATTATTGAAGTGGTTGCAGGGGGAGATATTGAGAAGGAAGCATTCACCGACTGCGCTACCGGCAAAATGGTCAACAGCGGCTTTTTGGACGGGCTTTCCGTGGAAGAAGCCAAGGTGAAGATCAAGGAATGGCTCAAGGAAAACGGAAAGGGCCGGGAAAAGGTCAACTACAAGCTCCGGGACTGGGTATTCTCCCGCCAGAGATACTGGGGCGAGCCCATTCCGATTGTATACTGTGAAAAGTGCGGCTATGTGCCCCTGCCGGAGTCCGAGCTGCCTCTGACTTTGCCGGAGGTGGACAGCTATATGCCCACCGACAACGGAGAAAGCCCCCTGTCCACACTGGACAGCTTTATCAACACCACCTGCCCCCACTGCGGGGGCCCTGCAAAGCGGGAAACCGATACCATGCCCCAGTGGGCAGGCTCCTCCTGGTACTATCTGCGCTATTGTGATCCCAAGAACAAGGAGTGCCTTGCCTCCAAGGAGGCGCTGGATTACTGGATGCCGGTGGACTGGTACAACGGCGGCATGGAGCATACCACCCTGCATCTGCTGTATTCCCGGTTCTGGCACAAGTTCCTGTATGATATTGATGCAGTCAGCCAGAAGGAACCCTATATGCGCCGCACCTCTCACGGCATGATTTTGGGAGAGGACGGACAGAAGATGTCCAAGTCCAGGGGCAATGTCATCAACCCGGACGAGGTGGTTGCCCAGTACGGTGCGGATACCCTCCGTCTGTATGAGATGTTCATCGGGGACTTTGAGAAGACGGCTCCCTGGAGTCCTTCCAGCATCCGGGGCTGCAAGCGGTTCCTGGACCGTGTATGGGCGCTGCAGGATATGCTGACCGACGGGGAGGAATATCGTCCCCAGACCCAGGCACTGATGCACAAGACCGTCAAGAAGGTGTCCGAGGACATTGAAAACCTGAAATTCAATACAGCCATTGCGGCAATGATGGCACTGCTCAATGAGATCTATGCCCTGGGCTCCATTAACCGGGCAGAGCTGCGGACGCTGCTGCTGCTGCTGAACCCCTTTGCCCCCCATATGACGGAGGAAATGTACGAGATGCTGGATCTGGGCGGTGTGCTGAATGAGCAGAAGTGGCCCACCTTTGACCCGGCAATGTGCGTGGATGACATGGTAGAGCTGGTGGTACAGATCAACGGCAAGGTGCGCTCCAGGCTGCAGGTTCCTGTGGACAGCGCCCAGGCGGATGTACTGGCACAGGCAAAGGCGGATCCGAAAATTCAGGAGGCTTTGCAGGGCAAGAACATCGTCAAGGAGATATATGTACAAAATAAGCTCGTGAATTTTGTAGCAAAATAACAAATTTGCAATTCGGTCAGATTTCTGCTTGACAAGCAGAAATGATTGTGATAAAATATAATACGTATTATAAATGGCTTGGTATGCTGACTTGGCTGCCCATCCGGGCAGCTGGGATAGATAGCCTCTGTCTTTGGGACAAAGGGAGGGAGTATAGTGGCAGAAATTCGTGTCGGCAAGAATGAATCCTTGGACACTGCACTGAAAAGATTTAAGAGATCCTGTGCAAAGGATGGCGTGATTGCAGAGGTTCGTAAAAGAGAACACTACGAAAAGCCTTCGGTAAAGCGCAAGAAGAAGTCCGAAGCAGCTCGTAAGCGCAAGTTCTAATTACAGCGATCAGTAAAGGCGGACTTTATCAGAAAGTCCGCCTTTCTTGTTCAAAAGTCCACAGGGAGGAAACGGTGATGTTTCATGCTACAGTCGCATTGCGCAGTGTATTACAGATTCAGCCGGGGCTGCTTCGGCAGTACGGCATCCGGGGATTGATGCTGGATCTGGACAATACACTGACCACCCACGACAATCCAGTCCCGGCAGAAGGTGTGCTTAGCTGGATCGATGTGATGCGGCAGGCTGGCATTGCCCTGATGATCGTATCCAACAACAAGCCCCACCGGGTGCAGCCCTTCGCTGCGGCGCTGGGACTGCCCTTTGTGGCAGAAGGGGCCAAGCCCCTGCCCAAGGGCTTCCGGCAGGCCCAGAAGCGGATGCAGCTGCCTTTTTCCCAGCTTGCGGTGGTGGGCGATCAGATTTTCACCGATATTCTGGGGGCGAATCTGTGCGGAGTCAAGTCCATTTACGTCCGGCCGATTCAGTATGAAAAAAAGGGATTTCTCAAGGTTAAGCGCTGGCTGGAGCGTCCGTTCCTGCCAAAGGTTTAAGGAAAAATTGCGGGCGCATCTGCCGCACAAGCTCTGTGCGGTATTATCTAGGAGGAGTATATGCGTATTCTGGTCATTCACGGGCCCAATCTGAATCTTTTAGGAGAGCGGGAGCCGGGCATTTACGGCACGGAGAATCTGGAACAGGTCAATGGGGCGATCCTGGCCCGGGCAAAGGAGCTGGGGGCCCAGTGCGAGGTGTTCCAGTCCAATCACGAGGGGGACATCATTGACCGGCTTCACGAAGCCCGCCGGGAATTTGACGGCGTGGTGCTCAACGCAGGGGCATACACCCATTACAGCTATGCCATCCGGGACGCCATTGCAGCCATCCGGATTCCCTGTGTGGAGGTACACATCAGCAATGTACACGCCCGGGAGGAGTTCCGGCATACCTCCGTCATCGCGCCTGCCTGTCTGGGTGTGGTATGCGGTTTCGGCGGTGACAGCTACCTGCTGGCGCTGGAGGGACTGGTTCGTCGGCTTTCTCAGCAAAAAACTTTATGAAAACCCCTTGTCAAACGGGAAGAAATGTTGTATAATAAGGCTATATTTGTGTAACATCTTTTTTGGAGGTTTAATGTATGATTTCAGCTGGCGATTTTAGAAACGGTATCACCTTTGAGCTGGACGGCCAGGTGGTTCAGGTTATTGAATTTCAGCATGTAAAGCCCGGCAAGGGCGCCGCTTTTGTCCGCACAAAGTACAAGAATGTCATTACCGGAAGCGTGGTTGAGCGTTCCTTCAACCCCTCTGATAAGTATCCCACTGCGTTCATTGAAAGAAAGGATATGGAATTCAGCTACAGTGACGGGGATCTCTACTACTTCATGGATACAGAGACCTACGAGATGCTGCCCATCAACAAGGACATGCTGGGTCCCGCATTCCAGTTCGTTAAGGAGAATATGCCGGTAAAGGTTCTGTCCTACAAGGGCAATGTATTTGGCATTGAGCCGCCCAACTTTGTTGAGCTTCAGGTTACCCAGACCGATCCCGGCTTCAAGGGCAATACGGCTACCAATGCTACCAAGCCGGCAACACTGGAAACCGGCGCTGAGATCAAGGTTCCGCTGTTTATTAACGAAGGCGATATGATCCGTGTAGATACCCGTACCGGCGAGTACATGGAGCGCGCATAAATCCATCCGGCGATTCACGCTGACGAGAGAAAGGGGTCTTAACCATGAAGCTTACCGAAAAAATGTCTTATTTGCAGGGCCTGCTGGACGGTCTGGAAGTGGATACCTCCACCAAGGAGGGCAAGGCACTGATGCAGATGTCCGATGTAATGCAGGAAATGGTGATGTATGTGGAGGATCTGCAGGCACAGGTGGATGAGCTTACCGAGCTTTGCGATATTCTGGATGCTGATCTGGGAGACGTGGAAGAAGAAGTGTTTGACCTCGACGATGACTGCTGCTGTGAGGATGACGACTGCGACTGTGACTTTGATGATGATGACGAGATGTATGAAGTCTGCTGTCCGGGCTGCGGGGACACCATCCTGCTGAATGACAGCATTCTGGAGGAGGGCTCCATGGAGTGCCCCAACTGCGGTGAAACCCTGGAGTTTGACTACGATGATCTTGTCATTGAAGACGCAGAGGATTCTGACGAAACAGACGAGTAAACGCTCCGTAAACTGAATAGAAGAACGTTTCAGGGCGAGGTGCAATTCCTCACCGGTGGTGATGCGGCGTGCCGCAAAGTCCACGAGCCGAAAGGCTGAATCGGTGCAAATCCGATACCGACGGTTATAGTCCGGATGAAAGAAACAAAACGCAGAACTGCGTTTTTTCGCCCATACACACGTATGGGCGTTTTTTATTAGGAAAAGGAGTTTTTTATTATGGAACACGCAACACAAAACACAAAGGTAAAGCACAGAGTGGATGTAAAGCAGCTGGTGGTACTGGCACTGCTTTCGGCGATGGGGTTTATTTCCCTGTTTCTGGTGGATATTCCGGTTTACGGCTTTCTGTCCTATGAGCCCAAGGATATCTTTATTACCCTGGGCGGATTTTTATACGGTCCCATGGCGACGGTATGCATGTCGGTGGTGATTTCCTTCCTGGAGTTTGTGACCATCAGCACCACCGGTCCCATTGGCTTGCTGATGAATATTCTGTCCACGGTGGCCTTTGCCGCTCCGGCAGCCATCATCTACCGGCGGCACAGAACCATGCAGGCGGCGCTGGTGAGTCTGCTCAGCGGTACCCTGCTGATGACGGTGGTAATGCTGCTGTGGAATTACCTGGTAACTCCCCTGTATATGGGGACCCCCAGAGAGGCGGTTGCGGCTATGCTTCTGCCCATATTCCTTCCCTTCAATCTGGCAAAGGCCGGGCTGAACAGCGCACTGACCTTGCTGCTGTATAAACCCTTTGTCACCATGCTTCGGATGCTGCATTTTGTAGAGCCCAAGACAGCTCCTACAACCGGTTCCCGCCGGGTGAGTCTGTTTTCCATTCTCGTCGCAGCATTTCTGCTGGTGACCTGCATAGCGTTCCTCATGGTACACTAACCACATAAAACCAGACCCCTCCGCATATATTGATGGCGGAGGGGTTCTTTTTATGAAAAAGTGTATTTGCCTGCTGGCGGTGTTTCTGATGGGCTGCTCCCCGGGGGTCAGTTCCTCCGGATCCGGCAGCGGTATCTGCCTGTCCCTGCAGGAACAGACTCTTGCACAGCTGCATCTGCCGGCACAGCAGAGCCGGACTCCGGTGGTAGCCGCATGGCTTACGGCAGATTCCCTGTCGGACATGCTCAGCGGAGCAACAGAGCTTGCGTTCCGGCAGGCCGTCCGGGAGGAGCTGACCTGGCTTGCAGACAAGGGTTTTACGGATGTGTTTGTACAGGTGCGCAGCAACGGTGACGCCTATTATGCATCCCGGGTATATCCCCGGGCGGCAGCGTGGACCCAGACCTTTGATCCGCTGGCAGTGCTGCTGGAGGAAAACCGGGATACGGGGCTGCATATCCATGCCTGGATCAATCCTTATCGCTGTCAGACGGTGAAGCAGATGGAAGAGGTGCCGGATACATACTCCACCAGGAGCTGGACACAGGCAGGAGAGGACGCCATTGTGCAGGTTTCCGGCAGATGGTTTCTCAATCCGGGAGATGGGGAGGCTCAGGAGCTGATTCTGACAGGAGCGGAGGAGCTGCTGACGGGTTATGCCCTTGCAGGGCTTCACATTGACGACTATTTTTATCCTACCACAGAGCCGGAGTTTGATGCAGCGGCCTTCGGGGCCTCTCAGTCGGAGAAGCTGGCAGACTGGCGCACAGAACAGGTAAACCAGCTGGTTGCCGGGCTGTATGCTCTGACCCACAGTGCCGGGTTAATCTTCAGCATCAGTCCTCGGGGAGATCCCGCAGCCAGCGCCCGGCTTTTGTATGCGGATCCGGAAACCTGGTGTTCCCAGCCGGGATACTGCGACTGGATTCTGCCCCAGCTGTACTATGGCTTTGCACATGAAACCTGCGGCTTTGCGGAAATGCTGGAGCTTTGGCAGGGTATGCTCCGGACGGACCAGGTGCGGCTGATTCCCGGTATATGCACCTATAAGGTGGGACAGGCTGACAGCTGGGCAGGCTCCGGCAGACTGGAATGGATCCGGGAGCGGAATATCCCTGCACGGGAGGCCGCTGCGGTGCTGGATGCGGGACTAGAGGGGGTGGCAGTATACAGCAGCGCCTCCACCCGCACCCTGGATAAGGCGGAGATGGAGGCGCTGGAACAGCAGCTGTATCGATTTACGCAAGAGCAGCCCTGAGCGCGTCCGCCATGTCGGTGCGCTCCCATGCCACCTGCAGATCCTCACGACCCATGTGGCCATAGGCGGCAAGCTGACGGTACTGGGGCTTTTTCAGCTTCAGCTTGCGGATAATGGCAGCAGGCCGCAGATCGAATACCTTGTCCACAGCCCGGGCAATGGCGCTTTCCTCTGCCTTGCCGGTGCCGAAGGTGTCCACCAGAATGGAAACCGGCTTTGCCACGCCGATGGCGTAGGCAAGCTGAACCTCGCACTTGTCTGCCAGCCCGGCAGCCACGATATTCTTGGCGATATACCGTGCCGCATAGGCAGCAGAACGGTCAACCTTGGTGGGGTCCTTTCCGCTGAAGGCGCCGCCCCCGTGCCGGGAATAGCCACCGTAGGTGTCCACGATGATCTTCCGGCCGGTGAGTCCGCTGTCCCCCTGGGGGCCGCCGATGACAAATCTGCCGGTGGGGTTGATGAAGTATTTGGTATCTGCATCCATCAGCTCCGCCGGGATTACCGGCTTGATGACATATTCCAGAATATCCTCCCGGATCTGCTCCAGGGGAATCTCCGGGGCATGCTGGGAGGAAACCACGATGGCATCCAGCCGCACCGGCTTGCCGTCGTCATATTCTACTGTGACCTGGGTCTTGCCATCCGGCCGCAGATACCGCAGGGTACCGTCCTTCCGGACAGCGGTCAGCTGCATAGCCAGCCGGTGGGCCAGGGAAATGGGCATGGGCATCAGCTCCGGGGTTTCGTTGCAGGCATAGCCGAACATAATGCCCTGATCTCCGGCGCCGTTGCCTGCGTCAGCATCCTCCCCTTCCTTGGACTCCAGAGCCTCGTTGACACCCATGGCAATATCACAGGACTGCTCGTCAATGGAGGTGAGAATGGAGCAGGTATGGCCGTCAAAGCCGTACTTTGCCCGGTCGTAGCCGATGTCCACGATTACCTCTCGGGCGATCCGGGGAATATCAATGTCCGCAGTGGTGCTGATCTCACCCATGCACAGCACCATACCGGTGGTGCAGCAGGTTTCACAAGCCACTCTGCCGTCAGGATCCTGTTCCAGGATAGCGTCCAGGATGGCGTCAGAGATCTGGTCACAGATCTTGTCCGGATGCCCCTCGGTAACGGATTCGGACGTAAAGAATTTTTTCATGTTTGCATTCCTCCAATAAAGGCAGCAGACGTGTTTATACGGTGCTGCAAAATAAAAAGCGCTCAACATGAGCGCTTGTGAGTTCCGTATTCACAAACCTCATCTCTCGGATGCAAGCATCCGCAGGAATTAGCACCTTTCTCGAATATGAGCGGTTGCCGGGCGTCACAGGACCAGTTCCTCAGCCTCTCTTGATAAGGGTATGTATCTATTATATCACAGGAATCGACAGCTGTCAAGGTTTCCTGTCCAGAAAGGATGGATCATTTCATGCGAATTCTTACCACCGTATCCGCCTTTGCGGCATGCTTTACTCTGCTGCCTGCCGCAGTGTTGCTGACCCGGGGAAATGTGCCGGCAGAAAGCATGCCCCGGCAGGAAACCTCCGCCGCTGCGCCGGTTACTGAGCCAGCTCGGCAGGCAGATTCCATGGATAGTTACCGGGTTTTGGATATTACCACCGGCACCGTGCTGGAGATTTCCACCCGGGATTACGTGATCGGTGCCGTATGTGCAGAAATGCCTGCCACCTTTGAGCCGGAAGCCCTCAAGGCCCAGGCTGTGGCTGCCCATACCTATGCAGAGCGGCAGCGCCGGAGTGAAGCCCATTCTCCCACGGCGGAGCTGTGCGGGGCGGATTTTTCCAACGACACCCGGCACTATCAGGGGTATTATACCCTGGAGCAGATCAAGAACTGCTATGGCGACAGCTTCGATGTCTATTACCCAAAAGTGGAGGCGGCGGTGGATGCGGTGCTGGGGGAGATTCTTTGTTATCACGATGCGCCCATCATTGCTGCCTTTCATTCTCTGTCCACCGGGGTGACGGAGGATGCTGCCCAGGTATGGGGCAGTGCGGTGCCCTATCTGGTATCCGTGGACAGTCCGGCGGACTGTGATGCGCCCCGCTACCGGGAGGAGATCACCCTGACAGCGGAGGCGGTCAGGGAAAAGCTGCTGACTGCCGTGCCGGAGCTGAAGCTGCCGGAAAAGCCGGAGGAGTGGTTCGGCAGGGCAGAGCAGACAAAGTCCGGCACCGTCTGCACCATGCAGGTGGGGGATCAGTCCCTGGGCGGGCAGACCCTCCGGGCGGCATTCGGCCTGCGTTCTGCGGCCTTTACCGTTTCCCTGAAGGAGGACAGCTTTACCTTTGTCACAAGGGGCTATGGTCACGGTGTAGGCATGAGTCAGTACGGTGCCAATGCTATGGCGGCGGAGGGCAGCAGCTACGCAGAAATTCTTGCCCATTATTATCCGGGCACCACGCTTACTGCCATATAGCAAAAGCGCAGACGATGCTGCATCGCCTGCGCTTTGCTTTATTTGCTTTCCAGTCCCTTCATGAGGGCGTCTACGATTTCCGGGTACTCCCACTGCATAGTGCTGCGATTGAACAGGCCAAATGCCTCACCGGAGCTGAATGCATTGTTGTCCCACCAGATACAGGGAATGCCTGCCTTGGAGGCTGCTGCGGTATAGGCGGTTGCCCATTCACAGCGATCCTCGGTGTTGTATTTGTTCCGGGCGCCGAATTCTCCGATGATGACAGCGTGTCCCTTTTCCAGGAAGTACTGGTTCAGGTTCTGCATCAGGCTTTCAATCTGGGCTGCATCGCCCGCAGGATCATAGTCAAAGGTACCCTTTGCGTTGAGTGCGAAATTATAGGGGGTGTATGCGTGAATGGAGACGATAACCTTGTCATCCTCCGGAATGACAAATTCACTGAGCACGTCCGTAGTAGAAGCTGCTGCATAGGTGGGGATCATGACACAGCGCTTAGGATTGTTGCCGCCGCTGCTGCGGATGGTTTCCACAAAGGCAGCGTTCAGCTGGTTGATGACATCCCGGGCCTCCGGGTTGCCGCCGCTCCACTCGTTGGGGGTGTCCACCATACGGGGCTCGTTCATGCCCTCAAAGATCAGATGCTCGTCATAGCCCTCAAACCGGGCAGCGATCTGCTTCCAGATGGCAACCAGCTCTGCCTTGGCGGAGTCCAGATTGTCATAGGAGGGGAAATGCCAGTCCTCGTGGTGCAGATTGATGATGCAGTACAGGTCGTTGTTGATGACGTAGTCCACAACCTCCTGTACCCGGTTGAGCCATTCCTCGTTGATCTTGTAGTCCGGCGCATCCCCCAGATGCCCGGTCCAGGTGACGGGAACCCGGATCACGTTGAAGCCCTTTTCCTTTACCGCCTTAATCATATCCTCGGTGGTTTTGGGATTGCCCCAGCTGGTTTCCGCACTGAGGGGATCATCCTTTGTACCGCCAGTGGCGTCCAGGGTATTGCCCAGATTCCAGCCGATTTTCAGCTCCTGCACCAGTTGGGTGCCGGTGAGATCCCGCATTTCCTTGATCTTGTTTTCTTCTTCCTGTTTGCCGCAGCCTGCCAGCAGGCTCAGACTCATGACGCCGGTCAGACATAGGGCCGCCAGCTTCTTTAGATGTGTTTTAATCATAATTCCCCCTAATTGTTTTATGCAGTGACAATCTTGCTTGCCTGCTGCAGATTCAGCTTTTCCACGGCTGCTTCACGCATTTTGTATTTCAGAATCTTGCCTGCCGCATTCATGGGGAATTCCGTAACGAAATCCACATATCTGGGCACCTTATGCTTTGCCATGTGATCCAGCACATACTGCTTGATTTCTTCTTCTGTACAGCTTTCCCCGTCGTTGAGAATGATGCAGGCCATAATCTCCTCGCCGTACTGCTTGTCCGGCACGCCGATGACCTGAACGTCCTTTACCTTCGGATGGGTGTAGAGGAAGTCCTCGATTTCCTTGGGGTAGATATTCTCGCCGCCCCGGATAATCATATCCTTGATCCGGCCGGTAATCTTGTAATAGCCCTTCTTGGTGCGCCGTGCCAGATCTCCCGTATGGAGCCAGCCGTTTTCGTCAATAGCCGCAGCAGTTGCCTCCGGCATTTTGTAGTAGCCCTTCATGATGTTGTAGCCCCGGGCAACGAATTCGCCGTCCACCTCGTCCGGCAGATCCTCGCCGGTTTCCGGATCCACGATCTTGCATTCTACGCCGAAGATGGGGCCGCCCACCGTGTTGACCCGGTCCTCGATGGTGTCGGTGGTCTTGCTCATTGTGGTAGCGGGAGAAGCCTCCGTCTGGCCGTAGGTGATGCAGATTTCGTCCATATGCATCTTCTCGATGACCTCCTGCATGGTCTTGATGGGGCAGGGGGAGCCGGCCATAATGCCGGTGCGCATATGGGAGAAGTCGGTCTTTTCAAAGTCCGGATGCCCCAGCATGGCAATGAACATGGTGGGAACCCCGTGGAATGCGGTGATCTTCTCCTTGTTGATGCAGGCCAGTCCCTTTCTGGGAGAGAAGGCAGTGATGGGGGACATGGTGGTGCCATGGGTCATGGATGCAGTCATCGCCAGTACCATGCCGAAGCAGTGGAACATGGGCACCTGAATCATCATCCGGTCTGCGGTGGACAGATCCATGCAGTCGCCGATGGCCTTGCCGTTGTTGACCACGTTGTAGTGGGTGAGCATAACTCCCTTGGGGAAGCCGGTGGTGCCGGAGGTGTACTGCATATTGCACACGTCGTTCTTGTCGATGGTGCGGCGCCGTGCCTCAACCTCGCTGTAGGGAACCTGTTCCGCCAGCGCCATTGCCTCATCCCAGGTGTAGCAGCCCGGCTGCTTGGAGTCGGTGGTGATGATATTCTTGAGGAAGGGGAACTTCTTGGATTCCAGCTTGCCCGGCGCACAGGTTGCCAGCTCCGGACAAAGCTCCTTCATGATGCCCACATAGTCCGAATCCTTATAGCCATCGATCATGACCAGAGTGTGGGTATCGGACTGGCGGAGCAGATATTCTGCCTCGTGGATCTTGTATGCGGTGTTGACGGTTACCAGCACTGCGCCGATCTTGGTGGTTGCCCAGAAGGTAATATACCAAGCAGGCACATTGGTTGCCCAGATGGCAACATGATCCCCCTTGCGCACACCCATGGCGATGAGCGCCCGGGCAAAGGTATCCACATCGCTGCGGAATTCCGGATATGTCCGGGTGTAGTCCAGCTCGGTGTAGCGAAACGCGTACTGGGTGGGGAATTCCTCACACACCCGGTCCAGCACATCCGGGAAGGTGTAGTCAATGAGCCGCTCCTTGGGCCAGATATACTTGCCGGTTTTCCGGTTGTTGTCCTGAAGCGGATGCTTGTGCTTTCTGCGGAAGGGCTTCATGAATTCCGCATACTGGGGGAATACCACGCCGGCGTCCAGCAGATTGGGCATCCAGAGCTTGACCCATTCCAGGGAGATATAGCCGGGATACTGGATGGACTTCAGGGCTTCGATCATCTCCTGAATGGGCAGATCACCCTCGCCCATCATCTTGTAAACCACCTTGCCGTCTTCCATCACGCTGTCTTTGGTGTGGACATATTTGATGCGCTCTCCCAGGTTTGCAACTGTCTGTTCCGGGGATTCTCCCGCAAAGCGGTAGGGGTGGTGCATATCCCACAGTGCAGCAATCTTGTGGCTGCCTACGTTGTCCAGCAGTGCCCGGAGCCGGCGGGTATCGCTGTAAACGCCGTTGGTCTCCACCAGCAGGGTGACATCATACTCCTCCGCAATGGGCGCCAGCTTTCTGAGCTGCTGTGCAACGTAAGCATCATCCACCTCTCCGTTAGGGGCAGCCTCCAGATCCGCCAGTACGCGGATGTAGGGGGCATTGATCTGCTGTGCCAGCTTGCAATATTCTGTCAGTTCTTCAATGGTTTCCGCTTCCCGTTCCCGGTTCTTCAGGCAGCAGCCGGAGGAAAGACAAGGAATTTCAATGTTCAGCGCCTTCAGCTTTGCCATGGTCTTGGGGCGGTTGGCCTCGGTGAAGGGCATTGCCTTATAGGCTGCAAAATCATCGCCCATGCCCCGGATCTCAATGCCGTCAAAGCCCAGATCCTTTGCCATGGAGTAAATATCCACCCAGGAATAGTCCGGACAAGCGATGGTGGAAAAACTGATCTTCATAACTAAAATCTCTCCTTATTTCTGATGATCCTGCTGACGGATCTGGGCACGCTTGATCTTGCCGCCCAGGGTCTTGGGGAGTTCATCCACATACTCGATAATGCGGGGGTATTTGTAGGGCGCAGTGACGTGCTTGACGTGGTTCTGCAGCTCCTTGGTCAGCTCGGGACTGGGGGAGTACCCCTTTGCCAGTACGATGGTTGCCTTAACGACCTGACCCCGGATGGGGTCCGGCGCAGCGGTGATGGCACATTCTACAACCGCCGGATGCTCAATCAGCGCACTTTCTACCTCAAAGGGTCCGATCCGGTAGCCGGAGCATTTGATAACGTCATCGTTTCGGCCAACGAACCAGTAGTAGCCGTTGGAATCCCGCCATGCCACATCGCCGGTGTTGTAGTTCTTGCCTCCCAGTACCTGTTCGGTCAGCTCCGGGTTCTTGTAATAGCCGGTGAACAGGCCAACCGGGAAGGACTTGTCAATGTCACAGATGGAGATGGTGCCCTCCTCGCCGTCGTCGCAGGGTTTCCCTTCACTGTCCAGCAGCTGAATGTTGAACAGGGGAGAGGGCTTGCCGGTGGAGCCGGGCTTGGGGTCAATCCACTTGAAGTTTGCAATGAGCACCGGTCCCTCGGTCTGGCCGAAGCCCTCCCGCATCTTGAGGCCGGTCAGCTCGTAGATCTTACGGAATACCTCCGGGTTCAAAGGCTCGCCTGCATTGCAGAAGTTCTCGATGCTGGACAGATCAAACTTGGACATATCCTCCTGCAGCATGAACCGGTACATGGTAGGGGGAGCACAGAAGGTGGTGATCCGGTACTTGCTAATTTTCTCCAGCAGCTTCAGGGGAACGAATTTGTCCATATCGTAGCAGAAGATGACTGCGCCGCAGATCCACTGGCCGTAGATTTTGCCCCAGCCGAATTTTGCCCAGCCGGAGTCGGACACGCTCATATGCAGCTTGTTTTCCTGAACCTGCTGCCAGTACTTTGCGGTGATGATATGTCCCAGGGGGTGTGCGAAGTTATGCCGTACCATCTTGGGCATACCGGTGGTGCCGGAGGTGAAATACACCAGCATAATGTCATCCCAGCGAGTGGCAGCCTCCCCGGTGGGGCGGGCAAAGGTATCCGGGAACTTGGCAATTTCCTCTTCCAGGTACGCCCAGCCTTCCCGCTTTTCTGCAACCATAATCTTGTACTGCAGGGTTTCTACCTGGGGGAATGCAGCGTTGACCTGGTTCATAACAAAGTCATCGTTGACACAGATGATTGCCTTGACGCCGGCAGCATTGCCCCGGTATACAATATCCTTGGTGGTCAGCTGCAGGGTGCCCGGAATCAGGGTTGCGCCGATTTTGTGCAGTGCAACCGCACAGATCCAGTACTCCCAGCGGCGGCGTAGGATCATCATAACCACATCGCCTTTTTTGATGCCCAGGCTTACAAAATAATTTGCAGTCTGGTTGGACAGCTTCATGATGTCGGTAAAGGTGAAGCGGCGCTCTTCATCATGGTCATTGCACCAGACCAGCGCCAGCTTGTCCGGCTCCTGCTTTGCCCATTCGTCAACGATGTCAAAGCCGAAATTGAAATCCTCCGGAACATTGATTTTGAAATTTTCCTTGAAATCCTCATAGGAATCGAATTCGATCCTGGGTAGGTATCGATCCAGCAGCATAATTTTACTTCCTCTCTGTATATATGGGTTATTCAGCAATCACGGTCAGGAATCTTGCCTTGGAGTCTCCCACGCAGCGCTGACCATGGGGACAGGTGGGGTTAAAGTAGATGGAATCCCCTTCGTTGAGGATAATTTCCTTATCTTCAAATACAACTGCAACGCTGCCCTTGAGTACCAGATTGAATTCCTGACCCGCATGGGTCACAAGGGAAGCAGGCTCGTCAGTGGGATCCAGGGTAACCAGCAGGGGCTGCATGATCTTGTTGGTATAGCGGAAGGCCAGATCCTTGTAGCGATAGCCTTCGTACCGGCTGAAGCTCATGCCATGCCCCCGGCGGACGACGTGATATGTATCCAGTCTTGCAGGCGAACCTGTGACCAGTTCGGTAAAATCGACCTTGAACAGCTTGGAAATCTCATAAATAACGCTGATGGGGAAATCTCCTTCCGTTTCATAGCCGATATAGTCTTCTTCGGAAATGCCCAGCTCTTTTGCCAGCTGTGCAGCAGAATAGTCGCAGACCTCCCGTAGCTCCCGGATCCGGTTTGCGATTTCGCTGATTTCGCTTTGCATAGTAGTTCCTCCTTTTTTGATGCCCCTTTCCGGGCAAATAAAAAAACGGTTAAAAGCATACGCCTTTAACCGTTATTGACCATACTATCAGAACAGGACGCAATTCCAGCGGAACAGCGCAGCTCCGATCATGCACATAACAGAGGGCGCACAGTATTCTTCTTACGCACGACTGCTAGGTTCACGACGAAAAACTGTGCCATTGTGGTTCCTCCTCCTGTAAAATTATGAGCATGTTTTTATTATACGAGCATGCAGAGAATTTGTCAAGGGCTTTTTGCGTTTTTATCACTTTTAACAGGAAATCGTGAAAAAAAGGCCGCTTCCTTGTCAAAAGTTATTCATGAGCTTTTTGTATTCGTTCAGCTGATAGGAGTGGGATTCCGTTCCGCTGCTGCGTTTTGCCTTTGCATCGTTCACCGCTGCCCGGCTGGACAGCCCTTCGCTTTCCCAGGTGGCCAGCACCTTGTTGATATAGGAAAAGGACAGCTTGTCGATGGATTCCACACAGGTTTCATAGGCACAGGTAATCAGCTCCAGCCCATAGCCCTTGCTTTGCCACTGGTCGATAAAGGCCTGCTGATTGGGCGTGGGGCGGCGCTTCATTTCAAAGGCCCGCATAATATCCGTGGTAAAGGTGCGCTGGGCAGTCAGCCGCTGCACCTCCTCCTGGGCACGCTGTAAGGTCAGGATATCCTGTTCATGCCAGCTGACGGCTACACTTTCGATATAGCGTACATGGGGCTTTTCGATGGAAATGCAGTACCCGATCAGCATCAGGATCACGTCTGAGCCAAGTCCCAGATAATCCCGCATCCACAGCAGGGAGCGCTGCTCCGTGGGAGTCAGCATGCGGTGGAATTGCTGCTCTGCCAGTTCAAACAGACTCCGGATTTCAGCGGATGCTTCGATCCGGGCGGCAAGCTCCGAGGGGGTGGGCAGGAACCCGGCGCTGGTGCGCTGGGCAAAGGGCCGAGGAGCTTCCGGAGAGGGCTGGGGAGCCGGTGCTACAGGGGCTTGGGCAGGCTGCTCTGCATGCTCCGGCGCAGCGGCAGCATCGGTGCGCTCCAAAATATTTGCCTGTTCCCAGAACAAAAGCGCATCCTCCACCTGCTCCTGGGAAATGGAAAGGGCATCGGCAATGGCCTTGTCGGACAGGGACTCGTTGCCGTGCCGCAGCAGGTAGAGCAGAACCCGGAGGGCATCGGGAGAGGCGAGCTTTAAGAAGTGATCTGCAACTGCATTGGGAACCGGGAACATCTGGTTCCATGCGCCGCATTGAAGCTGAAAATCCATAGGCGGCTCCTATTCGTTTCTGAGCTTTTCTGCCTGGGTGGCCTGCAAATACCGGGCGCAGAGGGCGTCTGCGTCCACCGGTTTTGCGTGCCGGGCGGCAAGCCCTACTCCCACTGCGGACTGGAGCATCAGGTGGGGCGGAGCCGGAATCAAGGCCGGTTCTGCCTCCAGCAGCATGGCTGCACCGTCGCCGCATACCGTTACCGGCTGGGGCAGGGCACGCAGCTGTTCCAGCAGCTGGGTCTGGGACAGGATGGCATCCTCCGCCAGCCGGGTAATCTGCCTTCCGTCAGAGGAAAAAATGCCGCAGTAATGGAGCTGCTGCCGGGCGTGGATGGCACAGCAGATGGTTCCCCGGGTGCCCAGCAGATTGTACGCCATGCCCTCCAGGGTGGAAATGCCGGCACAGGGCTTGTCCAGTGCGAATGCCATGCCCTTTACCGCAGAGATGCCGATCCGCAGGCCGGTGTAGGAGCCGGGACCGTCTGCCACGGCAAACAGGTCAATTTCCGGCAGCGTTACCCCGGCGTTGCCCAGCAGCTGCCGGCAAAGGGGCAGCATAACCTGGGAATGGGTACGCAGGGTGTGCAGGGATACCTGCGCCCGCAGGGTGTCATTCTCCAGCAGTGCAGCGGAGGCGGTATGCCCCGAGGTATCAATGGCCAGGATCAGCAAAACGGTCATCTCCTTCTATGGTAATGATGCGTGTATCCCCCTCTCCATAGGCCATGCCGATCCGCAGGCATTGCTCCGGCAGGGCGTAGGGGATGTTTTCCGACCACTCAATGGCGAACACGGATTCGGACAGGGGGTAATCGAAAAAGCCGGTGGACTCCAGCGCCTCCGGCAGGGTGATCCGGTACATGTCAAAGTGATACAGGGGCGTTGTGCCGGGTCCGCCCAGGTATTCGTTCACCAGGGCAAAGGTGGGGGAGTGAACCTCATCCGGCAGCCCCATGCCCCGGGCAATCCCCCGGGTAAAGGTGGTCTTGCCGGCGCCCAGCTCCCCGGTATAGGCGATGACATCCCCCTTGCGCAGCTGCCTGCCGATGGATTCCGCCAGGGCGATGGTTTCCTCCGGGCTGTGGGTAATGATCTTACGTGTCATCAGAACAGACCGGTGATGCAGCCGTCATTGTCGCAGTCGATGCGCAGTGCGGCGGGTTCCTTGGGCAGCCCCGGCATGGTCATGATATCTCCCGTGAGGGCAACCACGAACCCGGCACCGGCGGACAGCCGCAGATCCCGCACGGTGATGCTGAAGTTTCTGGGCTTGCCCAGCAGGGCGGGATTGTCGGACAGGGAGTACTGGGTCTTGGCGATGCACACCGGAATATTGCCGAAGCCCAGCCCCTCAATTTCCTTGATGGCCTTTTCCGCCTGGGGGGTATAGATCACATCGTCCGCCCGGTAAATTTCCTTAGCGATGGTGCGGATCTTTTCCTTGATGGGCAGCATTTCGTCATACAGGGGGCGGAATTCGCTTTCCGCCTCGCTGCACATGTCAATGGTTTCGCAGACCCGCTTTGCCAGCTCCAGTCCGCCTTCGCCGCCCTTGGCAAAGACCTCGCACAGGGCGCACTCCACGCCCATCTTCTTGCAGAAATTCTGCATCAGGGCGATTTCGTCCTCGGTGTCGGAGTAGAACCGGTTGATGGCAACGACTACCGGCAGGTGGAACTTGTGCATATTCTCGATGTGGGTCTGCAGGTTTACCATGCCCTTTTCCAGCGCCCACAGGTTTTCCTTGGTAAGATCTTCTTTCTTGACGCCTCCGTTGTACTTCATGGCACGGATAGTCGCCACCAGCACCACGCAGGAGGGCTTGAGCTTGCCGAAGCGGCACTTGATGTCAAAGAATTTTTCTGCGCCCAGGTCGGAGCCGAAGCCGGCCTCGGTTACGCAGTAATCTCCCAGCTTCAGTGCCAGCTTGGTGGCACGCAGGGAGTTGCAGCCGTGGGCGATATTGGCAAAGGGACCGCCGTGGATGAATGCGGGGGTATGCTCCAGGGTCTGAACCAGATTGGGCTTGAGGGCATCCTTCAGCAGGGCTGTCATCGCGCCCTGGGCGCCCAGATCCCGGGCAAAGATGGGCTCATTCTTGGTGCTGTATGCCACCAGAATATTGCCGATCCGCTCCTTCAGGTCTGCCAGATCGGAGGCCAGACACAGAATTGCCATAATCTCAGAGGCAACCGTGATCTGGAAGCCGTCCTCCCGGGGAACACCGTTGACCTTGCCCCCCAGACCCACAACCGTGTACCGCAGTGCCCGGTCGTTCATGTCCATACAGCGCTTGAACAGAATCCGGCGCTGGTCAATCTGCAGCTGATTGCCCTGCTGCAGATGGTTGTCGATCATGGCACACAGCAGGTTGTTTGCTGCGGTGATGGCATGCATATCTCCGGTGAAATGCAGGTTGATGTCCTCCATGGGCAGCACCTGGGCGTAGCCGCCGCCGGCTGCACCGCCCTTGATGCCGAATACCGGTCCCAGGGAGGGCTCCCGCAGTGCCAGCATGGTTTTCTTTCCAAGCCGGGTCATTGCCTGAGCCAGTCCCACGCTGACCGTGGTCTTGCCCTCTCCCGCAGGGGTGGGATTCACGGCAGTGACCAGGATGAGCTTGCCGTCCGGCTTGCGCTCCAGCTTTTTAAACAAAGATTCTGACAGCTTTGCCTTATACCGGCCGTAGTATTCCAGATCTTCCTCCTGAATGTCTACCTTCTGGGCGATTTCCCGAATGGGCAGTAGCTCTGCCTGCTGTGCGATCTCAATATCCGTCAGCATCTGTATATTCCTCCGCTCTCAGTATTTTGCTGCATTGCAGCAGATACGCTTATTATAGCATTTTCCGGCGGAAATTGCAAGGCACATGTTGCATTTTTCTGTCCCATCCGATATAATAGAAACAGAATCCATGAGCATACAGAAAGGGAGGGGGATACATGCATCCCTGGAAGCATTTCTGCACCATTACCCGACATCGGCATCAGGTGATCCGGCACTGCCGCCGGGCGGGAATCCTCTGGCAGGGGCTGCGGCATGATCTGTCCAAGTATTCCCCTACGGAATTCATTCCCGGCGCCCGGTATTACCTGGGTACCCGGAGCCCCAACGAGGGTGAACGGCAGGACAAGGGGTATTCCCTTGCCTGGATACACCACAAGGGCAGGAACCGGCATCATTTTGAATACTGGACGGACTATGTGCCCCGCACCAGGGGACTGCAGCCTGTGCCCATGCCGGCCCGGTATGTGGCGGAGATGTTCTGTGACCGGGTGGCGGCAAGCAAGATTTATCTGGGCGACCAGTACACGGAGGATGCGCCGCTGGCTTATTTTCTCCGGGGCAAGCCGGGCAGGGTGATTCATCCGGAAACCTCTGCACAGCTGGAGGAGCTGCTGACCATCCTTGCCCGGCAGGGAGAGGACGCCGCATTCGCAGCCGTGCGCCGGATGCTGCAGGAGGCCAAACAGGGAAAGGAGCGCAGCAAGCATGAATAAATACGAACAGTTTCAGGAGGCAATGCGCATCATCCAGGGGCGCCGCACTGGAGCAAATGCTCTGGCGGAGCAGCGTACCCAGGAGGTCAATGACCGGTTTCCCCAGATCCGGGAGATCAACAGCCGCCTGTCGGATACGGCCATGGAGCTGTTCCGGGTGATACGGGCAGGAGAAGATGCCCAGGCGAAAATTGAACAGATCCGCCGGCGGAATCTGGAGGGTCAGCGGATTGTCCGGCAGATGCTGGTTGCAAACGGGCTGCCGGAGGATTACCTGGAGCTGCACTATACCTGCCCGAAATGCGACGATACAGGCTATGTGAACGGGGGATACTGTGACTGTCTGAAGCGGGAGCTGGGGCGGCTGGCTGTTGAGGAGATGAACCGGCATGCCCAGGTAAAGCTGTGCAGCTTTGAGAGCTTTTCTCTGGAGTATTACCGGAACGATCCGGCCTGCTATGAAACCATGAGCCGGATTCTTGCCTTCTGCAAGCGGTATGCGGAGCAGTTTGATCTGCATGCTCCCAGCCTGCTGCTGTCCGGCAATACGGGGCTGGGAAAGACCCACCTTTCCCTTGCCATTGCCAGTGAGGTGATGCAGAAGGGCTATGGGGTGCTGTATGATTCCGTCATTAACCTTTTGCGCCGGGTGGAGCGGGAGCATTTTGGCAAAGCCGAGGACAATGCCGATACCCTGGAGCTTCTGCTGAGCTGTGAGCTTCTGATTCTGGACGATCTGGGTGCGGAATTTGACAGCAGCTTCTATGTATCCACTGTGTATAACATCATCAATACCCGGCTCAACTGCGGGCTGCCCACCATCATCAGCACCAATCTGACCCATGAACAGGTGCAGCGCAGGTATGAGGACCGGATTGTATCCCGGCTGTTTGCCACGTATACCGGGCTGCATTTCGTGGGTACGGATGTGCGGCTTCAGAAGGCGCAGCGTGCTGCCCGGCAGAATACATGAGGGAGTATCCTTGAAAGCATATAAGAAACGCCGCTGTACAGTTGTGTACAGCGGCGTTGTAATGCTTGCGGCGGATTCAGCGGGCGCCCTTACGCTTGAGCACCACGCCGATGGTGGAGAAAAACAGCTTGCAGTCCAGAGCAAGGCTGCGGGTACGGATATAGCGCACGTCGGATTCCACCCATTCATCAAAGGCCATATCACTTCTGCCTTCGCACTGACAGATACAGGACAGACCGCCCTTTACCAGCAGACGCTCCATCTGGGCAGGCGTATACAGCACAACCTCCCGGGGGAGGGGCGGACGGGGGCCGATCAGGGACATATCACCCCGGAGCACATTGATAAGCTGAGGAAGCTCGTCAATGGAGGTTTTGCGGATGAAGCCGCCGATCCGGGTGATGCGGGGATCGTTCTTGCTTTTGAAGGCGATGCCGTCGCACTCATTTTCCTTCTGGACTTCTTCAAAGCGCTTTTCCGCGTCCATGCACATGGAACGGAATTTATACATACGGAAGGGCTTTCCGTTCTCTGTCAGACGAACCTGGGAAAAAATAGGGTTGCCTTTATCTTCTATGTAGATAATGGCGGCAACAATCAGCCCCGGAATCAGCAGAAAAAGAATGCCAAGGGCGGAAACAATCACGTCAATGCTCCGCTTTACAGCCCGGTATGCGGCAGAACCTGCAGGCTTCAGCGTACTGTGTTTCAGGGTTTCCCGGATGCCGGTACAGAGAAGATCCAGCGCATGCTCGTCAAATTCCAGAATCGGGTATTGGGTGATGCCATCTTTATTTGTCTGTAAGGCTTCGATTGTAACCTCGGTGATCATATTTTCTGTCATACTGGCCTTTTCCAGGCCGGTACTCTTTGTTATCATTTACTCGCCCCCAATGATTGAATCGCGTCCCCTTCTGGCAACGGGCTGCTTATATATGCAGTTCTCTGTCTCTTTATCATCATTGCAAGATGCACAGCGGTAGAAATCAGATAGTGATTACCTTATAGCCGGGTTCATGGGACAGTTCCGGATCATAGTCATGTTTTCATTATAACGTATTCCGGAGGGAAAGTCAAATAAATATGTCTGAATTCATGGGGTGGGCTGAAAATTCGTCAAAATGTACGATATATCAGGTTGTTTATATTACACAATTCACATTGTCCTATTATTTCCTGCACTGGAAACAGAGTAAGGGCGGAACGATTTTGACATTTCTTTGACAGATATGTTATAATAGGAGACGGGTGATGCATATGAAAAAACGCACAGTGCTGTATGTGCTGATTGGGCTGACCATTTGTTTTATCTGGGGCAATTCCCTGATGCCCGCCTCTGTTTCCGGCAAACTCAGCGGCCAGCTGGCACAGCTGCTTTCCCGGTTTGTGTCTTTGCCGTTGAATCCGGAGGGGGATGCCTCGGACGGGCTGCTGCGCAAGCTGGCCCACGGTACGGAATTCTGCATTCTCGGCGCAGAGCTGGGAGTGCTCTGGTGTTCTGCCGGGAAACGATGCTGGGAGCAGCTGGCTTTCCGGGGAGCTGCTGTGGCGCTGCTGGATGAAACCATTCAGCTGTTTGTTTCAGGCAGGGCCGGTATGATCCGGGATGTGTGGATTGATCTGGGAGGCTACACAGTGGGCGTATTGACAGGCCTTTTTCTGTGTATGTGGCTGATGCACCGCCGGGGGATCAGCCCAGGGTCAGGTGATTGCCCAGGAACCGGAACTCGCTCAGCGAGCCGGACAGATCCGCCAGCAGGGCATTGACCTTCGGATCCAGCACACTGCCGCTGAAATCCAGGTAAAACCGCACATCAAAGCTGCCGTCTGCAATGGGCCGGCTTTCCAGCTTCTGCAAGTCCAGCCCGTTGGCGGAAAATTTGTTCAGCAGTCTGGACAGGCTTCCGGCCTGATTGGGCAGTTCTGCAATGATGGACACAGTATCCGCCTCCTCCGGAATCAGGCACTCCTTGGTGATGCAGATAAACTTTGTTACGTTTTCTTCTGCATCTGCAATATTCCGGTGCAGGATTTCCAGCCCGTACTGCTCTGCACACTGGGGACTGCATACCGCTGCATAGGGCAGCTGTGATTCCGCAACAAACCGTGCCGCTGTGGCAGTATTGCTGTAGGAAAGCTGCTCCAGTCCGCTGTCCCGGAGAAAGCCGCTGCACTGCTGCAGAGCCTGGGGGTGGGAGCAGACCGTGGTCAGCCGTGCCGGATCCATGCCCTTCCGGGCAGCCAGACAGTGCTGGATTTCCAGATCCACAGTGGCAGCGATATAGCCTGCCTGCCGGTACAGCAGCTCATAGGTGGGAATGACAGTGCCGGTGGTGGTATTCTGGATGGGCAGAATACCGCAGTCGATTTCTCCGGATTCTACCGCTTTGCATACATCCGAGAAGGTGGCATAGAACTTCGCCTCCGCCTCCGGAAACAGCATCCGCAGGGCGGCCTCCGAGTTGGAGCCCCGGGTGCCCTGGCACCCTGCACGGACACAGGTCAGGGTCTTCACCTGCCGGAAGGGGGGCATCCAGGATGCATCCGCCAGAATCTGCTGCTGGTAGCATTTGCTGATGTCCATAATGGCGGAAAAGAGTGCTGCGGCACTCTGGGACATATCCGGCGGCGCCATATCCCGGATTCGCCGGATTACCTCGTCCTCCCGGTCCTTCTGAAAGACAGGAAGCTGATGCTCCTTTTTATAGACGCCTACCTGACGGCACAGGGCCATACGCTGTGCAAAGGCGTCGAGAATGGTTTTGTCCAGCTGATTGATTTGTAGACGCAGTGATTGTAAATCCATGGCAGGAGCCTCCCGGTATTTTTTCTGGTTCCTTGCCATTATACCGGATTTCCGATAAAAAATCAAGAGAAAAGTCGGTTCAGCCCTTGAAATATAACATAGAAGTATGCTATAATAATTAGTACTATCGTGTAAAGGGTGTGCGTCATGCGGATCATCGGTATTGACCCGGGCTATGCCATTGTGGGCTTCGGGGTGCTGGATTACCGGGGAGTGGAATTTACCACCCTGGAATACGGCGCAATCCTGACTGAGGCGCATACGGATTTTCCCCGGCGCCTGCAGAATATCTATGAGGATATGTCCTTTATTCTGGATCGCTTCAAGCCAGATGCGCTCGCCATTGAGCAGCTGTTTTTTTACTCCAACAAGACCACCGGCATTGACGTGGCCCAGGCCCGGGGCGTGATTCTGCTTTCCGCCGTGCAGCACGGCGTGCCCATCGCAGAGTATACCCCCTCCCAGGTCAAGCAGGCGGTGGTGGGATACGGCAAGGCAGAAAAGCGGCAGGTTATGGAAATGACCCGGCGCATTCTGCATCTGGAACAGATCCCCAAGCCGGATGACGCTGCGGATGCGCTGGCGCTGGCGATCTGTCACGGCCACTGCAGCCGGGGAGCACAGGCTCTGACCCTGCGCACGGGAAGAATATAACAGGGAGGTGGCACAAGGGTGCTTTACAGCCTGCGGGGAACGCTGGTCCATAAGGAACCGGGACTAGTTGTTATTGAATGCGGCGGCGTTGGCTATGCTTGCCGTACCACCTATGCCGCGTCCGGCGGAATCGGGGAAACCGGCACCGAAGTGTTCCTGTATACATACTTGTATATCCGAGAGGAGAATATCGAACTCTTTGGATTTTCGGATCAGCAGGAGCTGCGCTGCTTTCAGCTGCTCATCAGTATATCCGGCGTGGGACCCAAGGCGGCACTGTCCATTCTTTCCGATCTGGACCCCACCCGCTTTATGCTGACCGTTGCCGCCGGGGACAGCAAGGTGCTGACCAAGACCAAGGGCATCGGGGCAAAAACCGCCCAGCGCATCGTACTGGAGCTGAAGGACAAGATCAGCAAGGAGCCCCTGCCCCAGGCGGACGGAAGCGTTGAACCGGTATCCCGGACAGCCCAGGGCAGCACGGCGGAGGCCCTGTCCGCATTGATGGTGCTGGGGTATGCCCAGAGCGAAGTGATGCCCATTCTGGCAGAGCTGGACGATCAGCTGCCGGCGGCGGAGCTCATCAAGCAGACCCTGCGTACCATCGGAACCAGAAAAAAATAAGGCGGCACTGTTCGCTGCCACAGATAATTCATGAAAGGGAAGGTTGTTTTCTATGAATCTCGACGAATTGTTGCGGGAGGCCATTGCCCACCCGGAAAAGCGGTCCCTGTTCCTGCAGACACTGATTAAAAGCGACGTTTATGTGATCTGCAAAAATCCGGTAAAGCCCAATCCGGATGGGAGCGTGCAGATGGAGCTGATTACGACCACCAATCCGGACGGGGATGTATTCATTCCCTTCTTTACCAGTTTTCGTTCCCTCCAGATTTTTGCCAAGCGGTATGTAAACTGTTATAAGCTCAACTGCCTGCGGCTCTTTGATCTGATTCAGTCTGCTTCTGCGGTACTGAACCCCAATTCCTACGGCAAGGAATTCTCTCCCCAGGAGATCCAGAGCATTCTGATGATCGCACGCAATCTGAATATTCCTGCCATCTCCATGAAGGAGGAGGAAACCATTCAGTACCGGAAACTGACCCGCCAGGTTCCCTATCTCACCAAGGCCGCAACCAAGTATCTTTCCAAGCAGCCCAATGTGGATGCTGCATATATTCTGGAAATGGTACGTGGCTGTGAAAAGCCCCAGATCCTGTTTGTATTCGACATGATCGGCAGCACCCGAAAGCTTTTTTACCCTCTGTCCAAGTATCTGGCAGAGGTGGTGCATCCCGGGGACAGTCTGTGTTTTTTAAGCATGGAGCAGGATACCGCCAAGAAAGCGGTTGAGGGCATTGATCCCTTCTATGTCCGCAAGAAGCGCTTCTTTGAACGCTGACGGCGCATACCCGGCACTGCCGGTTGGAGGTTTATGTGATAGATACTGGTGAAATGGAGTTCGAGAGCCGGATGACTGCACCGGAGTTTACCCCTCCGGATGTGGAGCTGGAATTCTCCCTCCGCCCGAAAACCCTGAGTGAATATATCGGACAGGACAAGGTCAAGGAAATCCTTGCGGTTTATATTGAAGCGGCCCGCCGCAGAGGCGAGCCGCTGGATCATGTGCTGCTGTACGGGCCTCCGGGTCTGGGCAAGACCACCCTGGCCGGAATCATCGCCCAGGAGATGGGGGTGAATCTGCGGATCACCTCCGGTCCTGCCATTGAAAAGGCGGGGGATCTGGCAGCACTGCTGACAAATCTGTCGGAAAACGATGTGCTGTTCATTGACGAGATCCACCGGCTGTCCCGGGCGGTGGAGGAGGTTTTATACCCGGCTATGGAGGACAATGCCCTGGATATTGTCATCGGCAAGGGTCCCTCTGCCAATTCCATCCGGGTGGATCTGCCCAAATTCACCCTGGTGGGTGCTACCACCCGGGCGGGTCAGCTGACTTCCCCTCTGCGGGACCGGTTCGGCATCGTGCAGCGGCTGGAGCTGTATCCTCCGGAGCAGCTTTGCGATATTATCCGCCGCAGCAGCATGCTACTGGGCATTCCCTGCGAATATGACGGCGCCATGGAGCTGGCGCGGCGTGCCCGGGGAACTCCCCGTATTGCCAACCGGCTGCTGAAGCGGGTGCGGGATTTTGCAGATGTGATGGGGGACGGCAGAATCACCCGGGAAATCGCCTGCACCGCCCTTGATAAGCTGGAAATCGACGAGCTGGGGCTGGATAGTCTGGACAAACGGGTGCTGCATATGATTATCAAGGGCTACAACGGCGGCCCTGTGGGTCTGGAGACCCTTGCCTCCGCCATCGGGGAGGAGTCTGTGACCCTGGAGGACGTTTGCGAGCCCTATCTGATGCAGCTGGGCTTTTTGTCCCGGACGCCCCGGGGCAGATGTGCCACTCAGCTTGCCTATCAGCACCTGGGCATCCCCCGGGAGGGCGCACAGGACACACAGCTGTCCCTGTAACAGACACACTGCTGCAATACGACAATGAAGGAGATTGAACAAATGGGAAGACTGTTCGGAACAGACGGCGCAAGAGGAGTTGCCATTACGGAGCTGACCTGTGAGCTGGCTATGCAGATCGGCAGAGCGGCAGCTCTGGTACTGACCCGGAAGATGAACCACAAGCCGATGATCTATATCGGTAAGGATACCCGGATTTCTTCGGATATTCTGGAGGCAGCCCTGGCGGCAGGCATCTGCTCCGTAGGGGCCAATGCGGAGCTTCTGGGCGTTGTGCCTACGCCGGCGGTGGCAACTCTTGTCCGGCTCAATGCGGCGGATGCGGGGGTGATGATTTCCGCTTCCCACAACAGTGTGGAATTTAACGGCATTAAGCTGTTTTCCTCCACGGGCTACAAGCTGTCCGATGAGATCGAGGAGGAAATCGAGGCGCTGATTCTGGATCATCCGGAGCAGATCCGGCTCCAGTCCCACACCAATGTGGGCCGCATCAGCGTATACAAGGACGCCCAGCGAGATTATATCCGTTACATCCAGAAGGCCATTCATACGGATCTGAGCGGTCTGCGGGTGGCTCTGGACTGTGCCAACGGCAGTGCCTCCGCAACGGCGAAGAAGCTGTTTGAGGGTATGGGTGCGGAGGTTATCATGGTCTGCGACCAGCCGGACGGCAGCAACATCAATGCGGACTGCGGCTCCACCCATACGGAGAATCTGATGGAGTTCGTGCCGGACCATCAGTGCGACCTGGGCCTTGCCTTTGACGGTGATGCGGACCGGTGCCTGGCGGTGGATGAAAAGGGCGAGCTGGTGGACGGCGACAAGCTCATTGCCATTTTTGCCAAGGCGTATAAGGAACAGAACAAGCTGAAAAACAATGCGGCAGTGGTTACGGTGATGACCAATCTGGGCTTCCGGCATTTTGCCGCAGCGGCAGGCATTGACGTTGTGGTTGCATCCGTAGGCGACCGGTATGTGCTGGAGAAAATGCTGGACGGCGGGTATAATATCGGCGGAGAGCAGAGCGGCCACATTATCTTCCTGGACGAGGCTACCACCGGAGACGGAGAGCTGTCCGGCGCCAAGCTGATGGAGATTATGGCACAGTCCGGCAAAAAGCTCAGCGAGCTTGCCACCGTGATGGAGCATTTCCCCCAGGTGATGATTAACGTGAAGATCGCGGCAAAGGACCGGGAAATGTGGAAGAACGACCCGGATATCACCGGCCTCATCGCCAAGCGTGAGGAAGAGCTGGGGGATACGGGGCGAATCCTGGTACGGGAAAGCGGTACGGAGCCCCTGATCCGGGTGATGCTGGAGGGCAGGGATTTCCGGCGGATCAACACCTTTGCCATGGAGATTGCGGATAAAATCAGAGAAAAAGTAGGACGATAAGCCTTGAGAATTGCAGACAACTGGAAGGAATACAGGATTCTGGATGCTTCTGACGGAGAAAAGCTGGAGTTGTGGAACGGCATCAGCCTTATCCGGCCGGATCCCCAGATCATCTGGAAAACGCCCCACGCCGTTCCCCAGTGGAATACGGCGGACGGCCATTATCACCGCTCCAACGCCGGGGGCGGCAGCTGGAGCTTTAAAAAGAAGCTGCCCGGCTCCTGGCTGCTCCATTATGGTGCACTCACGTTCCAGATCCGTCCCACCGGCTTCAAGCATACAGGGCTTTTTCCGGAGCAGGCAGTGAACTGGGACTATATGTCCGGGCTGATCCGGAATGCGGGCAGACCGATTCGTGTACTGAATCTGTTTGCTTATACCGGGGGAGCCACCCTGGCCTGTGCCCAGGCAGGGGCTGAGGTGTGCCATGTGGACGCCTCCAAGGGGATGGTACAGTGGGCCCGGGACAATGCGGCGGCATCCGGGCTGACGGAAAAGCCTATCCGCTGGATTGTGGATGACTGCGAAAAATTTGTACAGCGGGAGATCCGCCGGGGCAGAAAATATGACGCCATTGTGATGGATCCCCCCAGCTACGGCAGGGGCCCCGGGGGAGAGGTCTGGAAGCTGGAAAACTGTGTGTATGACCTGGTGCAGCTCTGTGCAGGCGCCCTTTCCGAGCAGCCCTTGTTTTTCCTCATCAACAGCTATACCACCGGGCTTTCTCCTTCTGTAATGGGCTATATTTTGGGCACGGTTCTGCAAAGCAGGCTTGGCGGCAGTGTGCAGTCTGACGAAATCGGGCTGCCGGTGGAGCAAAGCGGATTATATCTGCCCTGTGGGGCAACGGCAATCTGGCAGGCTGAATAAGGGCAACAGCGGGACGGGCGTCTGCGCATTGCCCCTTTTTCCTGTTTGGAAGCATGCAACGAAAGGAGTCGGATTATGGCTGAAAACTGCATGATTGATGTGCAGGATCTGCACTTTGCATACGAAAACGAAATGGAGCCGGACAAGCCAGCCCATGAGGTGCTCAAGGGCGTGAATCTAAAGATCCGCCCGGGTGAATTCGTTGCAGTGCTGGGGCATAACGGCTCCGGCAAGTCCACTTTAGCGAAGCATCTGAATGCCATTCTGCAGCCCACCTCCGGCAAGGTGCTGGTGGAGGGGATGGATACCTCCGACCCGGAGCTGCTGTTTGACATCCGGCAGCATGTGGGAATGGTGTTCCAGAATCCGGACAACCAGATCGTGGCCACCATTGTGGAGGAGGACGTTGCCTTTGCGCCGGAAAATCTGGGTGTGCCCCGGGAGGAGATGCGCAAGCGGGTGGATGAGGCCCTGCAGGCGGTGCATATGTACGAATACCGACACCATGCTCCCCACCAGCTGTCCGGTGGACAGAAGCAGCGGGTGGCCATTGCCGGCATCATCGCCATGCGGCCGGACTGTATCGTGCTGGACGAGCCCACCGCCATGCTGGATCCCCATGGCAGGCGGCAGGTGATGCGCACCATCCGGAGCCTGAACCGGGAGTACGGCATCACCATTGTGCTGATTACCCACTATATGGAGGAAGCAGCGGAATGTGACCGGGTGGTGGTGATGGACAGCGGCAGGATTCTGCTGGACGATACCCCACGGCAAGTGTTTTCCCAGGTAACACAGCTAAAGGATGTGGGGCTGGATGTGCCCCAGGTAACCGAGCTTGTGCATCTGCTGAATCAGGCAGGCTGCGGGCTGGACCCCCATATTATCCATGAGGATGAATGTGTGGAGGCACTGGAAAAGCTGCTGGGCGCACCGGGTGCGTGACTATCCATGGAGGAGAGAGACGATTGGCAATTCTGAAGGCTGAGGGACTGACCTATCAGTACAGCATAGGCACTCCCTTTGAAAAAACCGCAGTGGATCATGTGGATCTGGAGATCGAGGACGGGGAGTTCGTGGGGCTGATCGGCCATACGGGTTCCGGGAAATCCACCCTGATCCAACAGTTCAACGGACTGCTGAAGCCCACCTCCGGCAGGATCCTGGTGGACGGGCAGGATATCTGGGCGCTGAAAAAGGCGGATATGCGGCAGGTGAGGTTCAAGGTGGGGCTGGTATTCCAGTATCCGGAGTACCAGCTGTTTGAGGAGACCGTATACAAGGACATTGCCTTCGGTCCCCGGAATATGGGACTGGACGAGCAGGAGATCGACCGCAGGGTTCGGCAGACCGCCCAGATAGTGGGGCTGGCGCCGGAGCTGCTGGATCAGCCCCCCTTTGCCCTGTCCGGGGGACAGAAGCGCCGGGTGGCAATCGCCGGCGTTATGGCCATGGAGCCCCGGGTACTGATTCTGGATGAACCCACCGCCGGGCTGGATCCCCGGGGCAGGGACCGGATTCTGAACCGGCTGAAGGCGTATCACCGGGAGCACGGGGGCACCATCATTCTGGTATCCCACAGCATGGAGGATGTGGCACGGTTTGCCTCCAGGATTCTGGTGATGAACCAGGGGAAGGTGTTCTGCTACGACACGCCGGAGCGTGTATTCCGCCGCTCCGAGGAGATCCGGGAGCTGGGACTGTCCGTGCCCCAGATCACCCGGGTATTCAATGCCCTGCGGAGCCGGGGATACCGGTTTGACAGCGAGGTGTATACAGTGGAGTATGCAAGGGATCTCATCCTGCGGTACCTGAAGGAAAAGGGCGGTGACGGCGCATGCTGAAGGACATTACCTTAGGACAGTATTTCCCCGGGGAAAGCGTCATTCACCGGCTGGACCCCCGGTTCAAGATCATTCTTACCACCCTGTTCATTGTGATGCTGTTTGTGACCCAGAAGGCGATGGGGCTTGCCATCGGCGGCGTATTCTGCCTGGCTGCCATTCTTCTGTCCCGAATCCCCATGAAAATGTTTGTCAAAAGCATCAGACCCATCGTGCCGATTCTGATTTTCACCTCCCTGCTGAATCTGCTGTTCATCGACAAGGGAAATACTCTGTTTTCGTGGAAATTCATCCACATTACCCAGGGAGGCATCCAGACCTCGGCTTTCATGGTGATCCGCATCATCTTCCTGATTGCCGGCACCTCCCTGCTGACCTATACCACCTCGCCCATTCAGCTGACGGATGCCATCGAACGGCTGCTGTCCCCCCTCAAGAAGCTGCATGTGCCGGTGCATGAGCTTGCCATGATGATGACCATTGCTCTCCGGTTCATTCCCACCCTGATTGAGGAAACGGACAAGATTATGGCGGCACAGAAGGCCCGGGGAGCCGATCTGGAAAGCGGAAGCCTGATGCAGCGGGCAAAGGCGCTGATCCCCATTCTGATTCCGCTGTTTGTATCCGCCTTCCGCCGGGCGGAGGAGCTGGCCACCGCTATGGAATGCCGGTGCTACCGGGGGGGAGAGGGGCGCACCCGGCTGCGGCAGATGCAGTCCGGGCTCCGGGACTATGTTGCCCTGGGCGTAACCTGTGTCTTTCTGGCGGCGGCGATTATTCTGCCCCGGCTGATCTGACCGGCGGATTGCAGGAAAACAGGGAGGGAACAAGTATGCAGCGTTTGCAGAGACTCGCAGGACGCATCAGCCGCAGAGCGGAACGGCACCCGCTGCTGTGGTGCTTTCTGCTGCCCTTTCTGCTGTTCGGCGCCGGCTTTGTTATCCAGGGGATTTACCCCTTTGGCAATGCCCAGATTCTCGTTACAGATCTGTGGCACCAATACTACCCCTTTCTGCGGCTGTTACAGGAAAAGCTCCAGACCGGCGGCTCCATGCTGTACACCTGGCGCTCCGGGATGGGAACCAATTTCCTCAGCCTTGCCTCCTATTACACCGCAAGCCCGCTGAATCTTCTCACTATGTTCCTTCCGGCGGCATGGCTCCGGGAGGCGCTGACCCTGTTTGTGATGCTGAAGGTGGGCTTTGCCGGCCTGTTCTGCGGCATGTTTCTGAAGGATCTGTTCCGGCGCCGGGATATGTCCCTGGTTTGCTTTTCCATGCTCTATGCCCTGTGTGACTACGTCACCGGCTATTACTGGAATGTCATGTGGCTGGATACAGTAGCGCTGCTGCCCCTGGTGATGCTGGGGCTGGTATGGCTCATCCGGGACGGCAGACGCTGGCTGTATCCTCTGGCGCTGGGACTTTCCCTGACGGCGAATTACTACATCGGCTACATGACCTGTATCTTCTGCGTGCTGGCGTTTTTTGTCTTGTGCATCTGCCTGCACAGGAATATCCGGCAGTGGCTGCTGTCGGGGGTTCGCTTTGCATACTGCTCTTTGATCGGCGGCGGACTGTCCGCCTGGATGCTTTTGCCTGCCTATCGGGCACTGGAGCTCAGCTACAGCGCCAACAGCCAGTTTCCGCAGAAGGCAGTATGGCAGCTGGACTGGCAGGACATGCTTTCCAATCTGCTGAGCTTTCAGCGGCCCACCTCCCTGGAGGGGCTGCCCAATGTGTCCTGCGGCATGCTGTGCGTGGTGCTGTTCTTTGCCTTTGTGTCGGCAAAGCGGATTCCGCTGCGGGAAAAGCTCTGTGCGGTGGTGCTGCTGGGATTTTTGTTTGCAAGCTGCAGCCTGAACATCCTGAACTACATCTGGCACGGATTTCATTTTACCAATATGCTGCCCTACCGGTTCTCGTTCCTGATTTCCTTTGTGCTGGTGGTGCTGTCCTACCGGGCGTATCTTGCTTTGGAACACTGGCAGCGTTTTCAGTTTGTCCCCATGCTGCTGGGCACGGGAGCTCTGTGTATTTTGTCCTGGGGGCGGCAGACCAAATTTGCGGTGATCTGCAGCGGATTGCTGGGAGCAGGCTTTCTGCTCCTGCTGCTGGCACGGCAGTTCCGGCAGTGCACCCGCCGGGAGTTGAACCGGATTCTGGTGATCGCCGTGACGGTGGAAATGCTGTTCCAGGTGCGGATGGGCAATCAGCAGGTGGGCTCTACCAACCGGGAGGTTTACCCCCGGAACAATACACAGATGCAGATGCTGCTGGAGCAGCTTTCCCGGCAGGATGACAGCTTCTACCGGGTGGAGGAAAGCTATACCTATACGCTGAATGACGGGGCGCTTTACGGCTATAACGGGGTATCCCAGTTTTCCTCCTCCGCCAACGTGGCGGTAACGGGTATGCTGAAGCGCATCGGGCTGGCAGCTGGGGAAAGTGCCAACCGCTATTGCTTCAATGCCTCTACGCCCTTTACCAATATGCTGCTGGGAGTCAGGTATCTGCTTGCCGTGGACGGCTTTCTGGCGGATGAAGCATTGTATACGGAAATGATGTCCTCCAGCCCGGTCAGGGTATATCAGGCGGACTATGGGCTGCCTCTGGGGTATATGGTGGAGGATGGAGTGCTGAGCTGTGCCATGACCAGCGGAGGAAATGTGTTCGGCAACCAGAACAAGCTGTTTTCCGCCATGACCGGCGTGGAGGAGGAGCTGTTTTCGGCGGAGCTTCCCACAGGCATCCGGCATACGGGCATCACGGCCGACAGCAACCATTACGGCAGCTACCACATCTGTTCAGGCTCGGAGCCAGGCAGGGCGGCATTTGATTTTACCCCCCAACAGGACGGAATCTATTACGCCTATGTAAGCGGCGGAGGCGTTGCCGATGCGGAGGTTCACCGGCCGGGCATGGAGCCCCGGAGCTATCATGTTGAGCGCCGTCCCTATCTGTTCCCCCTGGGCAGCGTGACTGCCGGAGAAACGGTTTCCATCGAGGGCGCAATTCCGGCAGATACGGATCAGTACCTGACGCTGTATATATACCGGCTGGATCAACAGGTACTGGAGAAAGGATATCAGGCTCTGGCGGATGAGATGCTGACGGAGCTGTCCGTGACGGATACCACCGTGACCGGTACTGTCACTGCCCGGAGGGAAGGCATCCTTTACTGCTCCATTCCCTTTGAGCCGGGCTGGCGTGCCCAGGTGGACGGGGAACCTGCGGAGCTGATTCCGGTATGCGGCGCCATGACGGGCATCCGGCTGACTCCCGGCACTCACAGCATTGCGCTGCACTATGTGCCGGAGGGCTTCCGGGAGGGTACAGTCATCACCGGGGTCAGCGGACTGCTGTTCGGGGCGGATCTGGCTCTGGCGTATATACTGAACAAACGAAGAAAGAAGGTGCAGCCATGCGGACCCTCAAATGCATGATGGCGTACCGGGGTACCCGGTATCACGGCTTTCAGCGGCAGGAGAATGCCCACACCGTCCAGGAGGCGGTGGAGCAGGCAGTGGGCAGCGTGCTGAACCATCCGGTGACCATTTACGGCTGCTCCCGGACGGATACCGGGGTCCACGCCCGGCAGTACTGCTTTTCCTTTCAGACAGACCGGCCGATTCCCACGCTGAATCTGGTGCGGGGGGTCAATGGAAGGCTTCCGGCGGATATTTCCCTGCTGAGTGCAGAGGATGCGGCTCCGGATTTCCACGCCCGGTATGCCTGCCGGGGCAAGGAATATTTATATCTCATCCACAACAGTGAATCCCCCAACCCGTTTTTACAGGATCTGGCCTGTCACCATCGCCGCCCCATTGACCCGGAGCTGATGCAGGCCTGTGCGGACCGGTTTATCGGCACCCATGATTTCAAGAGCTTTTGCAGTGCCCAGGCCCAGCGAACCAGCACAATCCGGACAATTTATGATTTTTCTGTAGAATTTCATGGAGATTCCGTAATACTACTTGTCAAAGGCGATGGTTTTCTGTATAATATGATTAGGATCCTTGTGGGCACCATGCTGGATGTGAATGACGGCAGGCTGCGGCTTTCGGATCTGGACGGAATCCTTGCGGCCCGGGACCGGCAGTGCGCCGGGAAAACCGCGCTGGCATGCGGACTGTACCTGAATCGGGTATTCTATGACGACGCATTTCAGGCGGAGCCGAAAAAAGGACTCCGGATTGTGAAAAAGGAGATGGAGCCGGCCCCCTTTCCGGGATGGATCCGGTAAAATACTATGGCAACTGAACACAATACACAGGATATTGTTTTAGCCAGGCGACGACGCAATCGGCGGCGCAGGCTGCAGAAGCTGTTTCTGATTCTGCTGGTGCTGCTGCTGGCGGGGATTATCTACGCCCGTCGGGATGTCTGGTATCCCAAGCTGGAGGGAATCGGCACCAGGTATCAGACCATCCGGCAGAATGACGGAACGATGGCGGAGGGGAATTTCCCGCTGACGGTTTCCGGCGGCATCGACTATGAAACCGCAGACATGAACAACAATCTGGTGATTCTGAGCGATGCCAATTTCTATATCTACGGGCTGGACGGCAATTTGCGGGAAAGCCGGCAGCATGCCTATGCAAACGCCATGATGGAGGTTGCGGGCAAGAAGGCGCTGATCTATGAAAGCAGCGGGAATCAGTTCCGGGTGGAAAGCAAGAGCAAGACCCTGTATACCAAGGAGCTGGACGAACAGATTGTCTTTGCCCGGCTCAGCCCCTCCGGCTGTGTGGCGGTGGTGACCACCTCCCAGCTGTGTGCCTGCACCATCCGGGTCTTTGATGAAAACGGACAGGAGATCTACAGCCGGGACTGTGTGGACCGGGTGTCGGAGCTGGCGTTTAACCCCAAGGGGGACGGCTGTTCCATTGTGCTGCTGACCGTAAAGGACGGACAGATACAGTCAACTGTCCGGACCTTCCTGTTTGACAGTGCCGGGGATCAGTGGACATCTGAGCCGCTGGATACCTTTTGCATCTCCCTGTCCGTAACGGACAGCGGGGTATACCTGATGGGGGATACCCGATGCGCCTTTTATGACAATGCCGGGAACGAAACCGGTATGTATACCTACACCGGTACGCTGGTGGGCGGAAGCTGTGAAAACGGCAAGGCTGCGCTTCTGTTTGAAAATGAAACCAAGAGGCGTTCCAGCCTGGTGCTGCTGGATTCCGGAACAGCGGATCCCCGGCAGGTGGATTTTGATACGGTGGTAAAAAGCGTGCATGTGATGGACGGCAGTGCATATGTTCTGACTAAGGTGGGATTGGAAACATATTCATTCGACGGGACACAGAAAAGCAGCGTAGCTGTATCCGACAGTTATGATGATTTTCTGCGGATAGATAAATACCTGTTCTTGTTTGGATATGATAAGATTGACCGAATGGATTTTGCGAATTGATCTGAATTTGCCGCAATGTAGGAGGACAACATGATGGGGAGCCAATTTTGGTGGTTTTATGATGTATTGGCGGTGGCAGTCATTCTGCTTGTGATTTACGCCAATGCCAAGAGAGGATTCAAAAAGAATTTTCTGGTTATGATCGGCTATATTCTGTCGGCTGTGGTGGCGTCCGTGGCCAGTGCTATGCTGGCGGAGCCTGTTTATTCCGGGGTAATCCGGGAGAGCAATCTGACTGCATTCGAGCAGGTGCTCACCGAGTATGACGGCACGGAAGCAATCCGGGATGCACTGGATGAGCAGCGCTATGGCGCACAGTTTGACAACAAGAAAATTGATGTTTATCTTTCGCCGGCCAAGGAGGATTTCGAGGACGGACTGTACCGGTATGTGAATCAGACCTGTGACTATACGGTGACAACCCCTACGGAATTCCGGAATATTCTGCGGGGTGCATTCATAGAATCTTTCGGCGGTCTGATCGCTGAGCAGATGCCGCTGTACGCCCGCCTATCTCTTGAGGAGCAGCTGGCGGACAACAATGCGTTGTATGTGCAGACCATGCAGCAGATCTATGGCGAATCAGGCTCCAGAAGGCAGATTGCATCCTATCTGGAGGACACTTATGTGAAGGACGACTGTATTCAGATCGTGAACGCATTTCTGTTTATCGCCATTTTCTGCTGCCTCATGAGCATCATTGCCGTGATCGCCAAAAAGATGGAATCCCGGTTCTATTTCAATATTTATCCGTTTGTGGATCGTGTGGCAGGAGGACTGCTGGGCATTCTGGAGGCGCTGATGCTGCTGTGCCTGCTGTGTATGTTCCTGCGGCTGCTGTTTGTGACTGCTTCTGATACTATGCTGGTCCTGAATGAGGAAACGATTCTCAGAAGCCGTCTGTTCCGGTATGTATATATACTGTCGGGCAAGCTGTAATCAATTGTGCAAAGGAAGGAGCATTCCGGATAGGGAATGAAATGATATGATGGTTTTATGTAGCAAATGCAAACGACGTCCTGCTGTGGTTTTTATCCAGACCATGCACGGCAACGAAAAGAAAAGCGAAGGACTCTGCATGCCCTGTGCAAGACAGATGAACATTCCTCAGGTCAAGGAATATATGGAGCAGATGGGCATTACCGATGAAGAACTGGAGCAGATGTCCGACCAGATGATGGAGCTTATGGACGGGGATCATTTTGAAATGGGGGGCTCCGGCACCCTGCCACCGTTTATCCAGAATCTGCTGGGGGGCAATGCAGCCCAGAAGCCGGAGGAAGCAGGCAATCCCAGACCGGAAAGCAACCAGGACCATTCCCGGAGCAAGAAAAAGAAGGAAAAGACCCGGGAGCTGAAATTCCTGGATAACTACTGCACCAACCTCAGCAAGCAGGCTGAGGAGGGCAAGTTGGACAATATTGTCGGCCGGGAGCGGGAGATCGCCCGGGTGATCCAGATCCTTTCCCGGCGTCAGAAAAACAACCCCTGCCTGATCGGTGAGCCTGGCGTGGGCAAAACTGCCATTGCAGAGGGCATCGCCCAGAAAATTGCCGCAGGCGAGGTGCCCTTTAATCTGCGGGGCAAACGGGTATATCTGATGGATCTGACCTCTCTGGTAGCAGGTACCCAGTTCCGGGGCCAATTTGAGAGCCGGGTCAAGGGACTCATCAGTGAGGTCAAGGAGCAGGGGAATATCATTCTGTTCATTGACGAGGTACACAACCTGATCGGTACCGGAGATTCCGAAGGCTCCATGAATGCGGCGAATATTCTCAAGCCGGCCTTGTCCCGGGGAGAGATCCAGGTAATCGGCGCCACTACCTTCAGCGAATATCGGAAGTATATCGAAAAGGACAGTGCCCTGGAACGCCGGTTCCAGCCGGTTACGGTGAATGTGCCCTCTATTGACGATACGGTTGCGGTGCTGATGGGCATCAAGAAATATTACGAAGCCTTCCACCGGGTGAAGATCAGCGAATATCTGGTGCGCATGTGCGCCGTGCTGTCCGACCGGTATATCAACGACCGGTTCCTGCCGGATAAGGCCATAGACCTGCTGGATGAAAGCTGTGCCTGTGCGTCCATCCGCCATCCGGAGCTTGGACAGCTGGATGAAACCCGCAAGAGCATTGCGGAAAAGGAAACACAGGAAAAGGAAATTGAGGAGTCCGAATCGCCGGATTATCAGGCACTGGCAGAGGTCAAGGCGGATCTGATTCGCCTGCGGGAACAGCTGGAGCAGCTGGAAAAGCAGACCGCCAATATTACCGTCAGTGAAGCGGATCTTGCCCAGGTGGTGGAGGTCTGGACCGGTGTGCCTGCCAGCAAGATTACCCAGACAGAATTTACCAAGCTGGAGCATCTGGAGGAGAGCCTGTCCAAGCGGGTTATCGGCCAGTCCGAGGCCATCAGCGTGCTGAGCCGGGCAATCAAGCGGACCCGGGTGCAGCTTTCCAAGCGCCGCCGTCCTGCCTCCTTCATCTTTGTCGGGCCTACCGGTGTGGGCAAGACGGAGCTGGTGAAGGTGCTTGCAGAGGAAATGTTTGATTCTGCTGAGGCTCTGATCCGGCTGGATATGACGGAATACATGGAAAAGCATGCGGTTGCCAAGATGATCGGTTCCCCTCCCGGCTATGTGGGCTACGATGAAGCAGGGCAGCTTACCGAGAAAGTGCGCCGCCGCCCCTATTCTGTGGTGCTGTTTGACGAGATTGAAAAGGCACATCCGGATATTATGAACCTGCTGCTGCAGATTCTGGACGAGGGCAGGCTGAATGACGCCCACGGACGTTCCATCAGCTTTGAGAATACGATTATTGTGATGACCTCCAATGCGGGCTCCACGGACAAGAGCACCGGCATGGGCTTCAACAAAACCGAGGGAGAGATCAGCCGGGAGAAAGCGCTGAAGGCGCTGCGGGACTTCCTGCGCCCCGAGTTTATCGGCCGTGTGGACGAGGTTGTGGTGTTCCGGCCGCTGACCGTTACGGACTTTGCGGATATTGCGGGACTCATGCTGTCGGAGATGGCACAGGCTCTGGAGGAAAAGGAAGTCAAGCTGGATGTGACACGGGCTGCTCTGGAGGAAATTGCAAAGGAAGCCTTCGGCAAGCCATACGGTGCCCGGGATCTGCGCCGGGTAATCCGCCAGAAGGTGGAGGATCCTGTAGCAGAGCTTCTGCTGCGTCACAGCGGCTATGTGGAAAAGCTTTCAGTGGATGTGCTGGACGGCGCTCTCCACGTCAGCGAGGTTGTAGAGGTCAAAACAAACTGATCTGTCGCCTGCATATAAAAAAACGGACAGACGGGGTTTCCCGTCTGTCCGTTTTGCATTGGTGTGATTATGCTTCTACCGGTGTGTAGCGCACCCGGATTTTCGGCAGTTTTTCGATGGTTGTGTAGCTGTTGTACAGCCCGTCCGCCAGGGTCAGGTCATTTTCACCGGTTGCGGGCGGTGCAAACAGCCGGAGAGTCATATCGCAGGGTCCTGTCAGCGGCTGTTCAAAGAACAGTGGCATGAGATCCACGAACCGGGTCTTGGGTGCCTTATAGAACCATTTGCCCCCCAGCTCCATCATCAGGTTGGTATCATCCTCAAAGTACAGCTCACAGAAATGGGGATTGCCGTCAAAATGCAGGGTAAGCCCCAGTCCTTCTGCATCCTCAGCGCCGCCCCAGCGCAGGGTTACGGGCAGCTGCAAGGACTCTTGATCGGTGATTTGGGGCAGGAACCAGTCCTCATGGATCAGCTTTCTAAAGGTGTGCATAACCGGCTGTTCGATGCCCACATCCGGGTTGTTGGGGTCCTCGATTTCCAGACCCAGTCTGCCCCGATCCCGGAATTGATAGAAGGTAAAGCCGGTAAACCAGGTAGCCTGATCTTTCCGGAGCAGATCACAGAACTCCTGTACCATTTTAGCCTGGTCATAGGGACCGGTCACGTCCCCGTCCGCATTGAATTCGGACATGACCATGGGCTTTGCCTCTCCGCCGTTGAGGAAGCGGAACCGTTCAAAGCTGCGCTTGGTCATTTCATATACATCAGCAACCTTGTGCCGGTTATGGGAGGTTCCGCCGGGTTCAGCCACATCATAGGGCCAGCCCCAGTGTAGGGACATATATTTATCCACGGACCAGATGTCGGCTGCCTTAATGGTCTGGGCAAACTCCTTTTCCATTTCGATTTCCTGCTTGTCGGCATGCTCCACGCCGCCGATGCAGACGATGACGGATACGTTGGGCGCCTCCGCCTTGATGATCCGGCTTGCCCGCACGAAGAAATCTGCAACCTCCTGATAGGTGCACCGCTTGTTGAAGGAGAACCAGTTGCCGGTGGCTTCATGATTGATCCGCAGCAGCATTCTGCCAAAGGGACGAAGATCCCGGCCGATCTGTGCCAGATGCTCGTCGGAAACGTGAGGGTCAATGGTCAGCGTCAGGGTTACGTCCTGTCCGTGGGCACGGATTTCCCGCATATAGCAGAAGGGTTCGCCCTCCGTATTGCCGCCGATGCCGCCCTTATAGGTGAAATAGTCGTCATAGGGGTAATCCCAGGCAAAGCTCACCTCCGGGCTTGCATGCACCTCGCTTGCCCGTCCCGGCCAGCCTTCGTCCAACGGATAGTAGCAGTACATTAGGCTGATGCTCCGCATGGGGCGCCCCAGCTTATGCAGGATATAGTCCTGGTTTACATATTCTCCCCGTTCGCTGCCGTCTCCCAGGTCGATGGCGCAGTTTGCCTTGCCCATATGGACTTTATGAAGATTTTTAATTTCCATAACATTCTCCTTAAATGATCTTGTTCTTTTATTATAAGCGAAACAGGACAGGCTGTCAACTGCATATTCCGATCTTCTTATGCCGGAATGTAACCTGTTTCCGGCAGGCTCATTCTCCGGCGTCATACATGGCCTTCAGTTTACTGAGGGCTCGCTTTTCGATGCGGGAAACATAGGATCGGCTGATGCCAAGCCTGTCTGCTACCTCCCGTTGGGTCTGGGGCATATGATTGTAGAGCCCGTAGCGCCGGGTGATGATGTCCAGCTCCCTTGGCTCCAGACACTGATCCAGGTACCGGTACAGCTGCTTGGAGCGGATGGTCAGATCCACCTGCTCGAACACATCGCTGCCGTCTGCCACAATGTCCATCAGCGTCAGGGTATTTCCGTCCTTGTCCGTGTCGATGGGCTCGTCAATGTACACATCGTTGGCGGTTTTCTTTTGTCCCCGGAAGTGCATCAGGATTTCATTTTCAATACACCTCCCTGCATAGGTAGCGAATTTTGATCCCTTAGCGGCATCAAAGGTGTTGACCGCCTTAATGAGCCCCACTGTGCCGATGGAGATCAGTTCATCCTGGTCCTTGCTGTTGGCATAATACTTCTTGATCATATGGGCAACCAACCTCAGATTGTGCTCAATCAGCTTGGCTCTGGCCTGGTTGTCTCCCTGGGCAAGCCGGGCAAAGCATTCCGCCTCCTCCTTGGGGGAAAGGGGCTTCGGAAATGCCATAGCGGTGTTGACGTGGAGCGCAAAGAAAAACAGATTGCTCAGAACGCCGCTTAGTAACTGTAGAAACACTGTATCACCCTCCTTTGGCTTATTGTATGAGCCGGAGCTTGGGTAACATGCGCTTTTATACTGCCTCCTTGACAACTGAACGGTTTTCCGGTATAATAGCGGTAAGATAATAAAGGGGGTGGAGCATATGGCTGATCGGGACATCAAGGAGCTGGAGGAAACTGTTCGCCGGATGCAGAAAGCCAATGAGGCTGCTTCCCGGATCGGTGCACAGCCGAAGAAGGAAAGCAATGAGCTGCTGCAGTTTTTCGTCGGACTGATTATGCTGGGGGTGGGGCTGTTCTGGCTGTTCCAGAAAACAACCGTGTCCACCAGTGGAATCTTTGCTCTGGGCGGCTGGATGCTGGGAAGTGTGACTATTCCCAGCGGTGCAGTGATTCTGCCGTTTTTTATCGGTGTTCTGCTGCTGTTCTTCTGTGACCGGCGCATCTACGGCTGGATCGTGACAACCCTGGGGCTGGCAATTATTGTACTTGCCATCGTCATGAGTATACAGATTCACTTTACCCGGACTACCATGTTTGAGTTTGTGATGATGTTCCTGCTGATCGGCGGCGGCTGTGGTCTGCTGCTGAGGGTACTGTTCCGCAAGAGATAAGGCTTGCCCGGGACAATGTAAAGGCAATAGGGTTGGCTCCGGTTCTCTTTGGGGACCGGAGCTTTTCTCTTTATGATGGTTGGAGGGGATTATATGAAAGCAAGCAAAGCAATGGCATTGCTGATGACCGGGATACTGGCAGCTCCCTTGGCGCCCACAGCATCGGCATTGACCACTGCCAGCCCAGGGGATCTGAATGGAGACGGGGTGTGCAGCACAGCAGATCTGCTGCTTCTGCAAAAATGGCTCCTGGGGGAGTCTGTAACGCTGGAGGTGCCAGAGGCAGGAGATCTGAACGGAGACGGTGTGCTGAACGGAACGGATCTGTGCCTGATGAAGCGTTCCTTGCATGCGGCGGCAGGGCGGCTGGTTCCGGTTTCCGACCCGGCAGGGCTGCTGACTGCCATGGGGAATGCCCTTCCGGGGGATGTGATTGAGCTGGCGCCGGGCGTCTATGATTATACCGCCTGTGAGGGAGCAAAGAGATTCGAAACGGCAGCAGAGGGCACCCAGCAGCAGCCCATTACCCTGATGGCTGCGGATCCGGCAGATCCGCCGGTTTTGACCGGAACCGGCACGCAAACCGGATATGTGGTGCATATCACCGGAGATTACTGGATACTGGACAACCTGAAGATCACCACTTCCCAGAAGGGGATTGTGCTGGACAATGCCAACCACACCATTATCCGCAGCTGCGATATCGGCAATACCGGCGCAGAAGCAGTGGCCATCCGGGACGGCAGCTCCTATTGCCTGGTGCAGCAGTGCAGCATACATGATACCGGGCTGGTTTCGCCGGGCTACGGAGAGGGTGTATACATCGGCAGTGCATACAGCACCACCGGCTTTGATTACAAGTGCGACTTTAACCGGGTGGAGGGCTGCATCTTCCGGAACGTTGCGGCAGAGCATGTGGATGTGAAGGAGTATACTACCGGAACGGAGATCAGCGGCTGTACCTTCTACGGAGACGGTATGACCGGTGAAAATTATGCCGGCAGCTTTCTGGACATTAAAGGAAATGATTGCTATGTGCATGACAACACAGGCTACCGGAACGGCAACAGCAAAATCGTTGCAGCCTTTGAGCTGCACGAGCAGGTCAGCGGTTGGGGATATCATGCCATCTTCTCGGACAACACGCTGTATATGGACAGACCCTATGGAGAGATGGATACTACCCGACCCATGTATGTGGTGGATGGCTGGTACAGTGATCTGACGGTAAAGCACAATCTTGTGGATTACGGAGACGGACTGTCCGAGGCCACGGAGGATTGCTATAATGCAAAACAGGTGACCTTTCTCGATGGGGAGTAATCCGGGGCGGTTTCTTCTGTGGATTCCCGGAAAACTGCGGTTTGCAACAGCTGGTTGACATATTGCAAGGTGCCGGTTGGTTGCGTGCAACCGTAAAATGCGGTATCATAAGGACACAATCCAAATCGAAAGGAAGAAACGAAAGCAATGATTTTTGCAGACAAACTGATTCAGCTCAGAAAGAAAAGCGGCTGGTCCCAGGAGGAGCTTGCCCAGCAGATGCATGTATCCCGCCAGTCCGTTTCCAAGTGGGAGGGTGCCCAGTCCGTGCCGGATCTGGAAAAGATGGTGCAGCTGTCCCGGCTCTTTAATGTAACCACCGATTATCTGCTCAAGGATGAGGAGGGTGAGCCGGAGCCGGTTCCGGGGGAGGACAGGAGCGAAAGCGTCCGCCGGGTGAGTATGGAGGAGGCTTCTGCTTTTCTGGAGGCAAAAAAGCAGAGCGCCGGAACCGTTGCTTTTGCCACCATGCTCTGTATTTTGTCCCCCATCGGGCTGATTCTGCTGGGGGCGATGAGCGAGGTGCCCAGATACGGCATCTCTGAAAACGTTGCTGCCGGCATTGGCATGATCCTGCTGCTGCTTCTGATTGCGGCGGCGGTGGCCATGTTCATCATCAGCGGCAGCCGTACCTCCGCATATGATTTTATGGAAAAGGAGCCCTTTGAAACGGCATATGGGGTTACCGGCATGGTTCGGGAACGGAAAGAACAATTCCGAGAAACCTACGTGCGGAATAACGTGATCGGCACCTGCCTGTGCGTGCTGTCCGTGATTCCGCTGTTTGCCGGCATCCTGATTGACGAGCACAACGACCTGCTGCTTTGTGGCATGGTGTGCTGTATGCTGACCATCATTTCTGTGGGTACCACCTTTTTCATCCGGGGAGGTACGGTGTGGAGCAGCTTCCAGCAGCTGCTGCAGGAGGGGGATTACACCCCGAAGAACAAGAAGGCGTCCGGTGCAGCGGGAGGCTATTGGGTCATGATTGCGGCGATTTACCTTGCATGCAGCTTTCTGACCGGCCGCTGGGATCTGACCTGGATCATCTGGGTGGGCGCAGCCGGACTGTATCCGATTCTGCTGGCGATTCTGCGCAAGCATGCTGAAAAGTAAAAAACGCTCCGGTGCGGAACCGGAGCGATTTTCTGTTATTTTGCGGTTTTCAGGGTAGCCTGTCCTTCGGCGATTGCCTGCACAAGACTCCGCAGCTCGTGCTTCACGTTTTCCGGGCAGAGACTTACCCGGATGGCGCTGTCCGCCTGGGCACGGGTGGCGCCGAACTGCTCCAGCACTCCGCTGTTGGCACCCTTGGAGCAGGCAGAGCCGCTGGACACATAAATCCCCTTGGATTCCAGAAAGTGCAGCATAATTTCCGACCGGATATTGGCCACGGAAAAATTGAGAATATAGGGGGAGCCGTCCTCCGGGGAGTTTACGGTGATGCCCGGCAGCGTAGAAAGCTGCTCCAGCAGATAGGACCGCAGCTCCCCGGCACGCTGGCTTCGCTGCGCCAGGGTGGGGGCAAGCTCAGCAGCAGCTGCACCCATGCCGGCAATGAGCGGCACCGGCTCTGTGCCGGGACGCAGGCCATGCTCCTGCTCTCCGCCGAACAGCAAAGGCGTCAGCCGCACGCCCTTGCGCACATACAGGGCGCCCACGCCCTTGGCCGCATGAATCTTATGACCGCTCAGGGACAGCAGATCCGCCTTCAGCTCCGAGATCCGGATGGGCACCTTCAGAAAGCCCTGCACAGCGTCACAGTGGGTGATGATCTGGGGATTTTTCCGTTTCGCCCCATAAAACACCCGGCGCACCGGGAGAATATGCCCGGTTTCGTTGTTGACCAGCATCATGCTGATGAGACAGGTCCGGTCATTGACCGCCTCTACAAAGGCGTCCGGATCGAATACGCCATGGCTGTCCGGTGCAATGCGGATGACCTCAAAGCCGGACAGCTCCAGCTGGCGGAAGGCTTCTCGCACGGAGGCATGCTCCACGGTGGTGGTGATAACCCGGGGCTTGTGCTTGCCGTATGCGGCGGCAACACCCCGGACGGCCAGGTTGTTGCTCTCTGTAGCACCGGAGGTAAAGTGAATGCAGCCCGGCTCACAGGCCAGCACCGACGCCAGGGTGCGCCTCACTCCGTCTATAACTAGCTGGGCCTGTAGACCTGCGTGGTGCAGGGAGGATGGATTGCCGTAGGTTTCCGTCAGACATTGGTGGATGGCGTCAATTGCTGCCTGGCAGGGTCTGGTGGTTGCGGCGTTGTCCAGATAAATAGCCATAACGCTTCCGGTCGGACAGCCGACCGTACTCCTTTCTTTTCGAAAAATGTCATACAGTTCAGTATAACATATTTCCGGGAAAAATGCAAAGAAAAGCCGGTTTTGCAGATTCGAAAAAATTTTTTGAGTTTTTTCAAAAAAGGGGTTGACAATAAAAGAAACCCGTGATATAATATAATAGTCGTCAGGGAGATGACAAAAAACACAAGCGGATATGGCGGAATTGGCAGACGCGCTAGCTTCAGGTGCTAGTCCTCGCAAGGGGGTGGAGGTTCAAGTCCTCTTATCCGCACCAGAAAATGACGTACAGTTCTTGTACGTCATTCTCTTTATTTTTCCATTTGCGGATGTAGTTTAATGGTAAAACTTCAGCTTCCCAAGCTGATGTCGTGGGTTCGATTCCCATCATCCGCTCCATAACAAAAACAGCCTTACGGTCTTTGGATCGTGAGGCTGTTTTTCTGTCCTATATTGCTAATACTTTTTTAAAACAGATCGCCAGGGGCATATCCACATAGGGTGGGTAATTTTCTCTCCGTACATACCCAAGGCTCCGGTACAGGGCGCATGCAGCAATGCATGCCTCCCGGGTTTGCAGGATTATGGCAGAAAAGCCGGATTCCCGGGCATTCTCCTCCAGCCGGGCAATGCCCCTGCCCCGGTATGCCTCCGGCACCCATATCCGTTTCATCTCCGCCGACCGTTGATCATACTGCTTCCAGGCTCCGCAGCCCACCGGCACTGTGCCCTGATACACCATCAGCACATGGTGGATGTCTGCCAGGCTGTTGTGGGTGATAAATGTGCGGCGGTTTTCCGCACCGCCTGCCAACACATTATAATATTGCTCCATATCTGCACTGAACCGGACAAAATCCGGATTTGTTCCATCCGTCCACACAAAGCGCAGCGCCTGGTGAATCCCTTTGTTCCGGGTCATGAGCTGATTCCTTCCAGCAGCCAGGGAATGGCCTGCCGGATCTGGTCGTCCCAGTAAGCCCAGTCATGACCTCCGGGGCTTTCCTGATAGGTTACATCATAGCCCAGCCCGGCAAAGCATGTCCTTGCAGAACGGCTGAAGGGCAGGAGGGAATCCTCCGTACCGCAGCAGATCCGCAGGGCCGGCAGAACCCTATGTTTGTTCCGGGTTTTCCGGGCAAGGGCAAGCAGATCATTGTCCGAGCCGGTAAGCTGCTGGGTGCTGCCGAAAATATCCTGCATGAGGGGGGACACGTCCGTGTATTGTGCCATGGCCACCAGATCCAGGGCGCCGGACAGGGATACCGCCTTGCCGAAGCGATCCGGCATGGCCAGCGCGAGCTTGACGGCACCATAGCCTCCCATGGAATTGCCAGCCGCAAAGGTATATTCCCGCTTGTCCGTCAGCTGAGGGAAGAACTGCCGGCACAGCTCCGGCAGTTCCTGGCTGAAAAAGCGCCAGTAGGGAAGTCCGTGCACCATATCCGTATAGAAACCCAGGTGGGTGGTGGGCATCACCACCGCCAGGGGTGTTCCCTCCACATAGCGCTCGATGGCGGTGCGGCGCTGCCAGATGGTCTGATCGTCCCCCATGCCGTGGAGAAGATACAGCACCGGGTATTTCCCGTCCGGAGTTGAACCGGTAAAACCGTGCCGCATGGTGCGCTGGGGCAGTATTACGTTCAGGTTGACGCTCATCTGCAAAGTGTCAGAAAAGCAGTTGATTGCAAAATGTGCCATAGTTTAGTCCTTTTTCTCCTTGCAGCCTGCGCAGCCGTTCATCAGCTCCGCAATGCAGCTGCATACATTGGTGTCCGGGTCACAGAGATGCAGCTTCTGCAGCTGCTCTGTCGCACAAAGATATTCCGCCCGGTCTATGCCTCGGAGCATGGCCTTGAACAATACAGTGCGGATGATGCCATCGTACAGGGCAAGATCCCCTTTGGCGTCACAGGCATACACCGTCACCCTGTCCGCTTCGTAGGAGAATACTGCAAAGCCGTTGCATACGCCTGCCGCCATGGATTCCACTGCGTGCAGGGAAACCCCTGGCGTTTCGTATGCTGCATAGGGGGTCAGATCCTTTGCCTCCAGAATTTCCAGCATAGCTTACTCCTTTCCGATGGCCGTCCGCAGGGCACGGAGCTCCTCGGCGGTCAACTCCCGGTAGGCACCGGGCTTCAGCATGCCCAGCTTCAGGGGGCCGATGCTGATCCGGCGCAGCCGGGCAACCTCCAGTCCCACCGCTTCGCACATGCGGCGGATCTGCCGGTTGCGCCCCTCCTTGATGGTGATAAGCAGAACTACCCGTCCCGGTTCCTTGGTGAGTACGTTCACTGTGGCGGGCAGGGTGGGCTTTCCGTCAATCGCCACGCCCTCCGACAGCTGCACCAGCTGGTTGTCCGTAATATCCGGACGCACTGTCACCCGATAGGTTTTGGAAACGTGCCGGCTTGGGTGCATAATGCTGTTAGCAAAGTCCCCGTCGTTGGTGAATAGCAGCAGTCCCTCGGAATTCCGGTCCAGCCGGCCTACCGGGTACACCCGCTCCGGTACATCCTCCAGCAGATCCATGACGCACCGGCGGTCCAGCTCATCGGATACGGTGGTCACATAGCCCCGGGGCTTGTTAAGCATCAGATACAGCTTCTGCTTTTTTTTCGGAAGGGCAATCCGCTCACCGTTGACGGTAATGAGATCCCTGCCGCCGGCTTTGTCTCCCAGCTTGACGGGGCGTCCGTTGCACTGGACATGTCCGGCGGCGATCAGGCTTTCTGCCTTTCGCCGGGAACAGTAGCCGCTGTCTGCAATGATTTTTTGAATTCTTGTTTTTTCCATATTGATCCGTTCCTCCTGGAACTATGTCAGAACCAGCTCCGGATGCGTGCAAGCAGTCTGCTCCAGAAGCCGGGTGATCCGGATTCCTGCGCCTGGGCAGAAACCCCCTGGACGGTATACAGCGGCACATCGGCAACATGCCGCCCTTCATAATAATAAGCCAGTGCGCCAACCTGTGCGTTCTCCTCCACGGGAGCGTACAGAAAGGGCGGAACCTGCACCTGTACGGTCAAACTGCGGAAATCCCCGTTGTCCGTGCCGATGGACAGAGGATCCCGGGTGCGCAGGGGTACCGTATCCTCCGTCCCCCCCACCACACTGACACACAGCCCCTCCGGCGGGTCAATGCTCTGGGAAACCACATGGGCAAAGCCGTAGTCATACAGCTTGATATGGTCATTCCAGTCATCCGGCGCATGCAAAGTTACACAGATCAGAGAGATCCCGTTCCGCTGGCAGAAGGACACCAGGCAGCGGCCGGCTTCATCAGTAAAGCCGGTCTTGACGCCGATTACCCCGTCATACATGGTCAGCAGCTTGTTGGTATTCTTCAGCCAGCGCCGGTAGGGAGGATTGCCAAAGCAGACCTCCGCCCGGGACTGACAGCAGATTGCCCGGAAGTCCGGGTTCTGCATGGCGGTGCGTGTCAGCAGTGCCATATCCCGGGCGGAAGCGCCGTGTCCTTCGGCATCCAGCCCGGAGGGGGTGACAAAGCAGGTATGGGTCATGCCGATCCGGGCAGCCCGGTCGTTCATCCGCTCCGCAAAGGCAGGGAGGGAGCCGGCAAGCCGGACAGCTGCCGCATTGGCTGCATCATTGCCGGAGGGCAGCAGCATGCCGTAGCAGAGTGCGCGCTTGGTGACCACGTCCCCCTCCCTAAGACCCATGGAGGAGCCCTCTACCCGGATGGCCTCCGGATCCACCACGAACCAGTCGTCCAGTCCACCGCTTTCCAGACACAGCAGAGTGGTCATGATCTTGGTGGTGCTGGCAACGGGGCGCTTTTCGTCTCCGTTTTTGGACAGCAGAACCTTGCCTGTGTCCGCTTCCATCAGCACATAGGCCTGGGCGGAGATGCCCAGGGGATCTGCGGCACATACCGCCGGACAGCAAAGCTGCAGGCTGCACAGCACTGCCAGCATTACGCAAAGCCATTTTTTCATCTGATTGCCTCCCATTGCCGGAATCTCTGTAAAGCATATGGGAGGGGCAGGGGAATTATTCTGCCTTTGCGTTCTTCTCGTTCCGGCTGCTCATATAGCCGGAGATCTTCTCCATCACATCAGGCACCATATTGATAAGCGCATTGGGGGTGGATGCGTCAATGGACAGCTGCAGCAGCTTGACCTCTCCGTTGAGGATTACCAGGAATGCCACAGGCTGAATGGAGATGCCTGCGCCGGAGCCGCCGCCGAACAGTTCCTTTTCCACCTTGGAGGGCAGATCGGAGCCGCCGGATGCAAAGCCGTAGGACACCTTGGAGATGGGGATGATGGTTGCGCCGTCTGCGCAGGTGATGGGGGTGCCGACAATGGTGTTTACGTCCACCATTTCCCGGATTTTTTCCATGGTTACGCCCATGAGCTCGTTGATAGGATGCTCAGTATTGTTCATCGCTTTCTCCTTCTCCGCACATGTTGGATTTTTGGCGGCTTGTGCGGCTGCCGCATGTATACAGCGCTGCATTTGTGTCAGCATGGACGGGATGCAGCGGGTTTATGCACCGGAATTGGATTTGTGCTGCAGATATAGAAAACGCACAGCCAGGCCGATTGCTGCCCCCAGGATCACTGCTGGACATACCCGCACCTGGCAACTGCCCCGGTATGAGCCGCAGGGCTGGTTGTAAATGCAGCGTATCCGGATCTGCTTTTTCCGGACCCGGAAGAACTGGCACAGCAGCGCCAAGGTATTGTAAACGGCAATATTCACCTTGCCGAAGCGCACGGCGCATACCGCAGCATCCGGGTGGGACACGGTAAAATCCAGGTCGATGTCCCGGATGGTGATACGACGCAGCAGCCACCGCAGAGGACGGCCGGCTGCATGCAGCAGATTCAGAATCAGCTCCACCCATTCGGACAGGGACTGGGGCTTGTATTTGCTCAGGAAGCCGCCGGATTTCTTCTCCGTTTCCGCCTGGGCGGATTCCTCCTGCACAGGCTCCTGCTCCTTGCCGGATGCTTCCGGAGCGGCGGCTTCCTGCCCAGGCTTCCCGGCGTCGGCGGCGGGTGTCCGGGGCGGTTTGTCCGTGGGCGCAGCTGTCTGTTTCACCGGGGCAGGCTCTTTTTGATGCTCCGGATGTTCCGGCGGATGCTGTGCATGCTTCGGCGCACCGGAGCTTTTGCGCAGAAACAGGTACCGGGCGCTCCAGCGGAAATCCCCGTCGTCAAAGGCCAGCCGGACACACAGCGGTGCAAACAGCAGGATCAGCAGTATCAGCAGCAGCGTGAGCAGAATGATCCGCAGAACCATTGCTTCTGCGCCTCCTTTCTTTCAGAAGTCCTTCCGGAAAAATGCTATACCTTCGTCAGCAGTTCCTCCGGCATGTCCGGGTCGGGTGCATTCTCCGGATCCAGATCCATAAGGCTGGCCTGGGGATCCTTTCCCGGCAGAGGGGGGAGATCCTCCAGGGAGCGCAGTCCGAAGCATCGGAGAAACCGGCTGGTGGTCCGGTAGGCGATGGGCTTGCCGGGTACATCCAGCCGCCCTGCCTCCTCCAGCAGATCCTTTTCCACCAGATTGTTGATTACGGAGGAGCTGTCGATGCCCCGGACGTTTTCCACAAAGCTCTTGGTGACCGGCTGGTTGTATGCCACAATGGTCAGCGCCTCCATGGCGGCGTTGGACAGGGGAGCAGTGCGCTTGGTTTCAATGGCTTTTTTGATAGGCTCCGCAAAGGCGGGACGGGTGCAGAGCTGATAGCAGTTTTCCAGCTGCAGGACATGCAGTGCGCTGGGTCCCGCTTCATAGCGGTCATTGAGCAGGGTGATAAGCTTCGGAATCAGCTCCTCCTCCAGACCGCAGGCTTCTGCCAGACGGGGGGCCGGGATGGGCTCGCCATAGGCAAAGAGCACCGCTTCTACCTCTGCAATTTTATTCTTCAGTTGCATGTTCACTCACAATCCTGTATTTTTTTGTAATCTGATGCTGTCTGCAGAAGGACAGCTCCGTATTGTCCTCGCTGAGTCTGGTTCTGCCGGTTTTGGTGAGCTCCAACACCGCAAGAAAGGTTGCCACCCGGGCGGAACGATCCGTCATCCCCTCGTACAGGTTGTCCACCCGGACCGTGCCCTCTGCATACAGCCGGCGCAGCACATACACCACCTTGGAGATTACGGAAACCACCCGCTGCTGTACCACTGCCTGGATTCTGTCTGTCAGCGGTGCGGTATTGCCCGGCTTCGGCTTTGCGCCGATTTGCAAATATGCCTGCCGGAGCACTTCCGCCTCGTGGCTGTGCCGGTAGACAGGGTCTATCTGTACCGGCATCTGCCGGCGGACGAAGATGCTGTCTCCCAGATCCCGCTTCGCAAGCTCTGCCGCAGCAAGCTTACACAGGGAGTATTCAATGAGAGCACCCTCCAGCTCTTTTTTGATGGATTCCGCCTCTTCCGGGCTGGGCAGCAGAGATGCGGTTTTGATGTAAATGAGCCGTGCCGCCATCTCCAGAAATTCTCCTGCCAGCTCGTAATCCTGCTGGCTGCACTGCTCCATATATAATAGGTATTGCTCCAGCAGCTTGGAAATTTCAATGTCATAGATATTCAGCTTGTGCTTGGCGATCAGATGCAAAAGCAGATCCAAAGGGCCCTCAAACACAGGCAGCTTGAATGAAATCTGTGCCATTTACAGTGTCCCCAGCAGCTTCGGGATCCAGTTGGTCAGGGTAATCATCAGGTTGTAGATGTGGCCTTCCACAAAGTTGATGGGTTTGGAAAGCATGCCGGTAACCAGGATCACCATGAAAACGATGGAGATTACCCGCTGGTATTTATAGAAGAACGCATCCACCTTGGAATTTGCGAAGTAGCCCAGAATGTGAGAGCCATCCAGGGGCGGAATGGGAATCAGATTGAAGATGGCAAGACCCAGGTTGATGAAAATGAACGCCTGGAGCATATAGTAGAGAATGAAGTAGGTATTGACAGCATCGGTCAGGTAGTAATCCGCCACGGAGACCTGTACCACTTCAAAGCAGCAGAACACCCGGAAGACCACCATGCCGATGATGGCAACCAGGATATTGGAGGCAGGTCCTGCCAGCGCAGTCAGCGCCATGCCGCCCCGCATGCTGATCTTCCGGTCGAACCGGCGTGCATTCACCGGAACGGGCTTTGCCCAGCCGAAGCCGGCCAGCAGCAGGCATATGGTGCCCACCGGGTCAAGATGGGCCAGGGGATTGAGGGTCATGCGGCCCTGGATGCTTGCGGTGTCATCTCCCAGCTTGAATGCCGCCCAGGCGTGAGCACACTCGTGGATGGGTGTTACCATCAGAATGACAATCAGACGGGTGAAAAAATCCAAAAAGGTGGAAAGATCCAGATTCAAGATTGTGTCCTCTCTTTCTGTTTATAATCTTATACAATGTTTATTATACATGAATTCTGGACGGTTTACAAGCCAAAATTGCAGTTTCTTTCGGGGTCAGAAAATTTTTTTGAATTTTTTCAAAAAAGCCTTGCTTTTTTTCAAGAAATCTGATAGAATAAGACTATTGACTTTCTACGATGCATGAAGGAGGTGCAACCTACCATGGCTAAGTGTGATATTTGCGGCAAGGGCGTTACTTTTGGTATTAAGGTTTCCCATTCTCACAGACGTTCTAACAGAACCTGGAAACCCAATGTAAAGCGCGTAAAGGCTGTTGTAAAGGGTACTCCCTGTCATATTTATGCTTGCTCCAGATGCCTGCGTTCCGGCAAGGTTGAGCGTGCGTAATCAAACACCGAAGGATTCAGGAGCATGCGGCTTGTCCGTATGCTCCTGATTTTTCTGTTTTTTCCGGCGGATGCCGGCAGGCTGTTCGGAAAAATCCTGCAAAAGCACTTGCACTCTGCGCAGAAATGTTGTATAATAATAATGTATATTGACTTTGTGGCTATTACACAGATGAGGAAGGAAGATCCGCACATGGAAAGAAACATGGAGAGCCGGGCATATGCACGCCTTGCCGCTTTGTTTGACGACGGCGCATTTACCGAGATTAACGCTGCTGTCAGGGAAGCAGAGGATGCGGCAGGAGTTGTCTGCGCCTATGGCTATGTAAACGGAAACGCAGTTTATGCTTTTTCCCAGGACAAAACCGTTAACAGTGGTGCAGTAGGATTGCAGCATGCGGCAAAGATCACAAAGCTGTATGAGCTGGCGGCCAAGACCGGCACGCCGATTGTGGGCATCCACGATTCCAACGGCGCATTTGTCAATGGTACGGTGGATTCCCTGACCGCCTACGGCAGAATGCTGGAGGCAGCATCCCGGCTGTCCGGCGTGGTGCCCCAGATTGCAGTAGTTGCCGGCACCTGTGCAGGAAGCGCTGCACTGCTGGCGTGCGGTTCTGATTTTGTCATCATGACAAAGGATGCGGAGTTGTTTGTGGCGCCTCCCTTTGCAGAATCCGCCGGAACAGCACAGTCCGCTGCCAAGGCAGGCCTCTGCGCACTGGTGTGTGAGGATGACACCACGGCTATGGAGCAGGCCAGAACTCTTGTAAACCTGATGCCTGTCAACAACCTGGCCGGGGCGCCTATGTTTGAGTATGCCCAGAGTGACCGTCAGGTTTCCCGTTCCCTGCCGGAGCTTGTCGGCGCGGTGGCGGATGCGGATTCCGTGCTGGAGCTGTACGGGGATTACGGAAAGGCAGCCTATACGGCTCTTGCAACCCTGGGCGGCACCACGGTGGGCATTGCTGCAACCAGCAAGACCGACGATACGCTGAATCAGGAGGACTGTGCGAAGTTGGCCCGGTTCATGCGTACCTGTGACGCCTTCTCCGTGCCGGTAATCACCTTTGTGGATACCATGGGCTTTGCCGCATCTTCTGAGGCGGAGCAGACCGGCAGCATCCAGGCCATGACTCGTCTGGCTGCATGCTACGCAGAGGCGACTACAATTAAGCTGTCCGTTGTGACCGGCAATGCGATCGGTGCCGCGTTTACTGCTCTGGCCGGAGCTGCATGCGGTGCGGACTTCACCTATGCCTGGGAGCAGGCAGTGATTTCCCCCATGGCGCCCCTGACTGCCGTGGAATTCCTGTGGCACGATAAGCTCAAGGGCGCAGCAGATGTAAATGCAAAGCGCAGGGAGCTGGCAGCAGAGTATGCAGCAACCCTGGCAAGTGCACAGAGCGCTGCGGAAAAGGGCGGTGTGGACGCTGTCATCGCACCGGCTGATACCAGAGAGACTCTGCTGTCCGCACTGGATATTCTCAGCGGCAAGCGGGTAAGCAAGCTGCCCAAGAAGCACAACAACATTCCGTTCTGAGGATTCCGGACGGGTTGATATTGAGAAAAGGTGGTACATACAATGAAAAGATTCAATGTGACTGTAAACGGCAAGGCCTATGACGTAGCAGTAGAAGAAGTAACAGGCGCAGCACCGGCTCCTGTAGCTGCCGCTCCGGCACCTGCAGCAGCACCGGCTCCCGCAGCACCTGCACCGGCTCCCGCAGCAGCTCCTGCCGCTGGCGCAGGGGAGAAGGTACAGGCTCCTATGCCCGGCACCATCCTGGAGATCAAGGTTGCAGTAGGGGATACCGTTTCCAAGGGTCAGGCCATCATCATCCTGGAGGCGATGAAGATGGAAAATGATATCGTAGCAAGCTGCGATGGCAAGATTACAAGCATTCTGGTCAGCAAGGGAGACACCGTCAACTCTGACGACGTTTTGGTGACCATTGCCTGAGCGCAAATTCTGATAGAAAGGATTTTCCGCTCTGTGCGGAAGAATGGTGAAAGATATGGCGAAAGTGAAGATTACGGAAACCGTGCTCCGTGATGCACACCAGTCTTTGATTGCAACCCGCATGCCCACCTCCGATATGCTGCCGATCCTGGAAAAGCTGGATCAGGTAGGCTATCACTCCATTGAGTGCTGGGGCGGCGCAACCTTCGATTCCTGTCTTCGGTTTCTGAATGAAGACCCCTGGGAGCGTCTGCGTACCCTGAAAAAGCACATGCCCAACACCAAGCTGCAGATGCTGTTCCGGGGACAGAATATGCTGGGCTACCGCCACTATGCGGACGATGTGGTACAGTATTTTGTACAGAAGTCCGTGGCAAACGGCATTGACGTTATTCGTATTTTTGATGCGCTGAACGACATCCGCAATCTGAAAACCGCCATTGATGCGGCAAAGAAGGAAGGCGCCCACACCCAGGTTGCCATTTCCTATACCCTGGGGGATGTGTTCACGGAAGAATACTATGTAAACTATGCAAAGCAGATTGAGGAGGCCGGCGCTGACTCCATCTGCATCAAGGATATGGCAGCGCTGCTGACACCCTATGCCACCGAGCGCCTGGTCAAGGCACTCAAGGCCAATGTGAAGCTGCCCATCCAGCTGCACACCCACTATACCTCCGGTCTGGCCTCCATGTGCCTGCTCAAGGGCATTGAGGCAGGTGCGGATGTGATTGATACCGCCATGTCTCCCCTGGCGCTGGGTACCTCCCATGCGCCCACCGAGTCCATGGTGGCTGCACTCCAGGGCACACCCTATGACACCGGCCTGGATCTGATGCTTCTCACCGAGATCCGCTCCTACTTTATGGATCTGCGCCAGAAGTATCTGGACAGCGGCCTGCTGGATCCCAAGATGCTGGCAGTTGACGCAAACGCGCTGATTTACCAGGTACCCGGCGGCATGCTTTCCAACCTGCTGTCCCAGCTGAAGCAGGCAGGCAAGGAGGATAAGCTCAACGATGTGCTGCAGGAGGTGCCCAGAGTCCGGAAGGATGCGGGCTATCCTCCGCTGGTAACCCCCACCTCCCAGATCGTGGGCACACAGGCTGTGTTCAATGTGATTATGGGTGAGCGGTACAAGACCGTGACCAAGGAATTCAAGGGAATCGTCCGGGGCGAATACGGCAGAACGCCGGTGCCCATTGATCCGGAATTCCGCAAGAAGATCATCGGCAACGAACAGCCCATTGACTGCCGTCCGGCAGACCTTCTGGAGCCTGAGCTGGATAAGATCCGCCAGGAATGCGCAGAGTGGATTACCCAGGACGAGGATGTGCTGAGCTATGCACAGTTCGGCCAGGTTGCAGTAAAGTTCTTTGAGCGCCGCCGCAATCAGCAGTACGGCATTGACGGCGTCCACGGAGATGCAGCAAAGCAGATTCACCCGGTTTGATGATATAGAAACAGAAGTGCTGATGACGCCTTGTTCAAAGGGGATTCAGCACTTTCCGCACAGGGCTGTATGCAATCAGCAGGAAAGGAGGGAACGCTGTGCCGATCCGGATTTCGCAGGATCTGCCTGCCTATCAGATTTTACAGAATGAGAATATCTTCGTCATGACCCATGACCGGGCAGAGCAGCAGGACATCCGTCCGTTGAAGATCCTGATTCTCAATATTATGCCCAAGAAGATTGAGACGGAAACCCAGATTCTCCGGCTGCTCAGTAATACCCCCTTGCAGGTGGATATTGAGCTGATGCATGTGGCGTCCCATGTTTCCAAGAATACTTCCCTGACGCACCTGGAAACCTTCTACACCACCTTTGCAGAGATCCGGGACAAAAACTATGACGGGATGATTATCACCGGGGCGCCGGTGGAGCATCTGCCTTATGAACAGGTGGATTACTGGGATGAGATCTGCCAGATCATGGAGTGGTCCAAGACCCATGTGTTCTCCACCCTGCATATCTGCTGGGCGGCACAGGCGGGTCTGTACTACCACTTCGGCGTACCCAAATATCCCCTGGCACAGAAGATGTTCGGCATTTTCCCCCATGTGGTGGAGGTGGAGCATTCTTTGCTGCTGAAGGGCTTTGATGAACAGTTCTATGTGCCTCATTCCCGGAATACGGAGGTCCGCCGGGAGGATATTGAACAGGTGCCCCAGCTGGAGATCCTGACAAGCTCTCCCATTTCCGGGGTGCACATTGTGGCCAACAAGAACGGCAGGCAGTACTTTATTACCGGCCATTCCGAATACGACCGGGATACCATTGCAGGGGAGTACTTCCGGGATCGGGACAAGGGCATTGACATTCATGTGCCCTACAATTACTTCCCGGAGGATGACCCGTCAAAAACACCCCGTATGACCTGGCGCTGTCATGCCAATCTGATGTTTTCCAACTGGCTCAATTACTGTGTATACCAGCGCACCCCCTACAACCTGGACGAGCTTTCCGTTCGGAACTGGGAGTGGGAGATCGGTATATAAGGCAACACCAAAACCTGCGGCATTTCACAGCTTCTGTGCCAGCCGCCTTGAGGAGGACGAACATGTATCCACAGGACTATCCCAATCAGTACCCCAATCAGTATCCCAACAGCTGGCAGCCCATGCCGCCCCAGCAGCCCGTTCCGGAGGAGCGGAAGGGGCTTGCCATTGCATCCCTGGTGCTGGGTATCTGCAGCATTGTGCTGATGTGCTGCTGTTGCATCAACGTGATTACCGCACCCATTTCCATTGTGCTGGGCATCGTTTCTCTTGCAACCCACCGGGGGGGCAAGGGCATGTCCATTGCCGGCATCATTCTTTCTGCGCTGAGCATACTGCTGCTGTTCATGTGCTACCAGAGCACGGAAGTGTTCTGGAGGAACAGTGACCAGATCATGCAGGATTACTACCAGCTGATCGAGAATGCTGACACCGTTTTCCCGGCATACGAAAAGGACGGTACAGTGCCGGATTATCTCCAGAAATACTATGAGGGCGAATATGCAGAGGCGCTGGATAAATTCGGTGTGACCTTTGATGACGTGATGGATTATCTGGATCAGATGTATCAGCAGGGCGAATTTGAGGCGCTGCAATCCGCATTGGGCAGCACCGGGGGCACCGGAACCTCCTCCAGTGCCCCGAAGTCCAGCTTCACCGGGGTGGAGCTAGCGTACTGATCCCATTGCGAAGCAAATAGAAAGCCAGGAGCATTCCCAGAAGCGGCACCCAGAAACGCCTGCTTCTGGGGATGATTTTTTTTGGCCGGCCGAAAACGGCCAGAAGCTGTTCTGCATACCACAGCAGTCCCAGCAGGATCAGCAGCGGTACTGCCGGGTTGCAGCGGAGCGACAGCAGAAGATCCCCCTGCAGCAGTGCCCGTATGCTTCTGGTGCCGCCGCAGCCGGGACAGTACAGCCCGGTGAGAAACCAGAGCATGCAGGGAATGTGCAGTACAGCAATATGCTCCAGGTACAGCTTCAGCATCAGGCACAGCACGGCAATGCCCAGGGGCAGCAGCAGAATCAGCCATTTACGGCGCTTGGTCATGGATTAACTTCCTTTCAGTGCTTTTTGCATATATTGTTCGGTGGTAATCCCATAGGGTCGGTTGTATCTGCCCAGTCCGTACAGACAGTCCGGATCCCGGGTAATCCAGTTGAGCTCTTCATAGCAGGTGAGCGTGGCAAGAAAGCCCATGCTCCGGATTACCGGGATGCTCTCCCGGCACACATAGCCGAAGGGATAGGTGAACACCACAGGGCGGATCTGCACCTGGGACGCCAGCAGGGACTGGAGCTGTTCCAGATCGGAACGGAGCAGTTCCCGGTAGGCGCTTTCTGATTCCTCCGGCAGAATCCCGCAGCCCTGTCGGTGGGCGTGACTGTGGAGATCATAGGTATGGTTCCCGATTTCGATGCGGCCGGAATCCAGCAGGGTGCGGATCTCCGGAAAGGTCAGATAGGAATAGGCGGTAACGTGGGAATCCTGCTCTGCCTGATTCACAATATAGCTTCCCACCACAGAGATAACCGCACACATGTCGTATTTCTCCAGCAGCGGCAGACACTGCTCCAGATTGTTGTAATATCCGTCGTCAAAGGTAATCATCACCGGCTTTTCCGGCAAAGGGGTGCCGTGGTACACATACCGGATTAGGTCGGACACCAGCACTGCCTGGTAACCCTTTGCGGAAAGGTATTGCAGGTCGCTTTCCAGCACCTCCGGGGGAATCACGTAGTCACTGTGCCTGCCGGAAAAAACACTGTGATACATGAGAACCGGCAGGCTGACGCCCTGATTCGCAGGATCTGAGACTCCCTCCGTCCGGAACAGGCTGGACTGGAACAGCAGCATCAGCAGCCCCACTGCGATCAGATCACACAGCAGCATGATGAGAAAGCGCTTTACATTGCAGCACCGGTACATATGCATCCTCCTTTCCTCTAATGCTTCTACACAATATGCCTGCCGGGCTTGTCACATTCCCTGCATAACCGGATGGCTGCATGCATAGGATGAAACTGCAGGATCATACTATATAGGCGGCACTGCAGCATGCGGAGGCGCCTGGAGAGCAGGTGAAGGGATGGGCAGAGGAAAGGGAAGAATGCGGGTGCTGATGTGGGGCTGCATCCTTGCGGGCATGCCCCTGCTGGGTGCCGGTATGCTCCGGCTGATTCCCCAGATCCCGGTTGCTGCCAACCGGCTTAATGATCTGCGGATGGGTATAGAGTCGGAGCCGGACTGGCTGTATGGAGATCCGCCCTGTTTGTCCAGCGGATACGGCTGGCTGGCGGAGGAGCAGACTGAGTCAGCCCCAGCGCCTGAGCCTGTCGGAGAAACCGGCGAAGGGGAAGCGGAGCCGGTATTTGCCCCCAGCAGCAGCCCCGGAGAAAAGCCCTATCCCACTGTGTGGCATCCGGGAACCGGAAGAATCCTCCGGATGACATATCAGCGCAGCACCGGCGGGAATATCATTAACCTGGACAAGTGCGGACAGGTCCGGAACTGCACCGGTGTGGATAATGCCACGCTACTGGAGGAAAGCCGGAAGGCACCTGCCTTTACCATTGCGGCAGACGGTTCCCCGGAGGTGCTGATTATGCATTCCCATACCACCGAGAGCTTTGAGCCCTATGTGCGGGACTACGGGGATGCGGATTTCAACTACCGGACTACGGATCCGGCACTGAGCGTGGTTATGGTGGGAGATCAGATTGCTGCACAGCTTCAGCAGGCAGGAATCGGCGTAATTCATGACGGAACCATTCATGATTATCCCCGTTATACCGGCTCCTATGACCGGAGCCGGGTGACCGTACAGCGGACACTGGAAGAGAATCCCACCATCAAGGTGGTGCTGGATATCCATCGGGATGCGATTGTCAGCAACGGGAATCTGCTGCAGCCTGTTGTGGATGTGGAAGGCCGGGATACCGCCCAGGTGATGATTATCTCCGGCTGTGACAACGGCTCGATGAATATGCCGGATTATCTGAAAAATTTTCGCCTTGCAAGCTGTCTGCAGCAGCAGATGGAAGCCGATACCCCCGGCATCACCAGACCGGTGCTGTTTGACTACCGCAAATACAACCAGGATCTGACCACCGGCAGCCTGCTGATCGAGGTAGGCAGTCACGGAAATACCCTTGCCCAGGTGAAACGGGCAGGCTCGGCGGCGGGGGCGTCCATCGCCCGGGCGCTGCTGGAGCTGAAGGAGGAATAACATGAAACGGCGCACAAAAAGAACCGCCTGCCTTGCCCTGGTGTATTACATGCTGGTGAACGGGCTGGCGGCGGGAATGCTGCAAATTTATGTGCAGTCCTATAATCAGACAAACCGGGAGCCGATCCCGGCGGTGCAGATCACCCGGCAGGAGGATGCATACCGGGTGCAGCTGGCAAAGACTCAGCTGCAGGTGGCTATGCCCGGGAAACACCGGAGCCGGCAAGCGGTTCTGCTGCCCCCGGCTGTGCGGTACGCTGCGCAGGCATATCACTGGCTGGAGCAGACACTGCTCCGATGAATGAATGAAGAAATAGGTGATTCACGTAGTCGTTCAGCTCTCCTTGGTAGATCAGCTGCGCACCGGGGATATGCCGCAGATCCTCCGGCGTACACAAAACAGAGGGCTTTGGCAGGGAAATGCCGCTTTGCTCAATGACATGGGCCACAAACTGGGAGCAGACGTATTTGTTGCGCCGGTGCAGACTGATCTGGAACAGTACGGTTCCCATGCCGATCAGACTATAGGAGTACATGCTGCGGTGGAGCTTGAAATGCTCCAGCTCGTGCTCAAAAATCAGCCGCTGCTGCCTGGTAACCGGAATGGCATACAGTTCACAGGGAATATCCGGAAATTTGCCAAGGGTGCCGTGTCCCACAATTTCTTGATTAAAGGTGGCGGGAAGGGGCATGGAGGGGGAGTTACGGCAGAAGCTATACATTTCGTTCAGGCTGCTGTCTGCAGCTATGGAAGCGTGATTATAGGGCTTCCGGGTGAAAAAACGGATAATCTTAGCAACATTTGTGCCTGTCTGGCTGAGAAGCACATAGATGTAGTCCTGCATAGTGGTTCACCTCGCTTGGTGCGCATTGTGAAAAGATACAAAAATATATGGGAAAGTACCGGATGTTTTCGTTCAAAGAAACTATTTTTTATAATTATAGCATATTCTCTTGAAAAATTCAAGAGAGTTTGCTATAATAAGAAAGATGACTGAGGATAAAGCCCCAGGGTGCCCGGTCAAGACAATATAACTCATGCGTTTGTAGCTCAGCTGGATAGAGCACTGGCCTCCGACGCCAGGTGTCGCAGGTTCGAATCCTGTCAAGCGCACCAAAAACCACGCATTAGCTGCGTGGTTTTTTTATACGGAGAAAACCGCTGCTTTACTTGGCTTTCAAGGAGCGTGTGATGAAAAAACGGTTCAGAATGACATTCTGTCTGATACATATTATGATCGTTGTGCTGATGCTGTCTTCCCGGATGATCGTGACAGCCGACAATACGGCACTGGTGACTGAACATTTCGATTCCGGAAAGAGCTGGTTTGATATTCAGTTTTCAGCGGATGAAGCCACGGGGATGATCCAGTTCTTTGATGTTTCAGAAACCGGCAGAATCGCAACCTGTATTGGTCCGTCCCATATTAACGTTTATGACGAACACGGTTTATTTGATTACTGTATTGATACAAATACCACCCGCACAAGGATATCCCTGCAATGGGACGGGGATATTCTGCTGATTTATCTGGACTCCTCGGGTTCCTGGGGTTCTGATTATGGACTTGTCCGGGTGGAGGGGTATGCACAATATGCGTGCTTTTCCTGTCCCGATGATGAGCGCACCAAAGCATTCTGGAGCGGATTGGAACAGCATGAGGATGAACTGATTAGGGACAATGGACGGTATTATGTTAAGTACGGCAATCTGAGATTCGCTGATGATGCAACCGGCGCAGATTATGCACTGACAGAAAATACATCCTTCCGTCCCTGGTGGCTGTTGAGTATTCCCGTTTTGACAGCGGTAATCTGGTTTGGCTTTCTCAGAAAGCGGGTAAAGGCCTGGGAAAGGCAACGCCAGAACTGACGGTACAGGGCTCCCGGTTAGTCCGGAGGATTCCATTTGCTGTGCGTGTTTGATGCTTAATGCGGGCAAACGAAAGGAGGGATTGCCTTGAAACGATGCCGCTATATCCTGTGTACACTGGTGCTGCTGATGATCATGACTGTACTGGCAGGCTGTCACGCAGAATATAACTTTACCCTGAAGGTGACAGAGGATACGGAGACCGAGTACATGCTGGATATCTTGATTCCCATCAGCGAGGACAGTCCTGATTATGGTGAGAGAAGCTGGCCAGTGGGGGCAACCCAGGGGACAGGGGAGCCGGATACCCAGCCGCAGATTGCGTTGTATGATTCGGAGGGCTACCGGAGCATGCTGGTGCACTACCGCCGTCTGATGGGCTGGTCTGTCAAACCGGGGAAAACGGACTTCTCTCTCAATGGGGTGCGTGACTATCTGGAACTGTGTGAGCGGTATCAGACCTTCCGGATTGCGTTGGTGGATCCCCAGGGGAATGTGCTTCAGGTTTCTGAGGAGTATGACTTTCAGTCCGGCAAGCAAAGCTATCTGAAATCCCCTATAGAATATGATCCCCAGACCAATACTGCTCTGGTGCAGTATAAGTACAGACAGACCGGCATGCAGGTTTTCCGGGATGTGGTGCTGCTGTTCCTGAGCTGGCTCATGCCCCTTCCTGCCATAGCAGGTCTGATTACGCTGATTCTGTTCAGGCTCACCAGCTTGAGGGATAATGTGCCCCGGGGCTACCATGCGCTGGCGTTTCTGGTGCCCTGTCTGCCCTCCATTATCTACCTGGGCTGTAAGCTGTATGAGGCCTTTCAGTATACATTGACCGATCAGGCCGCCTGGGAGGCGCTTTTGCATGAGCTGGATATTCCGGCGAAGCGGCTTCTTTGGTTTGCTGCGCCCTGGCTGGTACTGCTTGTATTCATCATCTGGTTCATAGCAGATGTTGCATTCAGGAAGATAAAGGGGAAGACTGGCCGATCTGATGAGCCAAAGTGCAGTGAACCATCACCCGAAAAGGAAAGTGAAAGCTGACGGCTTTGCACAGCATTTGCTGACGAATTTCCCGTTATGTCACACAGAAACGCCTTAATTGCGCCAGTATTCCTGCGTTGTTCCTATGCAATCTGTCGAAAAAACGATAGGGCAATACCGCACAAGCTCTGTACGGCATTGCCCCAGGTTCTGCGGATGCAGTGGGAACAACCGGCGCAGCATCCTCCGGGTCATACGCCGGGAGCCAGAGCGCACATATTCGTGCTGTGTCATACACCTGCTTTGGCATCAGGTGTTCCGGTGGGTTCGCTGCAGAGAGCAAGAACCGCTCATTGGGCAGTCTGCACACCCGCATCCACAGGAGGATTTTCCTTTTTTCTTGTTTCTTATCATGCTGACGATAATTGCCGCAACGACACCAATTAAAACAGCACAGATTATCATTGTTGCTATGTTTTCCGTTAGCCAAGCAAGCATATACTTACCTCCTGTTCACCGCTGGTTTTTTACTGTCTTAACGCTTCTAATCAGCGTTGCAGCTTCGGAATAGGGCTTGATGAACAGCATATACACCATCACCCCAAGAACAGCAGTTGCCCCGATCAGACCGATCACATGCGGATTGCCCAGAAAAGCCGAGCCGAACTGATAGATCATCAGAGAGATTGCATAGGCACACACACACTGATAGCCGATGGCAAACCAGGTCCACTTGGCACTGTTCATTTCACGCTTGATGGCACCGATTGCCGCAAAGCAGGGGGCGCAAAGCAGATTGAACACCAGGAAGGAATAAGCGGCAAGGCGGGTCATTCCCTCAAAATCAAGGACGCCGAACACGCCGACAACCTCTTCCTTGGCCACAAGACCCATGATGGTTGCAACGGTAGCTTTGATGCTGCCGAAGCCCAGCGGTGCGAAGATCCAGCAAAGGGCGCTGCCAATCATACCGAGGACGCTGTCTTCAAGCTCCATTTCCGTGCTGAAGGTAAAGGAGTCGTTCATCATACCGAAGCAGGAGCCTGCCCAGATGACGATGGAGGAAAGGAGGATAATTGTTCCTGCTTTCTTCATAAACGACCATGCACGTTCCCACATGGAGCGCAGCACATTATCAACGGTCGGCCAGTGGTATGCGGGCAGCTCCATAACAAAGGGAGCGGGATCGCCGGCAAACATCTTCGTTTTCTTGAGCATCATACCCGAAATAATGGTGGCGGCAATACCGATGAAATAAGCGCTGGGTGCTACCCACCATGCACCGTCAAACAGTGCGGAGGCGATAAGCGCAATAATCGGGAGCTTTGCACCGCAGGGAATAAAGGTGGTGGTCATAATGGTCATACGGCGGTCACGTTCATGCTCAATAGTACGGGACGCCATAATTCCCGGAACTCCACAGCCTGTGCCGATGAGCATGGGGATAAAGGATTTACCGGAAAGGCCGAATTTCCGGAAGATACGGTCAAGCACGAAAGCAATCCGGGCCATGTATCCGCAGGATTCCAAGAATGCCAGCAGAATAAACAGGACAAGCATCTGGGGCACAAAGCCGAGAACCGCACCCACACCGCCGATAATACCGTCAATGAGCAGACTGTTCAGCCATTCGGGGCAGTTTGCCGCTTCAAGGCCATTTTCAGCAAGCACGGGAATACCGGGCACCCATACGCCGTATTCGGAGGGATCGGGCACGCCCTCAGCTTCTTCTCCGAGAGCTGCGTCATAGAATGCGGAAATATCATAGCCTTCCTCTGCAAGAGATTCCGCATAGGAGCCATAGGCTTCATCAAACGCACCGAAATCTTCATCGGCAATAGCGGACTGAATATCTTCTGCGCCGATTACGCCCTGATCGACAGCGGCGTCAACAAGAGAAATCATCTCGTGAGTCCAGACATTCTCCGCAGCATAATCCCTCATAGCGTCGTCATAAGCAGAGGTGCCGATACCGAACAGATGCCAGCCATCGCCGAATACCCCGTCATTTGCCCAGTCGGTAGCAAAGGTGCCGACGGTGGAAACTGCGATATAATAAACAAGGAACATGACGACCGCAAAAATCGGCAGTGCTGCAAAACGGTTGGTCACAACCTTATCGATTTTATCGGAGGTGGATAGCTTTCCCGCAGATTTTTTCTTGTAACATTCCTTAATTATCTGACCGATATACACATAGCGCTCGTTGGTGATGATGGATTCCGCATCATCATCCAATTCATCTTCAACCGCCTGAATATCAGCTTCAATGTGGCTAAATCATTGATACCCTCTATTACTCTCGCTCCTGAGCATATCGGGCATTTCTCGCCCTTTGAGCGAGCTTTAACGCTCGTTTCCCATTCGTGTCCGCAAGCACCTTTCCACCATACTTTCTTATTCGAGCCGAAAGTCACGCTGTCCGGTGTCAGCGGTAAATTCCTATCCGACCATTCGACAATCAATTCCGGATGTACTGCCGCTAAGCTGTTACTCATATCAAAACCTCCACTTCCTCTGTGATTAAAGTATATGAAGTTTCGGATTTTTCTTGTAGTTTGCGAATATCAGTAAAAATAAAAAAGCCCATTAAGAAAAGATTTCTCCTCTCTCAAAGGGCAATATACAACCAATTACTCATCATCTATATCTAATCGCTGATTTATTTTTTTTACCAATTCTTTAGGGTCTTCCGTTCGTAATCTTTTTGCAAACTCAATCATTATTTTCTGTTCATCCTTGCTCATTTGCTCAAACATATCTGCCATCTCTTTTTCTCTCTGTGTCAATCGCATATACATTTCTTGTTCCTCCAATTTTAAGCTCATACAATATCGTATCGTCAGGAACATCTTAACTGTTATCCCTCTTCTGTGCAAACATCGGTTTATAACAAAAAAATGGGCAATTCCGCAATGGAACTGCCCATATATCTTGAAAATTATGCGATTTTTAAGGCTCTGCACCGTTTCAAGCACCATTTGGTGTAAATTTGGTGTATTTGTGTATTTTCAGAGCTTTTTCACAAATGAAGTACATCCCGTCTATTTGGTGAAACGGTACATCTTTACATCATCTTAATAGAGCTTTGTACCTGCGGGGATATAGTTATCTACCATGAGGAGGTGGAGCTTTTCTTCGCCTTCTTCTTCGTGAACTGCACTGAGGAGCATACCGCAGGAGTCAATACCCATCATTGCTCTCGGCGGAAGATTTGTGATAGCGATAAGAGTCTTTCCAACCAGTTCTTCAGGCTCATAATAAGCGTGAATACCGCTTAAAATTGTGCGGTCTGTGCCTGTGCCGTCATCAAGAGTGAACTGTAAAAGCTTCTTCGACTTCTTAACAGCCTCGCAAGCCTTAACCTTTACTGCACGGAAATCTGACTTTGAGAATGTTTCAAAATCAACATATTCTTCAAACAAAGGCTCAACCTTCACCTTTGAAAAATCAATCTTTTCTTCAACAACAGCGTCCTTTGTTTTCGGAATACCCGACGGCTTCTTGTCGGAATCCAAACTCTTCATTGTCGGGAAGAGGAGAACATCACGGATTGCGGCTGAATCTGTGAGAAGCATACACATTCTGTCGATACCAAAGCCGATACCGCCTGTCGGAGGCATACCGATTTCAAGTGCGTTGAGGAAATCCTCATCGGTTGTGTTAGCCTCATCATCGCCCTGTGCGAGAAGTGCCTCCTGAGCCTTAAAACGCTCTCTCTGGTCAATCGGATCGTTAAGCTCTGAATATGCATTAGCCATTTCCCAGCCGTTCATAAAGAACTCAAATCTCTCAACATAATCGGGATTTTCGGGTTTCTTCTTTGTAAGCGGAGAAATCTCAATCGGATG
>JALELB010000056.1 GCA_022768805.1 Ruminococcus sp.
GCTGTTGCATTCACAAGAACACAGGCAGTTACCGCACTGGCGGTAACAATTTTGCCGATTTTCTTTTTCAGCATTTTTTACCCTCCCATAAAAAATAAGAAATTATATAACGGGGACCAGCACAGGTCCCGCCGTTATAACGAATAGAACCGGAACCCCCGCTGCTTCCATTGATATATACAGTCTGGAATCAGTTTGGGTGAAAAATAAACAGTATTTTTCTTTTTTCCGTAGTTCTATTATAGTGTATCTATACAATTTTGTAAAGAGGGAAACCGAACTTTGTCAACTTCATATAAACGCATCCGTAAAAAATTGTGCAAATCGACCAACGTTAAAATGAATCACACAAATCCGGCAAATCTGCATAAAAAAAATTACCCGATGTATATACATCGGGTAATCTAAGCAAAGGATGATTAAGAAAGCAGCTTCCGTGCAAGCAGAACACAGTCGCTGACAGTCAGCGCTCTGTCCTGGTTCATATCCGCATTCACACCGCCCTTGGCAGTCAGCTCTGCCTTCTTTACCATAAACTGCTTGAGCAGAACATAATCCTGTACATTCACAATGCCGTTGCAGTCCGCATCTCCCAGCAGAACCTCATCACCGGAGGTTGTTGTGGTCACAACCGGATTATCCGCCGGTGTAGTACCATCCGGCTCCACACCGTAGATCAGCACGCCGGAATCATACATGGTAATCCGCTCAGTCTTGACGCACTCATTGCCGGACTTACCAAGGCCCTCAAAGGAGTAGTCGTTGGTGGCATCCCAGCACTTGGATGCATCCGGAACGGAAATCCGGAACTGAAGCTCTGCCTGATGCTCGGACTGGCCGGAGGGGCAGATTACAGTGCCGTCCGGATATGTGATTTCCACATAGTACACATTGCCCTCATACTGGATGGGCTGGGAAATCTGTGTGGAGCTGTGTTCATCGTAGCCGATACGCACAGAAATATCATCCACCGTCAGACCTGCCGCCAGAATTTCGGAAATATCGAAATAATACCGGTAGGACAGATTCTTAATCAGTCGTGCCGGCCATGCAGAGTGGTTGGTTGCCAGCACCTTAACCTCGGTATAGCTTTCGCTGCTCTGGTTAACAGCTGCTTCAATGTAGAATTCATCCCACTTGGGGGTTTCCTCCGGCGGGAAATTGGTCAAAGGTTCGCCGCCGTATTTCTGAACCATTGCACAAAGCGCAGCAGTGTAGCCTGCATTATAGTCGATGGCAACCTCTGTATACTCGTAGCTGTTTACCTTGTCAGTAAAGCTACCGTCCTGGCCGGGACCGCCCACCAGAGCGCCGTACAGCACATGCGCATATTCCTTTTCCTCACCCAGCATGGTCCACTGGTCATCCCACACGCCGCTGGAGGTTCTGTGATGCCATGCCTTCGGATAGGAATCCCCCATGCCGATTACATAGCTGAAATTATTCGCATTATCGCCAAAGCAGTAGTTCATTTGAGAGTCTGCAAAGTCCGTATACTTCTTTGCATCGTCTGTGCCGCTGAACAGCTGATCTGCAGCCACATAGGCCATGAAGGCAGTGGTGGTTGCATGCCGGAGAGAACCCCAGTTAAAGAGCCATGCAAGCCCGTCCGGCGTGTATTTGATCTGCTTGCCGCCGTAGCCGGTGGTCCAGTATTCCAGATGCTTGCGGAACTGCTCCTTCCAGGTGGCGTCTCCGGTATTCAGCGCATACAGAAGCGTTCCGCCCTGCTGTACATCGTCCCAGCACATGCCCCAGGTATATTTCATTTCCGTGGACTGTTCCTCCTTGCCCAGGTTCGGAATATAATCCGATTCGCAAAGGTCAAGGTATTTCTGTTCTCCAGTTGCCTTGTACATCCAGTTTGCCGCCCAGAACAGCTCATCGTAAAAATGACTGGAGGGATACATGTCGTCAGAGGCCGGCGTATTCTTATGGTCACGGGTGGTGTCCGCAATCTTGAAGCAGTTTTCCGCATGCTCCAGGTAGGTCTTTGCAAGAGTAGGGTCACTGTCCTTGAATACCAGATAGCCGGCTGCCAGAGCTGCCGCCATTTCACCGGTTACGTTACTGTCCTTGGTGGTGTAATAGGGACGCTCCGTCTCCCCCTGCATCAGCTCATACTTCCGCATATAAACTTCAGCAGAGCCCCACCACTTATGGTCAAAGCCGATTTCACCGATCTGGTATACTACCTCATCGCCAAGGTCGCAGCCCACCAGAAAATCCAGTGAAAACTGAAGATTCCGGAGATAGCTTTCATACAGTCCCGCATCCTTCAGACCCTGAGGATACTCCAGAATACCCCAGGCAAGCATTGCCGAGGAGTATGCATTGGTCAGTGCGAACTTAATGTGATCGCCCGCATCAAACCAGCCGCCGGTCACATAATCGTTCAGCATACAATCTGCCCGCCAGGAAACCTCGTTCCAGTCTGCAATGGGGCCGGACTGCTGCGCCTGATAGAAAAACAGGGATTTCTGCATTGCCTCTGCATAATTATATGTATTGGCAGCAGAAACAGTTTGCCCCTGGGGCAATGCGGACTTAGGGGCAGCGGCGATGGTTCCGCACATTGCACCGGTTGTCAGCAAAGCCGCAAGTCTTTTTGCCTTTGATTTCATATTGATCCTCCCGTTCATCTGCATATCCTTATGCATACTATATATACTATAACTTTACCGCATAATTCCGGCTTTGTCAAGTATCAGCAATGCTTTTTCACAAAAAAAGAGCAGGCATTCCGCCTGCTCCCGTATGCATCAATAGAATTCCTGGCTGGCCTTTTTCTTTCCCTTGATCGTCACGATCAAAAGCGCAATCAGACCAACGGCTCCCACGGCAGTCATCCCGATGCCGATATTTACGGAGCGCTTGAGACCGTCAAGGTTTGCCCGGGAAATCATATAAACTTCTGTGCTGTTTTCAAACTCCTCGTCGGAGAAATCCGCCTCCTTGAACCAGTCCTTGAAGTAGCCGGCAATCTTTTCATCCATTTTCTGTACTTCGCCCTGAATCTGCAGAGTGGTGGAGGGCAGCGGTGCATTCACATCCTCAGAATCCAGATACGCCCAGGTTTCTTCACAGATCTTGTCCAGGGTTTCATACTCCTCCTTGCTGCTTGTCTCATATATAGCATAGCTGTTTTCCAGACCGATGATATAATACAGCTTGGTGGAATCGTCAGAGGTCCGGATGCCGAACTTGGTTTCGTATTCCTCAGCCACTGTGTCCAGTACATAATCTATCTTGCCGCTGACCAGATCCCCTGTCTGCATCTGCCGGTATTCCAGAGCCGCCAGATCCGTCACCTCACCGTTCTGATACTTCTTCATCTTGCCGTAATCCGTCAGCAGAATGATACCCATACAGAGCAGCACCACGCAGATAATCAGCCCAATTTTCTTTAACTTTCCCATCTTCTTTTTCCTCCATAATTTTTATTGATTTGTATGATCAAGCCGCATAGTCAGACCGATCCGCTTCCGCTTCACGTCCACATCCAGCACCCGAACCCTGACAACCTGTCCCACCTTGACTGCATCCAGAGGATGCTTGATGTAGCGGTCACAGATCTGGGAAATATGCACCAGCCCGTCCTCATGGACGCCGATATCCACAAAGGCACCGAAGTCGATGACATTCCGGACCGTTCCCACAAGCTCCATACCGGGCTTCAGATCCTTCAGCTCCATCACGTCTCCGCTGCGCATCAGGGGCGGCGGCAGCTCATCCCGCACATCCCGTCCGGGCTTCTGCAATTCCCGGACAATATCCTGCAGGGTAGGAACCCCCACCCCAAGCTGTTTGCTGACTGCGTCCATTCCCTGCTTGTTCAGCCGTTCCGACAAAGACTGTAAATCCTGACTGCCGATGCTTGCCAGGGAAAAGCCGCAAACCTCCAGCAGACCCTTTGCAGCCTCGTAGCTTTCCGGATGCACTGCTGTATTATCCAGGGGATTCTTCCCCTCCCGGACCCGGATAAAGCCGGCGCACTGCTCATAGGCCTTCTTTCCCAGCTTCGGCACCTTCAGCAGCTGTCTGCGGTCCGTGAATGCGCCGTTTTCCTCCCGGTATGCCACAATATTCTTTGCCACAGCAGCATTGATTCCTGCCACATGGGAAAACAGAGAGTGGGATGCGGTGTTGATATCCACCCCCACGCTGTTCACGCAGTCCTCCACCACCCCGGCAAGGGCTTCGTCCATTCTTGCCTTTGGCATATCATGCTGATACTGCCCCACACCGATAGCCTTGGGGTCAATCTTCACCAGTTCCGACAGAGGATCCTGGAGCCGCCGGGCAATGGACACCGCACTGCGCAGGGAAACGTCGTAGTCCGGGAACTCCTCCGCCGCCAGCTTGGAGGCAGAGTATACGGAAGCCCCCGCTTCACTGACCACCATATAGCTGACCTTCCGGTCCAGCTCCTTGAGAATCTGCGCCACAATATGCTCGCTTTCCCGGGAGGCTGTTCCGTTGCCGATGGCTATGGTGGTTACCTTCCAGGTTTCAATAATCCCTCTGAGCTTTTTCTGATCCGCTGCCACCTGGGCGGCGGAATTTGCTGTAATATGTACCACGTCCGTATGGAGCACCTTGCCGGTGGAATCCACCACCGCCACCTTGCAGCCGGTGCGGAAGCCCGGATCCAGCCCAAGCGTAACCGTATTCTTCACCGGGGGCTGCATCAGCAGCTGACGCAGATTGGATGCAAATACCTTGATTGCCTGCTCCGCGGCGTTTGCCGTCAGCGCACTTCGGATCTCCCGCTCCACCGAGGGAAACAGCAGCCGTTTGTAGCTGTCCTCCGCTGCCTGGCGCACATATGCTCCGGCAGGCGAGCTGCCCTTCAGATACTTCCGCACCACAAAGCTTTCTCCCATATGCTCCGGCAGGGAAACGGATACCTTCAGAAAGCCTTCCTTTTCGCCCCGGTCCAGCGCCAGCACCCGGTGATGAGCAATCTTGTTCACCGGCTCTGCATAGTCATAATAGGTGCGGTACACACTATCCGCTTCCGAATCTGATGCCACGGCGGAAATGGTGCCGCTTTTGGCAATCAGCTCTCGCAGTTCCTTCCGCAGCCGAGCATCATCGGAAATATCCTCCGCCAGAATATCCATGGCCCCCTGCAGGGCTGCTTCCGCATCCGGAACCTCCTTCTCCCCATTGACAAAGGTCTCTGCCTCCCGCAGCGGATCCACCCCGGGCTTCTGGGCAAGCAGCAGCTGCGCCAGAGTCTCCAGTCCCCGTGCCCGGGCAACGCTCGCACGGGTCTTGCGCTTAGGACGGTAGGGGCGGTAAAGATCCTCAGCCTCCACCAGGGTTTTGGCCGCATCTATTGCCCGGGAAAGGGCTTCGGTCATCTTGTCCTGTTCGGTGATGGAAGCCCGGATCTCCTCCTTGCGCTTCTCCAGATTCCGCAGATAGTTCAGTCTGTCGAAAATCTCCCGGAGAATCTGATCGTCCAGAGAACCGGTACGCTCCTTCCGGTACCGGGCTATGAAGGGAATGGTGGCCCCCTCATCGATCAGCGCCACCGTCTGGTCGATCTGCTCCCGGCGCAGGTGAAACTCCTGTGCCAGCACTTGATTGATATCCATATACAACTCCTTTTGACCAACATGATGTCATTATATCACTTTGTATATGGATTTGCAAGGGTTTTTGCATAAAGAAGGGACGAAATTGCTTTCGTCCCTTTGCATCACAGCTTTGCCAGTGCCTTGAAGCTGTCCCCCATTGCCGGGTACAGACTCCGGTAAAATTGATAGCACCGCTCGTACACCGGAATCTGCTCCGGAATGGGCTCCTGAATCTGCTTGGTGCGGATTACCGCCTCGCAGGCTTCCGGCACGGAGCTGTACATGCCTGCGCCAACCATCGCCAGAATGGCCACGCCCAGCGCCGGTCCCTCCTTGGAGGTTACGGTTTTCACCGAACAGCCGTACAGATCCGCCAGCATCTGCCGCCACAAGGAGGAGGTACCGCCGCCGCCGCAAGCCATCATGTCACTGACGGACACCCCCATCTCCCGGAACACCTCTACGCAGTCCCGCAGGGAGTAGGCCACTCCCTCCATCACCGCACGGAGCATATCCCGCTTGGTGTGCATGGCGGACAGACCGAAGAATACGCCTCTTGCATCCGGGTCCAGGTGGGGAGTCCGCTCCCCCATGAGATAAGGCAGATAGAACAGCCGGTTTGCCCCCACAGGCACCTGTGCCGCCTGCTGATCCATCAAGTAGTATTCATCCACACCCATATACTTTGCGGTTTCCTTTTCTGCGCCGCAGAAATTGTCCCGGAACCACTTCAGAGAAAGACCTGCCCCCTGGGTTACGCCCATCACATGCCAGCAGCCCGGCACCGCACAGCAGAAGGTATGCACTCTGCCTCTGGGGTCAATGGTAATATCGGAGGTATGGGCAAATACCACACCGCTGGTACCGATGGTGGTAAACGCTCTGCCATCCGTTACAACGCCGGTGCCTACCGCCGCTGCTGCATTGTCCCCTGCGCCGCCCACTACAATAGTGCCGGCAGCAAGACCGGTCAGCTCCGCCGCCTTTGCTGTCACCCTGCCGGTAACCTCCGGGCTTTCATAGACCCTGCCCAGCATGGACGCATCAATTTCCAGCTTGTCCAGCACCTCATGGGACCACTGCCGCTTGGGAATATCCAGCAGCTGCATGCCGGAGGCGTCGGAAACCTCCGTTGCAATCTCTCCGGTGAGCATAAAGCGGATATAGTCCTTGGGCAGCAGGATGTATCTGCATTTTGCATAATTTTCCGGTTCGTGATTCCGTACCCAGAGAATCTTGGAGGCGGTAAAGCCCGTCAGCGCCGGATTTGCGGTGATCTCCATCAGCCGCTGGGCGCCCACCCGCTTCGTGATCTCCTCACACTCCGCAGCGGTACGCTGATCGCACCAGATTATGGAACGGCGAATTACCTGATAATTTTCGTCCAGCATCACAAGACCGTGCATCTGGCCGGACAAGCCCACGCCCTTGACCTCCTCCTTGGGAATGCCGCTGGTTTTCATGACCTTTGCAATAGTATGGATGGTTGCCTGATACCAATCCGCCGGATCCTGCTCTGCATAGCCGTTCTGGGGCTGATACAGGGGGTATTCCTCACTGGCAGAAGCAATCACTGTGCCGGTCTGATCGAAGAGAACGGTCTTGGTGCCGCTGGTTCCGATGTCTACGCCCAGTACATATGCCATCTGTACACTTCCTTTCTGATAAGAAAGGCTATCCATCGGATAGCCCTTCAGCGTGATTCTTAAAGATTGAACATAATGTTGTTCAGAATGCTCTCCAGCATTTCCTGGCGGCCGCTCTTGATGGATGCAGTCACATCACCCTTGTCCAGCGCATATGCCTCCAGATCTGCCATTGTAGCCTTGCCGGAAATAATGTCGGCGCCGATACCGGTATTCCAGCTTGCGTACCGGTCAGCAACAAACTGATCGATACGGCCGTCGTCAATCATCTTCTGTGCGATCTTCAGACCCAGGGCAAAGGTATCCATACCGGCAATGTAACTGTGGAAAATATCCTCCATTTCAAAGGAGCCACGCCGTGCCTTGGAGTCAAAATTCAGACCGCCGTTGGTAAAGCCGCCGGCCTTGAGCACCTCGTACATGCACAGTGCAGCATCGTAGGCGTTGGTGGGGAACTGATCCGTATCCCAGCCCAGCAGCGTATCGCCCTGGTTGGCGTCAATGGAGCCAAACACGCCGTTTTCCCGTGCCACCCGCAGCTCATGCTGGAAGGTATGCTGTGCCAGGGTAGCGTGGTTGGCCTCGATATTCATCCGGAAATCCTTGTCCAGATTGTACTTGCGCAAAAAGCCGATAACCGTTGCGGTGTCAAAATCATACTGATGCTTAGTGGGCTCCTTGGGCTTGGGTTCAATGTAAAAGTCGCCGGTGAAGCCGATGCTTCTTGCATAGTCCACTGCCATATGCAGCAGCCGTGCCATATTGTCAAGCTCCAGACCCATGTTGGTGTTGAGCAGGGTCTCATAACCCTCACGGCCGCCCCAGAACACATAGCCCTTACCGCCCAGCTTTACGGTAATCTCCAGTGCCTTCTTGATCTGTGCTGCTGCAAATGCAAACACGTCCGCATTGGGGGCGGTGCCAGCACCGTGCATATATCGGGGATTGCCGAAGCAGTTGGCAGTGCCCCACAGCACCTTCTTGGAGGGGTTCAGCTGCATCATCTGTGCAATGTAATCGGTAATCTCATCCAGCCGCTTGTTGGTTTCCCGGAGATTATCCGCCTCCGGCGCCAGATCCCGGTCATGGAAACAGAAATAGTCGATGGACAGCTTGTCCATCAGCTCAAAGGCTGCGTCAACCTTTTTCTTTGCAATATCCATGGGATCGGTTCCGCCGAACTTCTTGTCGGTGGTGCCCACACCGAACATGTCCGTGCCGTCGCCCCCCATGGTATGCCACCAGGACAGGGCAAACTTCAGCTGCTCCCGCATAGTCTTTCCGCCTACGATCTCCTCCGGATTGTAGTACTTGAACGCCATGGGATTTGTGGAACCCTTCCCCTCAAAGGGGATTTTTGAAATGCCTGTAAAGAATTCGCTCATCATAAACCTCCTGCTTTTTCTCTGTGTTTCTATTTGCCCGGAGCAGCGCTCCGAAAAGCCTTAATCAATCACAAGCTCCCGCTTGGACATATCATAGTAGGAATCCAGAATGGCAATGTAATACCGGAACTGAGGCTCTCCGTTCACATACAGCACATCGCCGCTTTCCGGCACACCCAGCGCTGCAAGCTGCTGATCCGTCAGATCGGACAGCGGAACATCCTCCGATACAGTCCAGCCAATGTTATGCAGATCGGAAAGATCCACCACAATAGTATCCTCGGTGTAAAGGCGCATGCCCTCCGGAATCTCAGTTTCCCCTTCACTGGCGGGGAGAACAATGCCCAAAGTCTTTAACTGCTTCTGGTTCAGATCCTTCACCCGGATCTCCTTGGTAAAGCCCTGATCCCGCCCCAGTGTATGCATCTGGCTTTCGGACAAAGTCAGCACGGCATCCGGGTTGATGCCCAGGATGGTTGCCGTAATATCCTTGCGTTTTTCAGTGGTCCACTTAAGCTCAGGCTCGGACAGGGGCCGGGTTACATATACTGTCCGGTCAAAGCCCTTGGCACGGCAGTACATATAAGAAAAGGAAGTATCATAGGTATTCGGCGCCACAATGACGGAAGTGCCGCCGCCGCATTTGTCCATGCTGTAGGTGACCTCATAGCGGTAATTGCCGGAGGGAGATACCCCACTGGGACCCGGCGTCATCTGCACGGAGCTGACCAGCACGGTGGTGTAGAAAAAGTATGCCAGCGCTCCCAGCATGTAGAGCATTAAGATCATTGCGCCAAAAATGGTTTTGGCAGCCTCTCCGGATCCGCTGGTGAAGAATGCGGTCACGGACACCAGCACCAAAGGAATCAACAGCTCCCATTCTCCGAAATTCAGCAGGACAATGGGAAGCAGCAGCGGCATGGTGACAATACTCACCACCATAGTCACAAGCTGGCGCCGGGTATAGAACATCATGATGCCCATAGCCAGACAGCCGATGGCAAGCACAAAGCCGAACTTTACCTTTTCATAGATTTCAATATCATAAAAAACAGACCAGTACGCCACATAGCCCAGGAAAATCCCGTAGGGGATTGTCACCAGGGACAGGATGCGCTTGGTCCAGGGACTATCAAAAAAGCGATTCATATCCAAAGCGTTTCCCTTCAACATGATACACCCGAACACGCAGCAGCACAGGGGAAAGGCGCATGAACGGGAAGCACTGACCGTCCAGGAAACGGCAGTGCGTTATTGCCCTTATTATAGCATGATTCTCTGCGCATTACAAGCCGAATTGAAAAATAATTCACTGTGCCGCCAAAAGTTTTATATTACCGTCCGTTGCAAAATTGGATACATTATACAGCACCAGCACCTGGCTGAACTGGTCCGGATCCACATAGGCGTGATAATCCCCCCGTACATAGCGCATATCCATCAACACGATCTCACTGTAATGCTCCGTCAGAAAGGGCAGCATGCTGTTGGCGTAGGAATCCTTGATGAGCAGCAGCTTCTTGTCATTTTTCACGTTGGTATGCACCGTGACCAGTGCAGCGTTCCTTCCGAGAAATACACTGTACTTCTCCTGGGTATCCAGGAATTCCCGGAAATAAATAGAATCATACACCGTTTCGTGCAGGCCGTCATTGACCGTTACGCTGGTAACCGGATCTCCCCCGCTATAGTGATAGAGATCAATGAAATCCGGTTCAATCCCCCGGTACAGGCTCTTGGAATACAGGGTACCCCGGAAATTGTCCGCCGCATGCTCTATATTGTATTTGTCATAGGAAACCGGGGAAAAGCCTAGCTTTTTGATTGCGGTCTGATAGGCAAGAAAGGCGCCGTAAGAAGTCCAGTGATGATCCGTCCGGTAGTAAATATACTCATTGCGCATAGCGTACAGGGAGTGATACACATTGATCATGGTCACATCCCCCCGCAGATCAGCTGCAATCCGGGAAATCAGCTGCTGCTGATCCAGATTCGGGGCATAATCCGGCAAGGTATCCGGGTATACCGCAGCTGCGGTGGGCGCCAGCAGCATTGCCACAGGGGTCTCCGTATTCCGGGCGAACTGGCGTACCCCCTCAACCGACTGGCTGAGCCGGGTCTCATCCACATCATCCTCAGTCAGCTTTCCGATAAGCCGGTCCTCGGTGATATACACCCCGCCGATCTCCCGTTTACCGGCCGCCAGCTCCGCTGCGGACTTCACCGCCACCCACTGGTCACGCAGGGCAAAATGGTCCGCCGCATAGGCCTCCACACCGTCCATAAAGGACTTGTCCCGTAAGCCGGCAGCGGTCAGCTGAGGCAGCTCTGCCAGTGTCCGGTTCTCGGTTTCGGATACGGACTTTTTTGGAAGCAGCAGGGAGCTGAACATCAATCCGAACAGTACCGCCAGAAATGCCACTGCGGTGACAATCTGCTGTGCTCTTTTCATCGCGATACTCCTTTCTAGAATCTGAAATACAAAAACGGATTGTAGGTTTCGTTTACCAGGTATGCAATACACAGCGCAAACAGCCCCATTTGCAGCACCGGGGTCACCACGCAGCAGACCTGATCCATCCGCCGGGAGCGGCGCACCCTGTCAAGCAGCCACTTGCCGAAGCTGGTGGCACAGAGTATGCAGAGCAGGAAGATCAGCCCATAGGTGCGGAACTGGTACCGGGCATAGTCGTCAACCAGTACCCCGGAGCCGCCGAACATGGAGCCGATAAAGGTGGTAATCTGGGACACGGTGCTGAGATCGAACATCACCCAGCTGATTACCACGCAGAAGAAGGTGTATAGCCATGCCAGCACCTTGGGCAGCTTTTTGATATATTTGCCTAGCCAGAGCTTTTCGATGGTCAGCAGAATGCCGAAATACAGTCCCCAGAAAATGAAGTTCCAGCTTGCGCCATGCCAGAAGCCGGTCAGAGACCAGACGATCATCAGATTCCGCACCCATTTCCACTTGCTGACCCGGTTGCCGCCCAAGGGAATATACACATATTCCCGGAACCAGGTGCTCAGGGTGATATGCCACCTGCGCCAGAAATCCGTAATGCTGGTTGCCTGGTAGGGGTGGTCAAAGTTTTTCGGGAAGTGGAAGCCCAGCATCTTGCCCAGGCCGATGGCCATATCGGAGTAGCCGGAGAAATCGAAATAAATCTGGAAGGTGTATGCCAGAATGCCGATCCAGGCAGTGCAGGCGGAAAGCTGTCCCAGGTCGTGGGCTTTGATTTCCGTCCAGAGCATACCGATGCTGTTGGCCAGGATCACCTTCTTGGCAAGGCCGCAGATAAAGGTGCCCACACCCTCTCCGATGGCGGGCAGATTGACGCTGCGCTGGTTCAGCTCCCGCTCCACATCCGCATACCGGACGATGGGCCCGGCAATCAGCTGGGGGAACATGGTTACATAGGCGCCGAAGTCTACAATGCTTTTCTGTACATGAATCTGGCGGCGGTACAGGTCGATACAGTAGGACATGCTCTGGAAGGTGTAGAAGGAAATACCGATGGGCAGTGCCGGCCCCTTGAAGTCAAGTCCGAAGATTCCGGCGAAAAAGCCGCTGTATTTAAAGACACCCAGCAGTCCAAGGCTGAATACCACAGAAAGAATCATAATCAGCCGGCGCCGCTTCTCGTTGTGGTCTGCCCGTTCCATCAACCGGCCTGCGCCGTAATTGACGAGGATACACAGCAGCATATAGATCACGTTCACCGGCTCGCCCCAGGAATAGAAAATCAGACCGGACAGGAACAAAACACTGTTTTTCAGCTTCTTCGGCGTGAAGAAATAGACGATCAGAAAGATCGGCAGAAAGTAGAACAAGAATACAATGCTTGAGAAAACCATGTTCAATCTCCATTTCTATGTTGATGCAAAAACGCCTCAAGCTCCTGGCGCGTCATCATCGTATTGAGCACCTCCAGCATGCCCCCGGTGGACAACAAGGTGGGCAGACCCAGCTGTTCCAGCAATGCCCGGCGCCTGGAGGCGCTGTCCCTTCCCCCGGTAAGCCCCAGCTCATAAAGGTCCAGCCTGGTGAGCCCTGACCGGACCGGGGCAGTCTCCGTCAGGACGCCTGCCCTGCGGAAGGCATCCTCCAGCACACTGCGCTCCATGCCCTCTACCCCCAGCTTTCCCTCCGCTGAAGGCTTGTCCTTGCGCTTTTCCTTGCCGAAAATATCGGGAATGTATACGTGGGTGATTTTCCCCTCCGGAATACTGCCCTTAAGATAGCTTCGGATTCTGAAGCCCGCACGATCCGAGTCCGTCAGAATTATGATGCCCGTATGGGCGGCAAAATACCGGATCAGCGCCATCTTCTCCGGATCCTTGAAAATCCGGTAGCCGTTGGTGACCAGGATCACCCCCTGGATTATGGAATCCAGCTTGATTTTGTCGTACTTGCCCTCCACAATAATTGCCTGGGCAACTGTCAGCTTTTCCTGCTGTTCCCCCATGCTCATCGCTCCACTGCCAGCATTCTGGTAATGGCCTCCTCAATCAGCGTCCTGCCGTCCACCCGGGTGGATTTGAGGGCAGTGTCCGTATCCCGCAGAATCAGCATGCAGGCACGCAGTTGCTCCAGGGAGGACTTTCCCGCATCCCGAAAGGCGTTCTTTACGGCAAATTCCCGACCCTTGTATGAAAAATCCTCCAGCACATGCTCATGGTGCTTCCCGGCTGCCTGGGCTGCCTTTGCCCGGTACAGATCCAGAAAGGCAGAGGTAATGGCGGACAGCAGCATCACCGGTTCGTTCCGCTGCTGGGACAGGATGTCCAACGCTTCCATGGCGGCTTTTCCGTTCCGGGAGGTTACTGCCTTGGCAAGGGCAAAGGCATTCAGGCTTTCCTCCCCTGCCACCAGCATGGCAATTGCCTCTGAGGTGATCTCTCCCCCATCCGCATAGGCGCACAGCTTGTCCAGCTCATTGCCGATCCGCATGGTATCGCACAGACACAGCTGGGCAATGCGCTCCGCATTCTGCCGGGACAGGGTACAGCCACTGCGGGCGGCACGCTCCGTCATGGGTTTCACCAGCTGAGCCGCCGTCCTGGCCTCAAAATTGCATACTGCCCCGTGCTTGGCAAAGAAATCAATGAGCTTCTTGTTTTTCGGGGTGGGGGCTTTCTTTCCGCCGCAAACATCAAAGCCGGTCACGCTGCAGATCACAACCGTGGAAGAGGGCACATCCTCCAGAATCTTCAGAAAAGATGCAATTCGATCCGCAGACCATTCCTCCGCCGGCGGATCGTGGATGAGAATGACGTTATTCTGGGCAAACATCGCGTATTGTCCCACTGCATCCGCCAGCTGCTCCAGATCCAGCTCCCGGCCTTCGTACTTCTGTACATCCCCGTCCAGCTTTTTCACCAGCCGTTTGGTAAATGCAGCAACTCCAGCCACATCCCTGCCGTATAAATAGTACAGTCCGGCATGGGAACCTGTCTGCAGCTGCTTGAGCATGTCCCCCGGTGTAAGATTCGCCATTGTCTCATCCTCCTTTCATCAGATCCCGGATTCTGATTCCGCCCCGGGATGTGATGGATATACACAGATTATTCCGTCCTGCATACACTCGTTCATCCGGAATACCGCAGGGCGCCGTGGTCAGCAGATACCCGGCAGCAACCGTTTCCGGCATCCTTACGCCGTATTGGATCCGCACATCGCTTTCCGTCAGCTCCTCCGTGCCGGATGCGCACAGCACCCGCCGGCCTGCATAGAGAATCTCCACCATACCGGCGCCAAGAAATCGAATGGTATACCGGGGGCGGCAAAGCTCCGTTCTTTCCACATAAGTCTCCTCCGGCTCCGTATCACAGATACGGCTGCCGGATAAGCAATAGGTCTGCTCCGGTACCAGCAAGCGGTGTACCTTTACATAAGCGAAGGCCGTGTCATACGCCGCCATACCCCGGTATTGCTGCTCCCCCAGAACAAGGGTTTCCACCCGGGAAATGCCGTATGCCTGCAGATACCGCCGCACATAGGCTGCACCGGCACCTCCGCCGGACAGATCCAGCACATCTGTCTGACCGTTGCAGGTAATCACCAGCGTGCAGTCATTGCCCTTGCCCAGCATGGCGATTTTCAGGGTGTCCCGTTCCAGCAGGGGCATGCACAGGCTTGCGTCCCAGAACAGCAGAACCGAAAGCAGGATGCTGGCCCAAACCCGGCGCTGCTCCCGGCGAAAGCCAAACACGCACAGAGCCGCCAATGTGCAGAGCATGCAAAGGGGCAGTATATACGCACCGCCCAGGGGCACCACACCGATTTGCAGAGAGGCGCACCAGCTGCCGATGCGCAGCACAATCCGGCAGAATAATCCGGCCAGCCCCAAAAGGGGAAACGCCAGCACCTGCCAGCCCCCGGTCAGAAACACCCCCAGTCCGCAAAACATGGCCGCCAGGCACAGGGGCAGCACCAGGAAATTTGACAGCGGCGACAGTAAGGATACTTCCTGAAAATAGCAGGCACAAACAGGCATCAGCAGCACCGGGATCAGTGCGCTCCCGGCAAGCGCTTTCAGCATGCGCCTGGGCAAGGTATCCGCCGGAAAATGAGCCGTCAGCCAGGGCGCAGCCACTGCCACAGCAAACACGCCGGCTGCGGACAGCAAAAAGGAGGCGCTGCCGATGAGATACGGACGCGTCCCCGTCAATGCCAGCGCTGCAATGCACAATGCGTTCAGCGGATCACTCTGCCGGTGAAACACATCTCCGCTGTATACCACCAGCAGCATCACCGCCGCCCGGCAGGCTGAGTGGGAAATGCCGGTACACAGCACAAAGCCCGTCATCACCGCGGTCTGTACAAAGAATGCAGCCCGTTTTCCAAGCCGGAGCCGCCCCAGAAGCCAGCTGACCAGGGTACACAGCAGGGTGAGATGCAGACCGGACACTGCTGTCACATGACCGATGCCAAGCCGGTACAAGGAAGTTTTGGTTTCATCATCCAGACCGGACTTGTCCCCCAGCAGCATGGCGCAAAGAAGGCCTGCCTCCTGCTCCGGCAGCTCCATCCGGATCCGGGAACAGATTTTCCCGGAATATGCACGGATGCTGCGCATCAGAAACCATCCGTCCTCCGGCAGAATCTCCACCCCGGAGGCTTCGGAGATCCGTAAAAAGGAGCCTTCCCCCTGGTAATAGGACACTGCCGGAAAAAGGTAGGTATCCGCATAGGGAGCAAGCACTGCCGTCATCCGGATGCTGTCCCCGTACCGGCAGACCAGATCATCCCCGTAATAGGTAACCCGGGTGGTATGGCCGCCGATGCTGGTACGGATGAGATAGGACGCATGTCCATTATCCCGGACGGTGACATCCTCCACCCTGCCGGTGAGCGTGACCGTCTGTCCTGCATATTCCAGCAGCGGATCCCGAACCCGGGCCATGTAGCCGCTGTACAGACAGCATGCAAGCAGAAAGCTGATGCCGCATACCAACAGCTGTTTTGCCCGGAAGCGGAATATCCACCCCAGCAAAAGCAAAAGCGGAAAAACCCCCAGGCAGCCATACCAGGGCACAGAAAGCCGGTCACAGACAAGGAGCCCCAGCAGATAGGGCAGACCCACATAAACTGCTTTCCGGGTCACGCCTCCGGATGGGGAAACAGGGGCAGGGGCTCCAGGAAGAGAATATCATCCCGGTTGGCAGCGTCCCCCTCCGCCAGCACTGCACACTGGGCGGTCAGTATGCCGCCGGCAGCCTCTGTGAGCTTCACCAATGCAGCCAGGGATTCCCCGGTGCTGATTACGTCATCCACAATAGCCACACGCTTACCCCGGAGCAACGCTGCAGCATCCTCGTCTATGTACAGCTTCTGCTGGTTGGCAGTGGTGATGGACTGTACGGTAACGCAGATGGGATTGTTCATATAGAGCTTGACGGATTTTCTTGCAGTTACATAGGGAATGCCCATCTGGCGAGCCATTTCGTATGCCAGGGGGATGCCCTTGCATTCAGCGGTCAGCAGCACATCCACCTCCGGCAGCTTTGCAGCCAGCTCCCTGGCACAAGCCACAGTCAGTTCTACGTCCGACAGCATGATGAATGCGGCAATATCCATGGTTTTGCTTACAGGGCAAAGGGGCAGCTCACGCTGCAGCCCTGCCACGTTTAATGTATATGTCTGTTTCATACGCCACTCTCCGCACTCCAGCCCATCTGCTTGCCGCCCAGCAAATGAAAATGCAGATGGTGTACTGTCTGTCCCGCATCATCGCCGCAGTTGGTAATGATCCGGTAGCCCTTATCCAGACCGGCTTCCTTTGCAAGCTTTGCAGCTACAGCAAAAATATGTGCCACAACTGCCGCATTCTCCTCCGTCAGCTCGCTGACGCCAGAGATATGCTGCTTGGGAATCATCAGATAGTGTACCGGTGCAATGGGCGCAATGTCCTTGAACACATACATCTGGTCATCCTCGTAGATCTTCGTGCTCGGAATGGTTCCGGCAATGATGTTACAAAACAAGCAATCCATAATAAACCCTCCTATTACTTTGCGGCGCTGCCCAGCATTTCACCCACAATTGCATCCAGCGCAGCCAGCGCCTCGTCTACCATATACTGCTTTCCGATACCGGCCATCGCACTGTCCGGACGTCCGCCGCCCTTTCCGCCGGTAATGGCAGCAATCCGCTGTACGATCTTGCCGGCATGGGCGCCCTTCTTCACCGCTTCCTTGCCGCAGACGCAGTAGAAGGTACCCTTTTCGCCGTTCATCCCGGCAAATACAGCCACAATGTTGCCCTCCAGCCGGTCCTTCACCTGGTCGCCCATCTGGCGGAGCATATCCGCACCGGTTCCGTTAAAGAACGCGGAAATCACACGGACGCCGGCAATTTCCTTTGCCGCCTCGAAGAGTCCGGCAATCTGGCTGTCAGCAATCTTCATATTCAGCGCATCAATCTGATGCTCCTTTTCCTTCAGCTCTGCCAGCATAGCCGTGCATCGCTCTGCCAGCTCCAGGGGATTCCCCAGCTTCAAGGCATTTGCGGCAAAGTGGAGCCGCTGCTGCATTTCCTGGTAGGATTTCAGCACACCGGCACCGGTCACAGCCTCAATCCGGCGTACACCTGCAGCCACGGAGCTTTCCGACGTGATCTTGAACAGTCCCACTCTGGAGGTGTTGTCAAGATGTGTACCGCCGCAGAACTCTGTAGAGAACCCCTCCATGCTGACTACCCGGACGATATTGCCGTACTTTTCGCCGAACAGTGCCATAGCCCCCAGCTTTCTCGCTTCCTCAATGGGCATCTCCTGCATGGTAATGGGCAGCGCCTCAAAGATCTTCCGGTTGACCAGATCCTCCACTGCCTGCAGCTCCTCCTGGGTCATTGCGTTGAAGTGGGAGAAGTCAAACCGGCAGTGCTCCGCATTGACCAGCTGTCCTGCCTGGTGCACATGATCCCCCAGCACCTGACGGAGGGCAGCCTGCAGCAGATGGGCTGCGGTATGGTTACGCATAATGGACATGCGCCGATCCGCATCAATCTGGGCGGAAACCTCATCTCCCACCTTCAGCTCCCCATCCTCCAGGGTACCCATATGCATAAAGTGGCCGCTGTCCAGCTTCTTGACGTCAGCCACAGCAAATGCGCCGTTGCCCACGATCTCGCCGGTATCCGCAACCTGTCCGCCGCTTTCCGCATAGAAGGGAGTCCGGTCCAGGATCAGGGCAGCATCTGTTCCTTCGCTGATGCTGTCTACCTGCTTTCCGTCTGCGAAAATCCCCAGGATCTTAGCGCCGCAGGACATCTGGGTATAGCCCACAAATTCGGTTTTAGGTGCGGAAATGTCCGCAATGCTCTCATTGCTCCAGGAGGTCTTGACCTTGGATGCCCGGTCCGCCCGTGCCATGGACTTCTGCTTTTCCATCAGCTCCCGGAACTGTGCTTCGTCCACCTTAATGCCTCTCTCCGCTGCGATTTCCATGGTCAGATCCAGAGGGAAGCCATAGGTATCACTGAGCTTGAAGGCATCCGCACCGGAAAGCATGGACAGCTGGCCGGATGCCACACGATCCAGGAACATATTCAGAAGCTCCGTGCCCTTGTCGATGGTCTTTGCAAAGCTCTCCTCCTCGTGACGGATGATCTTGCAGATCAGATCCTTCTTTTCCGCCAGCTCCGGATAAGCCTTTTCGTTCTCGTGGATGACTGTTTCTGCAACCTGATACAGGAAGGGCTCGTGGATGCCCAGCATCTTTCCGTGCCGTGCTGCCCGCCGCAGCAGACGCTTCAGCACATAACCCCGGCCCTCGTTTGCCGGCGTTACCCCATCCCCTACCATAAAGGTGGTGCTGCGCACATGGTCGGTGATTACACGCAGGGAAACATCCGTCTTTGGATCCTGCTTGTAGGTAACACCCGCAATACGGCAGATATGCTGCATGATATTCTGCACCGTATCCACCTCAAACAGGTTGTCTACGCCCTGCATCACGCAAGCCAGACGCTCCAGACCCATACCGGTGTCGATATTCTTGTGCTCCATTTCCGCATAGTGACCCTTGCCGTCGCTGTTGAACTGGCTGAACACCAGGTTCCAGACCTCCACAAAGCGGTCGCATTCACAGCCCACCTTGCAGTCCGGAGAGCCGCAGCCCTTTTCCGGTCCCCGGTCAAAATAGATTTCAGAGCAGGGGCCGCAGGGGCCGGAGCCATGCTCCCAGAAATTGTCCTCCTTGCCCAGCCGGGTCATATGATCCGGCGCAACGCCAATGTGCTTGGTCCAGATGTCATAAGCCTCGTCATCCTGCTCGTATACGGAAACATACAGCTTATCCACCGGCATCTCCAGCACCTTGGTGAAGAACTCCCAGGCCCACTCAATGGCCTCGGTCTTGAAGTAGTCCCCGAAGGAGAAGTTGCCCAGCATCTCAAAGTAGGTGCCGTGGCGGGCGGTCTTGCCCACACGCTCAATATCCGGGGTACGGATGCACTTCTGGCAGGTGGTCACCCGCACATTGGGGGGTGTTGCCTGGCCGAGGAAATATTTCTTCAGCGGCGCCATGCCGGAATTGATCAGCAACAGGCTGTTGTCCCCCTGGGGAATCAGAGACGCACTGTCCATCCGGGTATGCCCCTTGCTCTCAAAGAATGAGAGAAACTTTTCACGTAATTCATTCAGTCCTTGCCACTGCATTGCTTCATTACTCCTTTATGTATATTTGATGATAAAATAGATCACATAAACCCAGCCGAAAAAGCCGTTCACGATGGCCCAGAATACGGAATGCCAGTGCAGGGCGGATAAAATGGCCGCCACAATATTGCCGGCACTGATCCCATACACAATCGGGTTGCAGCCAAGAGCCTTTGCACAGCTTTCCCTTTCCTTTGCCATATCTTCACCTCCGTACAGAAGAAAACACCTCCGTCACCGCAATGGGACGAAGGCGTTCGTGGTACCACCCAAATTCAAAAGCAAAGGTTATGCTTTCCTCGTTCGCTTTAACGCAGCGCCTACGTTCCGTTTTCACAGACCGGCTCAAGGGGAGCACCTGTCCGCATACTGAAGGCTCACACCAGCCGCCCTCTCTCTGAAAGAATCCGGAACAGTCATTCCTGTCAACGCCAAAAATATTATAGTATAAACCGCTGAAAATGTCAACCGTTTTTTGTGATATTTTCCGAAATTCCCTCTGCAATTTTCCGGAAGACCGGCGCCGCCGCCGTATTGCCGCTGCCGCCGTTCTCCACAAACACCGTAACCGCATATTCCGGCGCTTTCAGCGGAAAATACCCGGTCATCCAGGCGTGGCAGCACTCCTCACCCGAAGCATCGTACTGTCCGGTCTGGGCAGTGGAGGTCTTTCCCGCCGCCCGGGTGTTGGAGGGCCGTGCCAGGGAATCCGGGTTACCGTCCACCGCCGCCACCATCAGCTGCCGCACCTGCCGTGCGGTGTCAGGGGACAGCGCAAGTCCCCGGCGCTCTCCGTTCAATTCCGTACAGGTTTCCCCGTCCGCCGTCCAGCCCTGCACCAGTCTTGCAATCGGCAGGGAGCCGTCCCCGGCAAAGGCACAGGTCATCATGCAGATCTGCAAAGGCGTGGCGGTGAGCATCCCCTGGCCGAAGGAAAAATTGGCAAGCTCCGCAGGCACGGCCAGCTGCTCCGCAGTCTGCACCTGTCCCGGCGCAGATACCAGGGAAGACGCCAGAATGGTTTCCCGGCCGAAGCCCAGAGCTGCCACGGTTTCCAGCATTTGCTCCACCGAAAGCTGCTGCACCAGGGAAATGAAGTAGGTATTGCAGGAATTGGCAGTGGCGTCAATCATATTCTGTATGCCGTGTCCACTGTGCCGGTGGCAGCGGAATACCTGGTCATAAATCCGGGCAACACCGGTACATGGATAGCTGTAGCCGGGACTGATTCCCTGGCTGATGGCAGAAGCGGCAATCGCAAGCTTGAACACAGACCCAACACTGTAGGCGTTCAGCGCCCGATTGACAAAGGGGGCGTTTTCCGAGGCAAGTGCTTCTCCCAGTGCCGCCGGATCAAAATCCGGCCGGCTGACCATAGCAAGAATATCCCCGCTGTGTACATCCATCACCACCACCGCACCGCAGCTTATCTGCTGTGTCGCAGCCTCACAGATCTGCTGGATGCGCCTGTCCAGGGTGGTCACCACCCCGGCTGTTACCGGCTCCGCAGCAGTTACCTCTGCCCGGCAGCCTGCCAGCAGCCTGCCCTGACCATCCACCCGGTATACCACCTGATTCGTTCCGGTTTCCTGATGCAGCAGCTGCTGATAGGCGGACTCCAGCCCGCATACCCCCTCCCCCTCCAGGGCGTAGCCCATCAGGTGCTGGGCAAGCCGGCTTTGCCCATACCGCACCGGCACGGAAAAGACAAGGACATCCTGGCTGGAAATCTGATCCGTATCCACCGGGCACACGAAGGGCCTGCCTGCCTGAAGCTGACCGGACAGATCAAAGTCCTCCGGCACATGCTCTGCCAGGGCAGCAGCGGCCTCCCCGCTGGGAATCACCGCCGCTAAATACTCCGTATCCCGGTTGGTCAGGGGCTCCAGATTCCGGTCGTAGATATTGCCGTAGGCAGAGCCGATCCGAAGCGTATAGCTCCCCTGCTGACTGCCGGCGGTCTGCACCCGGGAATCCTTCTGAACCACCGCCAGGCGGATATACAGCGCTGAATACAGCAGCAGCAGCGTCACGCCCACCCAGAGCATCCGTCGGCGGATTTTCTCCATGTCCATACCATCACCTCAGCATGAGTATGGACAGGGGCGGCTTAATTATTCGTATCCAGCACGATGGTAAAGGGTCCATCGTTGCACAGGGACACCTGCATATCTGCGCCAAATATGCCGCACTCCACCTTTTCCACCTGACTGCGGCAGTATGCAAGAAAGGCTTCGTACAGCTGCTCTGCCAGCTCCGGCTTTGCAGCCTGGAGGAAATTCGGCCGGTTCCCCTTGCGGCAGTCCGCATACAGGGTAAACTGGGAAATCACCAGCAGCTCCCCCTGCACCTGAGCAAGGGACCGGTTGATCTTTCCGTTTTCATCTTCAAAAATCCGCAGCTGCAGCAGCTTATCTGCCAGCTTCCGCATATGGCTCTCATCATCCTCTGCACCAACCCCCAGCAGCACAAGATACCCCTTGCCGATGGAGCCGCACACCTTTCCATCCACAGTTACGCTTGCATGCTGCACACGCTGAATCACTGCACGCATTCCGATCATCCTTCCTTTTGATTCTTTGTTCTCATTGTAACACACAGCCGGGAAAGATGCAAGCAGCGCATAAGACGGGCCGGACCGGGATATACTGATGCTAAAGGCCAAGGAAAGGAGCCTGTGATGGAATATACGTTTGAAAAGCTTCCCGCCCCAGAACAGATTCAGAAGCTGTTTGCTTCGGTAAACTGGGAATCCGCCCAGTATCCGGAGGCCCTGGTCCGGGGCATTTCCCAGTCCCAGTCCCTGCTGACCGTGTGGGACGGTGCGCAGCTTGCCGGACTGATGACTGCCATTTCTGACAGCAGCATGAATGTATTCTTCCCCTATCTGCTGATCGAGCCCGGGTATCAGGGGGCAGGCATCGGGCGGGAAATGGTGAAGCAGATGATGGACCGATACGCCCACATATACAGGAAGATTCTGGTGTGTGATGCGGACAAAGCCGGCTTCTATGAAAAATGCGGCATGGAATGCCGGAACGACCAGCGCCCCATGCTCCGGATAGATCCGCCGGTTTTTCCGCCGATTCAGTGACAGAATCACCGGTTCTGCATAAGATAAAACATATCCGATGGGAGGTTTGAATTATGCAGCAGTCTTATTTCCTCGGCGGTGTCACAGCCAATGGATTCCGCACACACTTTTCCGAACAGATTCTGCGCCCGGACTTCTACACATACATACTGAAGGGAGGACCGGGCACAGGAAAATCCACGCTGATGAAGCGCATTGCAGCGGCGTTCCCCGATGAGCCGATGTCCCTGTATTACTGCTCCTCTGACGAAAAGTCCCTGGATGCAGTGGTACTGGAGGACCGGAAAATTGCCGTTGTGGACGGAACAGCGCCCCATGTATTTGAAGCAAAGTATCCGCTGGTATCCCAGGAGCTGGTGAATCTGGGGGCATGTCTGGACAAACAGAAAATGCAGCTTGCAGGGGACGCCGTCCGGCAGGCAGCGGATGAGAACGCCCAGTGGCATCAGCGTGCCCGGCAGTATGTGCAAGCGGTTACCGCTCTGCATCAGGATCTGGCGCAGCTGAGCAGCCGTGCGCTTTTGCATCAGAAGCTGGCCGGCTTCGGAGAACGGCTTGCCAAGCGCACACTGCCAAAACCCAAGGGCAGAAGCGGCAGCATCTCCTTCCGGCAGCTGTCTGCCCTGACGACCTCCGGATACAGGACGCAGCCCCTGCCGCCGGACTATCAGGTAACGGAGCTGATGGATCCCTTGTATGCTGCAAGCGATGCTTTGCTCCGGCAGCTGGCAGCCCGGGCATCCGACCGGGGCTTTACGGTTATTGCCTCGGAAAACCTGCTGTTCCCGGAGCCCATGCTGGAAGCCATTCTTCTGCCGGAGCTGAGGCTGGCATTCTCCGCATGCAGCACAATCCGGCAGGAACAGGTGGCCGGTGCCGTCCATATGCACATGACCCGGTTTTATCAAAAGGAGCTGCTGGCACAGCGGAAGCAGCGGATTGCCTTTGACCGGAAGGCGACTCTGGCGCTGGCTGAGGAAGCATCGAACGCCATCGCAAAGGCCCTTGCAGTCCACGACCAGCTGGAGGCATATTATATTGAAGCCCTGGATTTTGACCGGGTGAGCCGCACTGCAGAGGAGCTAATCGAGGAAATCCGGGCAAGACAATAAGGGGGCTGCGTTATTTGCCCAACCAGCTGAATCAAAAAAACAGGCTGCGGATTCAACACCGCAGCCTGTAAATATATCTGAGGGCTTTGCAAAGCCCCCCTCCAGGGTCTTTCCGGAACAGACACCCGCCACAAAGTCACAAAACCATTCCGCAAAGCCCCAATGCGCCCATGGTTTCCATTTCATGTTTTCGCCTCTTCGCATGGATATTTTCGGAACGATCAATAGAATCTTAAATCACTATGAAAAAAGCCGAAAACCACGGATTTTCGCAGTTTTCGACATAAAAAAACGCAACGATTTATTCAATCGCTGCGTTTAGATGTGGTGCGCTGTGAGGGACTCGAACCCCCGACCTACTGGTTCGTAGCCAGTCACTCTATCCAGCTGAGCTAACAACGCATGTGATCATCCGACAAGCGGATGATCTCAACCAACGCTTAATAGTATATCATGTCACTGTTCAAATGTCAAGCGTTTTTGAAAACTTTTTCGGATTCAGAGAATCTCAGTCTTCGATGGTGTCAGCCAGCTTCTCCCGGCACTCTTCGCAAACGTACTTACCCATGAACATTTCATCGGTACGCTCGCTGCAGAATACACAGCTGGTCTCATACTTCTGCAGAATAATGCGGCTGCCCTCTACATATATTTCAAGGGGATCCCGCTCTGCAATGCCCAGTGTGTTTCTCAGTTCCTTGGGGATAACCACACGGCCGAGCTCGTCAACTTTTCTTACAATACCTGTACTTTTCATTGTTTTCACCATTCCGCAGATCATGTTTTCGGATCTGCGCCTTTCCCATATTTAACTACTTCATTATACATTAGTTTTTTCCGTTTGTCAAGTATTTTTGAACAAAAATGTGTGATTTTTACAGGATTTCAGGAGGAATCTTTATGATGAACCGTATTTTCACCCTGCTGACGGTTGCCGCCATCCTCTGCGGTATCTGTACAGGCCGGACAGATGCCATGACCAGCGTTGTGCTGGAGGAGGGTGCCGGAGCCATAGAGCTATGCATATTCCTGACTGGGGGAATGTGCGTCTGGGGCGGTCTGCTGCGGGTTGCACAGAAAAGCGGTCTGACAGATCGGCTGGCAGCCTGCTTTGCCCGTCCTGCCTGCATCCTGTTTCCGGGGCTGAATCCCAAAGGAGCCGCACTGCCCGCCATTACCATGAATTTTGCCGCAAATCTGCTGGGACTGGGCAATGCAGCAACTCCCTTCGGTCTGACAGCAGTGGAGGCGCTGAAAAAAGAATCCGGCTGCGGCAGCACTGCGTCGGACAATATTGTGCTGTTCACTGTGCTCAACACCGCCTCGCTCACCCTGTTTCCCACCACAGTGGCTGCGCTGCGTACAAAGCATGGTTCGGCAGCACCCCTTTCCATCCTGCCCTGGGTATGGCTCACCAGCGCAGTCACCCTCCTGGTGCTGATCATCGTGACCCGCACTGTTTCCGCCATCCGGGTACACTCCGGCAGAAAGAACGGATCATGCAGCTGACTTCCTATTTCGTTCCGGTGATCTTCGGGGCAATCCTGCTGTACGGGACGTATAAGCGGGTGCCGGTGTTTGAAGCATTCCTGGAGGGAGCGAAAGAAAACCTGAAGCTGGGCATAGATCTGCTGCCCACGCTGATCGCTCTGCTGACCGTGGTCTCCCTGGTAAGAGTCTCCGGTCTCACCGAGCTGCTTACATCCCTGTGCGCACCGTTTCTTTCCGCCATCGGCTTCCCGGCAGAATGCGTACCTCTGGCACTGATCCGCCCTATTTCCGGCAGCGGCTCTCTGGCGGTTTATGAAAGTCTGCTGGACAGCTACGGGCCGGACAGTACTGCCGGCACCATTGCCAGCGTACTGCAGGGCTCTTCCGAAACCACATTCTATACCATTGCACTGTATTACGGCAGCTGCGGCATACGGGACGGCAAACACACGCTGCTGTGCGCCCTTTGCGGAGACTGCACAGCTTTTCTATGCAGCTGTCTTTGTATCCGGCTGTTCGGATAGCTGTTTTCCCTGTCTCTGTGCCCCCTTACGGCAAGAACGATGCTGCCTGTACAGGAAGCTGCGAAAATGTCATAAAGTGCTGCAGATTTCCTTGTCAGTCCCCCTGGGAAATCACATGGGAATATGCCGTTTTTGTGCTGATACCCGGCAGTCTGCCGATCTTGCCGGACAGTGCGCTGATGCAGTCCTGGGGCGCATCCACCGCAATGCTGATGACACTGATCTGCTTCTGCCGGTAAGGAATGCCCATTCTGCCGATGATATATGCGCTATATTCGTGCAGAATGGCATTGAGGGCATCCACCGCCCCCGGATCCTCTACAATGATCCCAATCAAAGCCACCCTTGTTTCCATATGCTCCTCCCCTGATCTCATTTGATGATATTATAGCACAGACAAACCTGCTTTGCAACAGTGGTGCCAGGTCTGTACTGGTGTCATGGAAATCCGGAGCTTCCCGTCAAAGCATCTGCAAAGCGGCAAAACTGGCGGCGGACGCATGGTTGACAGGCACTTTGGCACGAAAAACTCCAGCTGCGATTACAAAGCCGGCGAGGATCCGTTCATTGCACACAATCTCGAAACCGGATACTGTACTTGTGGGTGACCTACGGCGGACTTATGTCAACAGGTGCTGCTTCAGAGATGGCTGCTGGCAGATCCCGATGCGATACTTACCGACTGGCAGGCGGGGGATCTGTCCGGAGACAGTCAGCTGACCGGAGCAGATCTGTGTCTCATGAAGCACCTGCTTGCTTCACTGTAAACCAGACAGGGCCTGTATGCACCCAGGGCAGATTGCTCCGGGTGCATACTTTTTGCAATGCCGCACAGGTACTTGTCTTTTCCTGCGGGTGATGCTATAATGTAGCTATCTGAATTACAGAAAGGTGGATGACATGATGTTCAAAAAAATAGCGGCGGTTCTGCTGATGATCGCTGCCCTGTTCCTGTGCCCTGCCTGCGGCGCCAATTCGGATTCCGGAACTGACACAACAACAGAATCCGGCACCGGCCTGGTTACCACCCTGGAGAGCCAGGTGGAAACGATTACGACGGAAACAACCGTTCTGACCTCCACAGCAACCAGTCCCCCGGAAACAACCACAGTCACTGTCAGCGAGCCAACCGAATCCGGGATTGATAAAACGGGCTCATACACCACAAAGGAGGATGTTGCCCTGTACATCCACACCTATGGCTGCCTGCCCCAGAACTTCATCACCAAAAAGGAGGCAAAAGCCCTGGGCTGGGAGGGCGGATCCCTGGAGCCTTACGCACCGGGGAAATGCATCGGCGGCGACCACTTCGGCAACTATGAAGGCTTGCTCCCGGAGGCCAAGGGAAGATCCTACACCGAATGCGACATCGACACCCTTGGGAAAAAATCGAGAGGTGCGAAACGGATTATCTTTTCCAATGATGGGCTGATCTATTACACGGACGATCATTATGCATCGTTTACGCTGCTTTACGGGGAGGAGGATACATAAACCATGCAAATCACAATCGACTGTAAAGAGATTCACGAAAAAGCACAGCTGCATGCACTGATTGCCG
>JALELB010000058.1 GCA_022768805.1 Ruminococcus sp.
AACGGGGCAGTGACCCTGGGCACCCTGGACGGGGCGAATATCGAAATCGTGGAGGAAGCCGGAGAGGAGAACAACTATATCTTCGGTGCAAAGGTGGAGGAGCTGGAGAAGATCATGCCGGAATACAGCAGCCGGCGGCTCTTTGCGGACAACGAGAAAATCCGCCGGGTGGTCAGCACCCTCATCGACGGCACCGTATCCGACGGGGGCACCGGAGACTTCCGGGAGCTCTACTACAGCCTGCTGGACGGGGCAAGCTGGCACCGGCCGGATCACTACTATCTGCTGGGTGATCTGGAATCCTATGTGGAGGCAAAGCTCCGTGCCATTTCGGATTACGGCAGCCGGGCGGAATTTGCCCGGAAGCAATGGCTGAACCTGTGCCATGCAGGCAAGTTCAGCTCTGACCGGACCATCCGGGACTATGCAGCAGAAATCTGGAATATTACACCGGTGGATTGACGCATAGAGAAACATGACAAAACAGAAATCTGACATCCGAGACAGCACTGCACCATCAGGCAACTTACCGGGTTTTGCTTGTGCAGGACTGTCCGGGAATGGAGGGCCGCCCCATGAACAAGTACATTGATATTCACACCCATGTGCTGCCCGGTATGGGCTGCGGACCGGAAACCCCGGCGGAGAGCCTTGCCATGCTGCGGGCGTTACAGGAGCATGGGGTCAAGACCGTGATTGCCACGCCCTTTTTCAATCCGGAGACAGAGCCGGCGGATGCATTCCTTAAACGGCGGGCGGAGGCATATGCCCGGCTGCAGCAGGCAATGGGTGAAGAACCCCTGCCCCATATCGCACTGGGGGCGGAGGTGCTGCTGTGTCCGGCGGTGCTGGAATGCGGCAGGATCGACCGGTTCCGGGTGGAGCAGACCGGCTATGTGCTGGTATGTATGCCCCAGGGACAGCGGATTGACCCGGAGCTGATGGTGCTTTTTGACCATTTTCATGTTGCCAGCGGGCTGATTCCCATTCTGACGGATATTGACCGGTATTTCGATACCATTCCGGTGGAGGATATGTTTGCGCTGAACCGGGCGGGGGCCCTGCTGCAGGTTTCCTGCGCCGGGATCATGTCCCACGACACCCGGAAGTATGCCCTGTACCTATTGGGAAACCACTTTGCCCAGTTTGTCAGCTCCGGCTATGCCTCCCCCCAGGACAGCCCCAGGCTGGTGGAGGCTATGCGGGTGCTGAAACGCTCTTTGCCCCTGGTGAAATACAAGCGCATCAAGAATAACGCCGGCATGCTGCTGTCCGATGCGGCGGTCAGCGAGTTGGTGAACTGATGCGTAATACACAGCAGGAGAATTACCCGGTGATGCAGCCCGTGCGTAAAACAGGGGAGGAAGCGATTTCGGGCACGGATTGTACATTGCTTGACTTTTGGCAGTGGGCGTATTCATCCGTGATGGATAATACAGAGCGGGGCATTTTCGCCGAATGGCTGGTTGCCAGGGCGCTTGGTGCAGACCGTGGAGTACGTACAGAGTGGGATAAGTATGACATTTGCACGGCAGAGGGCATCCGGGTGGAGGTGAAGTCCTCCGGCTACCTGCAGACCTGGAGTCAGAAGCATCTGTCCCGTATTGTTTTTTCGATTCCGAAGACCCATGGCTGGAATGGGGAAGAGGCTGTATTTGACCCGGAGTCAAAACGACAGTCAGACATATACGTCTTTTGCGTGCATCATCATCGGATGAAGGACACGGTCAATCCACTGGATGTTACGCAGTGGAGTTTTTATGTTTTGCCTACCCGGCAGTTGGATCGTATACTGGGGAACCAGCGTACAATTTCGCTTTCCGGATTACTGAAATTAGGCGCAGTACAGACCGACTATGCCGGTTTGCGGCATACGGTTTACGGGCTATATCATACAGCCCGGATTGAATAGTGTACACCGTCCCATATCCGGGACGGTTTTTTTGTCAGTTTCCCTTGCCACCAGCCGGAATCTGTGCTATAATAACATTATCCGTGCACAGGAGTGCGCGCATAGAAAAGGAGGTTCGTCATGAATCCTGACCCGTACTTATGGGTACAATTAAATCAATTGCGGGAGCATTGACGAACAGCCGTGCTGCCGCAGAAAGGCAGCATTATGATCAGCTATTTCAAGACCGTCAACTCCGAGCTAGCAAGGCTTTCGGAGCCGGAGCCGGGCTGCTGGGTTTCCGTGGTGGAGCCTACCCCGGACGAGGTGAACGTCCTGATCGAGCAATACGGGCTTGACCGGGACTTTGTCCGCTCCTCCCTGGATGAGGAGGAATCCTCCCGTGTGGAACGGGAAGAAAACCAGACCCTGATTATTGTGGATACTGCTGTGGCGGAAAAGCAGGATGAAACCTTTCTGTTTTACACCCTGCCGGTGGGCATCATCACCACCTCCCAGTATGTATTCACCATCAGCCTCAGGCACTGCCCCGTGATCGACGCCATCGAAAACGGCGCCATCCGGAATCTGCAGACCATGCACAAGACCCGGTTTGTGCTGCTGCTGCTGATGCGCATCACCGCCGGCTTTGTGCAGTATCTGAAGCAGATCGACAAGATCTCCTACCACATCGAGAAGCAGCTCAGCGGAGCCATGAAAAACAAGGAGCTGGTGCAGATTCTCGGGCTGGAGAAATCCCTGGTCTACTTCTCCACTTCCCTGAAGGCCAATAATATCACCCTGGAGAAAATCCTGCGGGGCCGGGTGATGAAGCTCTACGAGGAGGATCAGGATCTGCTGGAGGATGTGCTGGTCGAGGTGAAGCAGGCAACGGAAATGACCAAGATCTACACCGGCATTCTGTCGGTTATGGTGGATGCCTTTGCCTCCGTCATTGCCAACAACCAGAACACGGTGATGTCCCGACTGACTGTTATCACCATCATCATGGCAATCCCCACCATGGTATTCAGCTTCTACGGCATGAATACCGCCCATCTGCCCATAGCGGACACCTGGTTCCCCACCCTGATTTCCGTGGTGGTCACGGCAGCGGTGGCGCTGGTACTGCTGCGGAACAAGAATAAATGAATACAGCCTGGATGGGGATACCTGTCCGGGCTGTTGTCTCAAATAAGGAGGAAGCCCTATGGTTCATATCGGCAATGACTGGGATGAGCTGCTGAAGGATACCTTTGCGTCGGAAAACTATCAGCAGCTGCGCCGGTTTCTGCTGCAGGAATACCGCACACACCGGGTGTATCCGGATATGTATGATCTGTTCAACGCCCTGCGCTATACGTCCTATGCGGATACCCGGGCGGTGATTCTGGGGCAGGACCCTTATCACCAGCCCGGCCAGGCCCACGGACTGTGCTTTTCCGTCCGGCCCGGGGTTGTGCCGCCTCCCTCCCTGGTGAATATATTCAAGGAGCTGCGGGACGATCTGGGCATCGACAATCTGGGAAAGGGGGGCACCCTGATTCCCTGGGCGAAAAGCGGCGTGCTGCTGCTCAATACGGTGCTCACCGTCCGGGAGGGGGAGGCCAACAGTCACCGGGGCAAGGGCTGGGAGCAGGTAACGGACGACATCATCCGGCTGCTCAATGTCCGGGAAAAGCCCATGGTCTTTCTGCTGTGGGGCGCCAATGCCCGGGCGAAGCAGGCGCTGATTACATCCCCCCGGCATCTGGTGCTGACCTGTGCCCACCCCAGCCCCCTGTCTGCATATAACGGATTTTTCGGCTGCCGGCATTTTTCCAGAACCAACGCCTTTCTCCGGGAACAGGGCATGCCGGAGATCGACTGGCGGATCTGATGGGAGGGTGTTATGGAAGTTACGCTTACCCATATTGACAGAAGCCAGGCGCTCCGGTATCTGGGCTATGGCACCCATGCACCGGACGATGCCACAGCCCGGCGGCTGGAGGCATGTGAAGCAAGGCTGCTGTCCCTGATGCGCCCCCAGTATATTTACCGGGTGTTCCCCCTGGAGTATGTACAGGGGCAGCCGTCACTTACCGGCTGCAGGCTGCCTCTGGAGGGAAAGGACATTGCCGCCCATCTTTCCGGCTGCAGCCATGGGGCTTTGCTGGCGGCCACCCTATCCGCTTCGGTGGATCAGTGTCTGCGGCAGGCCCAGGCTACGGATATGACCGATGCCCTGCTGTATGACGCCCTGGCCAGCGCTGCCATTGAACAGGTCTGCGATGCTGCTGCGGAGGCGCTGCACCGGGCTATGCCGGCACTGTACCAGACCTGGCGGTTCAGTCCCGGCTATGGGGATTTCCCCCTGGCAGTGCAGCCGGTGCTGCTGGATGTGCTGGATGCCCCCAAGCGTATCGGTCTGTGCGCCACGGACAGCTGTCTGCTGACCCCGGCAAAATCCGTAACCGCACTGATCGGACTGTCTGAAACCGAGCCCCCGAAACGGCTGCGGGGCTGTGCCACCTGTTCCATGCGGGACCGGTGCGCATACCGGGGAAGCTGTGCCTACGGCACGCCCCCGGAACCCATAAAGGAGGATGCAACATGACCTTTGCAGAGCTTTTACAGAAGGATTTCGTGTTTTTTGACGGAGGCATGGGCACCATGCTCCAGGCAAACGGCATGCAGGCCGGGGAGCGGCCGGAGCTGCTGAATCTGCACAATCCGGCGCTGGTGGAAAAGGTACAGCGTGCCTATGTGGAGGCTGGCTCCGACATTATCTGCTCCAACACCTTCGGGGCGAACCGGGTAAAGCTTGCCGGCAGCGGCGCTACCGTACAGCAGGTGATTCCCGCAGCCATCGGCTGTGCAAGGCGTGCGGCAGAGGGGAAAGCCCTGGTGGCGCTGGATCTGGGCCCCACCGGGCAGATGCTGGAGCCTACCGGCTCCCTGACCTTTGAGGAGGCCTACGACCTGTACGCCGAGCAGGTGGAGGCAGGCAAGGATGCGGATCTGTTCCTGATCGAAACCATGACGGATCTGTACGAGGTGCGGGCGGCGGTGCTGGCTGCCAAGGAGCACGGCGGCGGCAAGCCGGTGATTGCTCTGATGACCTTTGAGCATACGGGCCGCACCTTTACCGGCTGCAGCGTTTCCGCCATGGCGCTGACCCTGGAGGGGCTTGGGGTGGACGCAATGGGCATCAACTGCTCCATCGGGCCGGATGAGCTGTATCCGGTGGTGGAGGAGCTGGCCCGGTGGACCACTCTGCCCCTGCTCATCAAGCCCAATGCGGGGCTGCCGGATCCGGTGACCAATCAGTACAACGTATCCCCGGCGGAGTTTGCAAAGAGTATGACCCGGATTGCCGGGCTGGGGGTCAAGATTCTGGGCGGCTGCTGCGGCACTACCCCGGAGTATATCCGTGCCCTCCGGGAGGCGGTATCCGGTATGGCCTTTACCCCCCGACAGGTACAGGTGCCGGCGGCGGTATGCTCCTACAGCCGTACCGTGGTGATCGATCGTCCCAGGGTCATCGGGGAGCGGATCAACCCCACCGGCAAGAAGCTGTTCAAGGAGGCGCTGCTGCGGGGGGATATTGACTATATCCTGGGGCAGGCCATCACCCAGGTGCACGGGGGCGCAGAGATTCTGGACGTGAACGTGGGACTGCCCGCCATTGACGAGCGGGATATGATGGTGCGGACGGTGAAGGCCCTCCAGGGAGTGGTGGATGTGCCACTGCAGCTGGATTCCACCATGCCCCAGGTGCTGGAGGCTGCTCTGCGGGTCTATAACGGCAAGCCCATTGTAAATTCCGTCAACGGGGAGGAAAAATCCCTGTCCACGGTGCTGCCCCTGGTGAAAAAATATGGTGCGGCGGTGGTGGGGCTGACCCTGGACGAGCAGGGCATCCCCAAGACGGCGGAGGGTCGGTTCCGGATCGCAAAGCGGATTCTGGACCGGGCCCTGGCCCTGGGCATCCGCCGGGAGGATGTGTATATTGACTGCCTGACCCTGACGGTTTCCGCCGAGCAGGACGGTGCGGTGCAGACCCTGGAGGCTTTGCGCCGGGTGAAGGAGGAGCTGGGGCTGAAAACCATGCTGGGGGTATCCAACATCAGCTTCGGCCTGCCCAACCGGGAGCTTGTGAATCACAGCTTCCTGCTGATGGCACTGCAGAACGGGCTGGACCTGCCCATTATGAATCCCAACGTGGCATCCATGATGGACGCAGTGCGCAGCTACTGCCTGCTTGCCAACATTGACCGGAACGCCACGGACTTTATTGCCGCCTATGGAAATGCTGCCCCCAAGGCACAGCCGGCGGCAGCCCCTGGGGATATGACCCTGGATTTTGCCATCGAAAACGGACTGAAGCAGGAGGGCGCCCGGATCACCCGACAGCTGCTGGAGCAGATGGACTCCATGGAGATCGTGAACGGTCAGCTGATTCCCGCCCTGGACAAGGCGGGGGCTGCCTTTGAACAGGGAAAGCTGTTCCTGCCCCAGCTGATCCAGGCGGCAGGGGTGGCACAGGCCGCCTTCGGGGAAATCCGCAGCTATCTTACTGCCCACAATGCGGCACCGGTGAACCGGGGAAAGGTGATCCTTGCCACAGTGAAGGGGGATATTCACGACATCGGCAAGAATATCGTCAAGGTGCTGATGGAAAACTACGGCTATCAGGTCATTGACCTGGGCAGGGACGTGCCCCCGGAGACCATCGTGGCGGCAGCCCTGGAGCATCAGGTGAAGCTGGTGGGACTGTCCGCCCTGATGACCACCACCCTGGGTGCAATGGAGGAAACCATCCGGCAGCTGCATGTAAACAACGTGCCCTGCAAGGTAGTGGTGGGGGGTGCCGTGCTGACTGCGGATTATGCGGCGCAGATCGGTGCGGATTACTACGCCCGGGACGCCAAGGAATCGGTGGATATTGCAAAGCAGGTAGTGGGCTGAGTCCCTTGTCCCATACCCCGGCCGGTGCATGCTGTCCGGGGTATTTTTGCGATGTGCCGAAGGCAGTCCGGGAGATCAGGCAGCACCGCACAACGCACGCCTGCGGGCATTGTACGGCACTTCCATAATCCGACGGGAATCGACTCCGGCTGCCTTTGCTTTTTTCCCGGAGATGTGTTATAATATTAGAATTATGAGTCAGTGAAGCAAGGAGGCATTATATGGCACAGGAAACACTGCTTTGGTATACAAAGCCTGCGGAGAATTTTGACCAGGCGCTGCCGGTGGGAAACGGGCGTATCGGCGCTATGGTATTCGGAGGCGTGGAGACGGAGCATCTCAAGCTCAATGAGGATTCCCTGTGGTCCGGGGGACTGCGGGATCGGAATAATCCGGATGCATTCGGCGCACTGCAGCAGATCCGCACCCTTTTGCAGCAGGAGAAAATCAGCCAGGCGGAGGAGCTGGCGTTGCAGACCATGACGGGCTGCCCGGACAACAGCCGGCATTATATGCCCCTTGCGGATCTGGATGTGTGCTTTTCCAAGGAAAGCCATGTAACGGATTACCGCCGTTCCCTGGATCTGTCCAGTGCCATTGCACTGACGGAGTATACCCTGGACGGGGTGCACTACCAGCGCAGCGTGTTCGTATCCGAGCCGGATAATGTGCTGGTGCTGCATGTGTCCGCCGACCAGCCCGGGAAGGTATCCTTTGCAGCGTCCCTGGGGGGCAGGGAGGATTACTATGACGAAAACCGGCCGGATGGGGAAACCACGGTCTGCATGACCGGCGGCCAGGGCGGTGCCGAGGGCATCAGCTTTGCCGTTGTGCTGACGGCCACAGTCCAGGGAGGCAGAGCCTTTACCCGGGGCAATCAGCTTTGCGTGGAGGGGGCGGATGAAGCCACCCTGCTGCTGGCGGCACAGACCAGCTTTTACAAGGGGGAGGGCTATCTTGCTGCTGCCCAGCTGGATGCGGAGTATGCGGCGGAGTGCAGCTTCCACGAGCTGATGGTGCGGCACGTGGAGGATTACCGGGCGCTGTTTGACCGGGTGAAGCTGGAACTGGAGGACAACAGCGGAGAGGGTGCTCAACTGCCTACGGATGCCCGGCTGAACCGGCTGCGGGGCAATGATTTTGACGGCAAGGATGCGGCAGGGCTGATCCTGGACAACAAGCTGACGGAGCTGTACTTCAACTACGGCCGGTATCTGATGATCTCCGGAAGCCGCCCCGGCACCCAGCCTCTGAATCTGCAGGGCATCTGGAACCAGGACATGTGGCCTGCCTGGGGCTCCCGGTTTACGGTGAATATCAACACGGAGATGAACTACTGGTGCGCAGAAAGCTGCAATCTGTCGGAGTGCCATATGCCCCTGTTTGACCTGATCGAGCGGATGCGGCCCAACGGCAGAAAAACGGCAGAGCAGATGTATCATTGCGGCGGCTTTGTGTGCCATCACAATACGGATCTGTGGGGGGACTGTGCGCCCCAGGACCGGTGGATGCCGGCCACCATATGGCCCATGGGGGCGGCGTGGCTGTGTCTGCATATCTATGAGCATTACGAGTATACCCGGGACAAAGCCTTTCTTGCGGAGAAGTTTGACACCCTTTGCGAGGCTGCCCGGTTCTTCACGGAGTATATGTTTGAAAACAGTCAGGGACAGCTGGTAACCGGCCCTTCTGTTTCCCCGGAGAATACATATCTGACGGAAAGCGGAACCAAGGGCAACCTGTGCATCGGTCCCAGCATGGACAGCCAGATTATCACCGTGCTGTTTACGGATGTGCTGGAGGCGGCACGGATTCTGAACAAGGAGCTGCCGCTGCTGGAAAAGCTCCGGGCGATGCTGCCCCGACTGCCCAAGCCGGAGATCGGCAAGTACGGACAGATCAAGGAATGGGCAGTGGATTACGACGAGGTGGAAATCGGCCACCGGCATATTTCCCAGCTGTTCGCCCTGCACCCGGCGGATCTCATTACCCCGGAGGATACGCCCAAGCTGGCGGATGCAGCCCGTGCCACTCTGGTGCGTCGGCTGGTACACGGCGGGGGGCATACGGGCTGGAGCCGTGCCTGGATTATGAATATGTGGGCAAGACTCCATGACGGGGAGATGGTGTTCGAGAACATGCAGAAGCTGCTGGCCTATTCCACCAATCCCAATCTGCTGGATTCCCATCCGCCCTTCCAGATTGACGGGAATTTCGGCGGCACTGCGGCAGTCTGCGAAGCATTGCTGCAAAGCCACAGGGGAGTGCTGCAGTTTTTGCCGGCACTTCCGCCCCAGTGGGCAGCAGGCAGCGTGACCGGTCTTCGTGCCAGAGGAGCCTATACGGTGGATCTGACCTGGCGGGAGGCTGCGCTGACACAGGCACAGCTGGTGCCGGATCAGGAGGGTATATGCCGGATCCGTACTGCTGTCCCCCTGTCCGTCATGTGTGATGGCGTGTGCATCGCCTGCACCCGGCAGGAGGATATACTGGAATTCCCGGTGTGCGGCGGCAATCGCTATGTGCTGACGCCCCAGGAGAATGAATAAGCGAGGAATCAGAGTATGCTCACAGATAAACAGAAAAAAAGATGTCTCCGGATCGGAACGGGGGCTGTGGCGGTGCTGGCCCTGATCCTGGTGTGGGTCAGCTGCAATGACAACCGGAGCATTCCCAACGGCGTGAATACGGCGGTGCCCACCACGGAGGTTCCCGGCACCACGGAGGTTGTCTATCAGGTGGATGTACCCGCCATTGAACAGAAGAAGGCGGAGCTGTCCGCAGAGGCGGAGGACGGCAGAATGTACGGCAGTCTGAAGGCCGCTGACCGGCGGAAGGGCTTCAGCGGAGATGGGTATGTCACCGGCTTTGACGGAAATCCGGACAATAATCTGGTGGTGGAAATCAAAGTGCCCGCCACCCAGCATTATGACATTACCCTATGTGCGGCTGCGGATGAGGAGGTCAGGAATACACTGCTGGTGAACGGAGAGGAAATCGGGGAATTCACCATTGCCGGCAAGGGAGAGTTCCTGCACGTTACCTTCCACGGCGTGTTCATCGAGGCAGGCAAGGCCCGGCTCTCCATCGGGGAAATTGACGGCGGGCTGGACCTGGATGGTTTTGAGCTGACCAATAATACGGATCTCTACGAGATCTCCTATGAGGATGCGGCCTCCCAGCCGGTGAACGAGGACGCCTCTCCCGAGGCCAGGGAGCTGCTGAAGAATCTTGCCTCCTGCTATGGCAAGACCATGCTGACCGGTCAGTATGCCTCCAGCGCCCAGAACCAGGAGCTGGAGCTCATCCACAATATCACCGGCCAGTATCCGGTAATCCGCTTCGGCGATCTGGGCAGCTATACGGACAAGGATACGGAAAATGCCGAGGAAATCGAAGCCGCCATCGCCTGGTCCCGGGCCGGAGGCGTGGTGGGCTTCATGTGGTACTGGACGGCGCCCATGGAGCAGAGCAGCGTGTATGCGGATAAAACGGATTTCCGGCTCAGCAGGGCGGTGACCAGCCGGGAAATTGCCGGGCTGGATCAGGAGGAGCTGGAAGAGCTCCAGGAAAAGGGCGCGATCACTGAGGAATGTCTGGCGCTGGTAAAGAGCATTGACCAGGTGGCACAGCAGCTGACCCGGCTGAAGGATGCGGATGTGCCGGTGCTGTGGCGGCCCTTGCACGAAGCCGGCGGCGGCTGGTACTGGTGGGGCAGCGACGGGGCGGACGCCTATCAGTGGCTGTGGCGGCTGCTGTATGACCGGCTGACGGAATACCACGGCCTTAACAATCTGCTCTGGATCTGGAACGGGCAGAGCAAGGATTATTACGTGGGCGGCGCCTACTATGATATTGCCTCCATTGACGTATATCTGCAGCCGGATGCGGATTACGGCAGCCGTTACGGCCAGTTCCAGTGGCTGTACGCCCTGACGGAGGGGGAAAAGCTGCTGGCGCTGAGCGAATGCAGCCGGATTCCGGATGTGGATGCCATCTTCCGGGACAATGCCCTGTGGTCCTTTTTCGGCCTGTGGTACGGGGATTATCTTGTAGGGCAGGACGGCACCCTGAACGGAAAAAATATCTCCACTGATGACTTAATCAAATATTATAACTCTGATGGAACACTTTCTTTGAGCGAATATATAAAAATGTCGAAAAAAACACTTGCAAACTAGCTTTTCCCGTGTTATAATGGGTACATCATCAAATAGAAAGCGATTAAATAAATTGCAAACTTGCTTTAGTTAAGCAAAGAGAAAGGTGGTACTTCCATGAACGTAAAAATTCTGAACGAAAAGTCCATTCCCAACCTGCCCTGGCAGGATCGTCCGGCGGACTGCCAGGATGTGATCTGGCGCTACAAGGCGAACCCCATCATCAAGCGCAACATTCTCCCCACCTCCAACAGCGTGTTCAACAGTGCGGTGGTTCCCTTTGAGGGAGGCTTTGCCGGGGTGTTCCGTGTGGATGATAAGGAGCGCAATATGCAGCTGCATGCCGGCTTCTCCAAGGACGGCCTCAACTGGGACATCCAGCCGGAGCGCATTCACTTTGAAACCGACATTCCGGAAATGGCAGAGTTCCAGTACGGCTATGACCCCCGTGTATGCTTTATCGAGGACCGCTACTACATTACCTGGTGTAATGCATACGGCTGGCGCCCCACGATCGGCGTGGGTTATACTTTTGACTTCAAGACCTTCCACCAGCTGGAAAATGCCTACCTGCCCTTCAACCGGAACGGCGTGCTGTTCCCCCGGAGAATCGGCGGCAACTACATGATGTTCTCCCGCCCCTCTGACAGCGGCCACACCCCCTTCGGCGATATTTATATCTCCCAGTCTCCGGATATGACCTACTGGGGCAAGCACCGGCATGTGATGGGTCCCTCCAAGGGCTGGGAGTCCACCAAGATCGGCGCAGGTCCCACCCCCATCGAAACAGACCGGGGCTGGCTGATCTTATACCACGGTGTGCTCACCTCCTGCAACGGCTATGTATACAGCTTCTCTGCTGCACTGCTGGACAAGGATGAGCCCTGGAAGGTGCTCAAGCGGGGCAGAAGCTACCTCATCAGCCCCCAGGAGCTGTACGAGTGTGTAGGCGACGTGCCCAACGTAACCTTCCCCTGTGCAAATCTGGTGGATGCGGATACCGGCAGAATTGCCATCTACTATGGCTGTGCGGACACCTGCACCGGACTGTGCTTCACCACAGTGGATCTGGTAATGGACTGGCTGGATCACAACTCCCAGGTCTGAACCATACCTGAATTATTCCCGCAGCTTTAGCCGGACAACCATATCGCAGTATTACAAAGACACTTTTGATGTTCATGTCAAAAGTGTCTTTGCGCTTTTTGCGTCACATTGACTTTGCAGCAGGGATCATGCTATAATTAGGCA
>JALELB010000041.1 GCA_022768805.1 Ruminococcus sp.
GATGCGCACCGCAGTGAGATCATGCCGGTAAACCGGAAATACTCCATTGATAAACTGCTGGGCGCTTGCCGCCGGTATTTTGAAGCTACCGGCCGGCGGATTACCTTTGAATACGCAGTGATCGACGGAGTCAACGGCACCCGGGACCAGGCCAGGCTGCTGGCAAAGCGGCTGGAGGGCTTGCCCTGTCATATCAATCTGATTCCGGTCAATCCCGTCCGGGAACGGAATTATCATACAAAACGGGATACGGTTTACGCATTCCAGCAGATGCTGGCGCAGGAGGGGCTGAACGCCACTGTGCGGCGCACGCTGGGCAGCGATATCAATGCCGCCTGCGGTCAGCTGCGGCGGGAAGCACAAAGGGAACGGGGTGAGGATATTGAGGATTCAGACAGCAACGGATGTGGGACGGGTCCGGGATGAAAACCAGGACCGGGTCGAGGCGCTGCAGCTGGAGGATGGCATTCTGGCTGTGGTCTGTGACGGCATGGGAGGAGAGCGCTCCGGCGGAGAAGCCAGCCGGCTTGCCATGGACGAGGCGGTTTCTCACTTCAAAGGGGGCTATCACCCCGGCATGAACGGCGCAGAGATCAAACAGCTGCTCTGTGCTTCGGTATCTGCAGCCAATTCCGTTGTATATACAAAATCCAAGCTGGACTATAAAAACTTCGGCATGGGCACCACCTGTGTCATGGTCTATGTGGATGATACCATGCTGCATGTGGCCAACGTGGGGGATTCCCGGGCATACCTTTTGCAGGGGGTTGCCCCTCTGGAGCAGCTGACGGTGGATCACACCGTGGTGCAGATGCTTCTCTCCCAGGGCAAGATCACCCGGGAGGAAATGAAATCCCATCCCCAGCGGAATATGCTGACCCGGGCCATCGGGGTGGAGCGTACGGTCCGGCCGGATTATTTTGAGCAGACCCACGACCCGCATTTTCTGGTGCTGCTGTGCTCGGACGGTCTGTCCAGCTACTGCACCAAGGATGAGATCACACAGGCGCTGCGGGAACAGTCCTTTGAGACTGTCTGCGGGCACCTTGTAGATATGGCAAACCAAAAGGGTGGACGGGACAACATCACCCTGGCAATCATCTCAGATTGAGTAGGAGAGAATTAGATGGATAAGAACATTGGTAAGAAGCTGGACGGCCGGTATGAGATTACGGAGCTGATTGGCGTCGGCGGTATGGCGGACGTCTATAAGGCTACTGACGTGGTGGATCACAAAACCGTTGCGGTCAAGATCCTCAAGAAGGAATTTGCAGAGAACGAGGAATTTCTCCGCCGGTTCCGGAACGAATCCAAGGCTATTGCGGTGCTGTCCCATCCGAATATCGTCAAGATTTATGATGTGGGATTTTCTGATAAGATCCAGTACATTGTCATGGAGTACATTGACGGGATCACCCTGAAGGAGTACATGGAAACCGAAAAGGTGCTCAGCTGGAAGGATTCCGTTCACTTTGTCCTGCAGATTCTGCGGGCGCTGCAGCATGCCCACAGCAGAGGCATCGTACACCGGGACATCAAGCCCCAGAACATTATGATGTTCCCGGACGGCACCATCAAGGTCATGGACTTCGGCATCGCCAAGTTTGCCCGGGAACAGGGCAAAACCGCCACGGATCAGGCCATCGGCACCGTACACTACATCAGTCCGGAGCAGGCAAGGGGCGACGTAACCGACGCCAAGAGCGATGTGTACTCCGTAGGCGTGATGCTCTATGAAATGCTGACGGGCAAGAAGCCCTTTGACACGGACAATCCGGTAACCATTGCGGTGATGCATATGCAGTCCACTGCGGAGCGTCCCCGCAGCATTAACCCGGATATTCCCATCGGCCTGGAGGAAATTATCCTCCATGCTATGGTAAAGGATCCGGCGCACCGGTATCAGACCGCCCAGGAAATGATCCGGGATATTGAACAGTTCAAGGAAAATCCGGACATTGTATTTGGCTACCATGACGATGAGGAGGAGCCCCGGACTTCGGATTCTCCTACCCGGTTCTTCAATGCAGTAACGCCCTCCACAGCGGAGATCCCGGCTATGCGGGATAACCAGGGGGATGAGGAGGACTATGAGGAATCCGACGAGGACGAATATGACGATGAGGATGAGGAGGACGAGGAGGAACGCCGTTCCCTGTTCGTGCCGATTCTGACCGGTGTGACCATTGCGGTCATTGTGGCAGCGGTGATTCTGGTTACCTATCTGATTGTAGGCTGGCTCAACGGCGACAACCAGGGCAGCAAAAAGGAATTTGCAATGCCGAATCTGATCGGCACCAACTACCAGGAGGCTGTGGATGCCTGGAAGGGCAAGCTGGATCTGAAGGTGATTGCCAGCGAGTATTCCGAGTACGAAAAAGACGTTATCTTCTATCAGAGCATTCCCGAAAATGACCCCATCTCTCTGAACAGCGTGGTAGAGATCAAAGTCAGCCTGGGCAATAATACCATCGACGTGCCGGATGTGATCGGCTGGACAGAAACCCTGGCTACCAAGACCCTGTCCAATCAGGGACTGACCGTTGAGGTCAAGAAAGCGGCAAGCGATACGGTGGAGAAGGGCTTGGTTTGTGAAACCGTGCCGGCTGCCGGAGAATCCATTGCCCCCAACTCCAAGATTCTGGTTTATATCAGCATGGGCCCCAACGCTTCCACTGTAGAGGTTCCCAACTTTACCAGCAAGACCCTGGAGGAAGCAAAGCTGGACGCTGAGGTGCTCAAGCTGGAGCTTCAGGCTACAGAGGTGGATTCCAGCGAGCCTGCCGGCCAGATCGTATACCAGAGCATCAACGCAGGCGAACAGGTTGTGACCGGTACCATTATTGAGGTCAAGGTCAGCAACGGTATTGCGCCGGTAAGCAAGTGCAACGTTACCTTTGCACTGCCGGAGAATGCAACCGGCTCCTTCTACTTTACCTTCTATGACGGAGGCGCTGTATTCTACACCAGCCCGGTCATCAACGCTGAGTACACCTCCGGTTCTGCAACCGTGACCCTGGAGGGCTCCGGCACGAAGGAACTGATCGTTTCCGTGACCAATTCTGTAAATAAGCAGACTGCCCGCATCGGCACCTATGCGGTGGACTTTGACAAGAAGACCGCCAGCGCAAGAAGTGATGCAAACGTACAGGCAGCCTTCAAGAACATCGGTGCTGTTGTGACACCCACCGAGCCGCCGGTTGTAACCACCCAGCCGCCGGTTGTGACCACTCAGCCGCCGATTGTAACCACCCAGGCTGCACCGGAAGTTACGGAGCCTGCAACCAATCCGGCAGAGGATCCGAATGCAGGCGGGGAGTGATGCGATGCAGACAGGCACTGTACTGACCGGAATGATTACAAAAGCAATCGGGGGACTCTATACGGTAGAGTCCCCCTCCGGCGTTATGGACTGCCGTGCCCGGGGTATCTTCCGGAACCGGGGGCAATCTCCTATGGTGGGAGACCGGGCGGAGGTCAGAAACGGAGTCATTGACCGGCTGCTGCCCCGGAAGAACAGTCTGATCCGGCCACCTCTTGCCAATCTGGATCAGCTGCTGTTTGTGGTGTCCATGTACAAGCCGGCGCCCAATCTGCTGCTTTTGGACAAGTTTATCGCCATCGCCGAGTACAAGCATATTACCCCGGTGCTGGTGGTGACCAAGGTAGATCTGGAGGATCCCGCATACCTGGTGGACATATACCGGAAAGCGGGCATTCCGGTGCATGTGGTGGATTATGCAAAGCCCGGAACGGTGGATGCGGTTGCCGCATGCCTTTCCGGCAAGCTCAGTGCCTTTACCGGCAACTCCGGCGCAGGAAAATCCACCCTGCTTAATGCCATTGACGCATCCTTACAGCTGGAAACCGGCAGCATCAGCGAAAAGCTGGGACGGGGCCGGCATACCACCCGGCATGCCCAGCTTTACCCTGTGCAGGGGGGCGGCTATGTGGCGGATACCCCCGGCTTTTCCACCTTTGAAACCAATCAGTATGACATTATCCGCAAGGAGGAGCTTGCCGGCTGCTTCCGGGAATTTGCCCCGTATCTGGGGAAATGCCGGTTCCAGGATTGCTGCCATACGGCGGAGCGGGATTGTGCTCTGCGGCAGGCTGTGGAGGCCGGAGAGATTGCCGGGAGCCGGTATGAAAGCTACTGCCGGATGTTTGAGGAGGCAAAGGGGCTGAAGGAATGGGAACTGAAAAAGTAAGCACCTGTTATATTTTTGCCGGAGCGCCCATGGAGTCCCTGCCGTCGGTGGCGCCGGAGCCCGGGGATCTGATTCTTTGCGCAGACGGGGGATATCGCTATGCCAGGGCACTGGGGCTGACGCCGGATTATCTGGTGGGGGATTTTGACACTCTTCCGGAGAAGGAAATCCCGGAGGGCTGCCGGGTACAGCGGCATCCTGCCCGGAAGGACGACACAGACACCATGCTGGCGGTGAAGCTGGGGCTTTCCCTTGACTTTCGGCGGTTTGTGCTGTACGGCGCCATCGGGGGGCGGCTGGATCATACCTTTGCCAATGTGCAGACCCTGCTGTATCTCCATGCACAGGGTGCAGAGGGGATTTTGCTGGGAGAGCGGGATGAGGCCATGCTCCACCCTCCCGGCAGGCGGATTTATCCGGCACGGCGGGGCAGCTATTTCTCCGTATTTGCCCTGACGGAAGTATGCAAGGGGGTTTGCCTGGAGGGCACCGAGTATCCTTTGCAGGATGGGGAATTAACCTCAGCTTTTCCTCTGGGTGTCAGCAATCATATCACCGGGGAGAGTGGGGCGGTAACCCTTTCGGAGGGCATGCTGCTGCTGGTTTTTTCCCGGGACAGGCACCAATCCGGCGGCAGGGAATAAGCTACAGCATAAGGAGCTGCCGCTCCGGATTACATAGGGAGGAATCTGCATGAAGATTGTTGTACTCAAAAGCCCCCGGTTTTTGTCCGGAATTCTCTGCGCCATTTTCCATATCAAGCGGGAACCGGCGGAGGATCTTTAACCAGAGCGCCTGTGCAGTTGCACGGGCGCTTTTGCATACCCGGTTTTCTCCTTGCATATGCTCATACAGACAGGAGGGATCTGTATGCATGAAACCCAATGGGAGCGGGCGGAGGACTGGCCGGAGGAGCTGGAACAGGCACGGCAGAAGGAGGACGCACTGCTGGCACAGACGCTGGAAAAACAGCAAAATCGGGCTGAAGCCCCATACAGCGATATTGTGGTCACCCAGTGCATGCTGTGCGTAGGGCTTTGCCTTGGGGTGCTGATCTGGAATTTCCTTGCGCCGGAGCCTGCTTTCCGATTACTTGTCTATTGCCGGGAGCAGCTGTACCAGCTGTGGCAGCCGGAGCTGCTGGAGCCCTTTTTGCATCTGACACCGGCGGTGTATGCTTAGGTTCCGGCTGTATGGGGTTCGGATTACGGTATGCTTCGGCTTTGCCGCCGTATGGGCGCTGTTCTGCCTGATTCGTGGAGAGCTGGCACTGCCCCTGCTGCTGGCGTCCCTGATCCATGAGCTGGGACATGCTGCTGCCATGTGCGCTTGCGGTCAGAAGCTGGCAGGGCTGAAGCTCTGGGGCGGAGGCATACTGATGACGCCCCGCCGCAGCCGGATGCTGACCCGGCGGCAGGAGGTGTGCATTCTCCTGAGCGGTCCGGCGGTGAATCTGGCAGTGGGACTGGGGCTGTGGCTGGCTGGCGCCCGGCTCTGGGGGGTGCTGCACTGGGCGCTGGGGCTCTGGAATCTGCTGCCCTACCGGGATCTGGACGGGGGCGCAGTGCTCCGTTGTCTGTGCACCGGAGACCGGATTCACACGCTGCTCACCTGGCTGGTGTGTGGCGGAACCATTGTGCTGGCTGGTGCATGCTTTGCCGCCGGGGTGCGGAATGTGCAGCTTTTTTCCATGCTGGGGTATTTATTCCTGTTGGAACTGCCCCTTGCACAAATGGAAAAACTATAGTACAATAGAAAGTGCAAAGAACACAATAAGGAGCATTGCATGCTGAAAGAAAAGATTGAAAAATATCTGTTGTCCGTCCAGAAGCCTGCCCGGTATATCGGGGGAGAGGCCGGCAGCATCCATAAGGACAAATCGAAGGTGGATGTGCGGTTCGCCTTCTGCTTTCCGGATTGCTATGACATCGGGATGAGCCATCTGGGGATGAAAATTCTGTATTCCCTGATTAACGAGAGGGAGAATTACTGGTGTGAGCGGGTATTTGCCCCCTGGCCGGATTTTGAACAGGTCATGCGGCAGCAGCATATCCCTCTGTATGGGCTGGAGAGCCTGGAGCCCATCCGGGACTTTGATTTTATCGGCTTTACCCTCCAGTATGAGCTGTCCTATACCAATATTCTGAATATGCTGGAGCTGGCGGAGGTGCCGGTGTATGCAAAGGACCGGGGCACGGATATGGCACCCATGGTGGTGGCAGGGGGTCCCTGTGCCTGCAATCCGGAGCCCCTGGCGGATTTCTTTGACCTCTTTATTCTGGGTGAGGGGGAGGAGGTCAACCTGGAGCTCATGGACCTGTACCACCGGATGCGCAGGGAGGGGGCTACCCGGCAGGCGTTTCTCCGGGAGGCTGCCAAGCTGGAGGGGATCTATGTGCCCTCCCTGTACGACGTAACCTACAACCCGGACGGCACCATCCGGGCAGTGACCCCGAAGGATAGCGCCCCGGCAACGGTAAAAAAGCGGATTATCCGGGATTTTGACAAGGTGTATTACCCGGAGAATTTTGTGGTGCCCTTTACGGAGATTGTCCACGATCGGGTATCCGTTGAGGTGCTCCGGGGCTGTATCCGGGGCTGCCGCTTCTGCCAGGCAGGTTTTCTGTACCGGCCGTTCCGGGAAAAGTCGGAGGAGACAGTTTACCGGGAGTGCCGGGCACTGTGCGAGCATACGGGCTATGACGAAGTGTCCCTGTCCTCCCTGAGTACCAGCGACCACTCCCGGCTGGATCCCATGCTGCGGAAGCTGCTGACCTATACGGAGGCGGAGCGGATCAATCTGTCCCTGCCCTCCCTGCGGATTGATAATTTTTCCCAGGATCTGCTCAACCAGATCAAACGGGTGCGCAAAAGCGGACTGACCTTTGCCCCGGAGGCTGGTACCCAGCGCATGCGGGATGTCATCAACAAGAATATCACCGAGGAGGAGGTCATGAAGACCTGCCGGATTGCCTTTGAGGGGGGCTACGATACGGTGAAGCTCTACTTTATGATGGGGCTGCCCACGGAAACCGACGAGGATATTGCGGGAATTGCGGAGCTTGCCCAGAAGGTGGTGGATCTGTACTACCAGATTGCTGGCAAGGGGCGGGGAAAGAACCTGCAGGTTTCCATCAGTACCGCCACCTTTATCCCCAAGCCCTTTACGCCCTTTGAATTTGAGCCCCAGGCCACCTATGCCCAGATCGAGCACAAGCAGCAGGTGCTGCGGGATGCCATCCGGAGCAAGAAAATCCGTGCTTCTCTGCATCAGTCCGACGCCAGCCTGCTGGAGGCTGTACTGGCCCGGGGAGACCGGCGGGTGGGACAGGTGTTGTACCGGGCGTGGAAAAAGGGCTGCACCTTTGACAGCTGGGATGAGTACTTCGATTTCAGCCGCTGGCAGGCTGCGTTCGATGAGGCAGGGCTGGATCCGGCGTTTTACGCCAACCGGACAAGACCCTATGACGAGGTGTTCCCCTGGGATCACCTGGACTATTATGTATCCAAGGATTTTTTTGTGCGTGAGAACCAGCGTGCCCATCAGTCGCTGACCACGCCCAACTGCCGCCAGAAGTGCGCTGGCTGCGGCGTCAATCTCAAGGCGGGAGGTGCGTGCTTTGCTGAAGATCCGTACAGTGTATGAAAAGCGTGACCGGGCAAAATATATTTCCCACCTGGATCTGAACCGGTGCATGCAGCGCACGATCCGCCGGGCAGGGCTGCCCATCTGGTATTCCGAGGGCTTCAATCCCAGAATGTATCTCATGTTCCCGCTGGCGCTGTCCCTGGGCTTTGAAAGCGTGTGCGAGGTGATGGATTTCAATCTGGAGGAGCCCGTGCCCTTTGGAGAACTGAAGGACCGGCTGAATGCTGTTCTGCCGGAGGGGCTGCGGATTCTGCATGCAGCAGAACCGGTGAAAAAGCATACGGAAATCGGGTTTGCCGACTACCTGCTGGAGCTGGATGCACAGCCGGGGTTTTCCGGGGGGTGGGACCGGTTTCTTGCCCGGGATGCAATACTGACAGAGCGTACCAACAAGCGGGGACAGCTGGTACAGACGGATATCCGTCCCCAGATCCAGTCCCTGTCCTGCCGGCAGGAGGGGGAGAGGGTTCAGCTGGAGCTGCGGCTGCCTGCCGGAACCCAGACCAATTTAAATCCCACGGCGGTGCTGGATGCTATGGCGGGACTGGAGCCGGAAACCGCCTTTTCCCTGGACAGGGTGCTGCGGAAAAAAATTATTTGCACGGACGGCACAGATTTTTTCTGAAAACCCCTTGCACTTTTCCGAAAGCTGTGATATAATAGTAAAGCATTTGAAGTCCGCTGCGGGTTTCCGCAGTGAGAGTTAGTGCCATACAAATGACATTAAGTCGGATGGTCCGCTGCCTGGCAGATTACTGCCCGCACTGCCCGGTGAGGCAGGCGCTTCCGGAGCGAGCATGCTCCCGTGGTCAAGGACAGGCAAGAACATTCGGAAAAACAGGAGGAAAAACCATGGATGCACTGAAACTCATCAGCAATGACAGCATCAAGGCAGATGCGCCGGAACTGCACATCGGTGATACCGTAAAGGTTCACGTGAGAATCAAGGAAGGCGACAAGAGCCGTATTCAGGTATTTGAGGGTACTGTGATTGCAAAGAAGCACGGAGGAATCAGCGAGACCTTTACCGTTCGCCGGGTAGCACACGGCTGCGGCATTGAGCGTGTATTCCCGCTTCACTCACCTGTTGTAGAAAAGGTTGAACTGGTTCGCAGCGGTAAGGTTCGCAGAGCGAAGCTGTACTATCTGCGTGATCGTGTCGGCAAGGCTGCAAAGGTAAAAGAGCAGATTCGCTAAGAGATGGTTTGTGTATATGCGGAGCAGGGCTCTGCTTCGCATGTCACTTGCATCGGATGCGGAAGAAGGGGGACGTTACGTCCCTTTTTTGCTATAATGAAGTATTGCCGGAAACGGCTTATGAAAGGATCGGGGTTGCGGCATGGACAACGAATCTCTGGATACGAGCAAGGAAGAAACCAAGGAGGCACAGCAGCCTGCCGGGTCGGAGCAGTCTGACCAGCCGGAGGATTGGAAGACCCCGGTCAAGTCGCTGATCAATGATCTGCTGGATATTGTGGAAACCGTTATTGTTTCCGTGTTTGTGGTGGTGCTGGTGTTTGCATTCATCCTGCGGCCGGTGACGGTGGACGGCAGTTCCATGAACCCCACCCTTTACAATGAGGACCGGGTTCTGATGGTGGAGCTGTTCTATCACCCCCAGCGGGGAGATGTTGTCATTGTGGACGGTGCCAAGGCCCATCTGTTTTCGGATGCGGAACAGACCAGGGTGGTGGAGAAGAACGGAATCGGCATTACCCTGATTAAGCGGGTCATTGCAGTAGCCGGCGACCAGCTGGATATTGATTTTACCTCCGGTACAGTAACTCTGAACGGGGTGGTGCAGCAGGAGGATTATATCAATATGCTGACCACCCGGAACGACGGTGCCTTTACCTATCCGCTGACCGTTCCGGAGGGATATGTATTTGTTATGGGAGATAACCGGAACGCTTCCACCGACAGCCGGAGCACCCTGCTGGGACTGGTGCCGGAGGAGGCTGTAATCGGCCATGCAGTATACCGGTTTTCCCGGAATGCAGAGCTGCGCAGCACCTGGGCAGAGCAGTTCGGCGTGATTGACTAAGGCAGCAAACGCCCGAAGAAAGGAGTGCCGGCTGTGACAGAGCAGCAACCGGAGCAGACCCCGGAGAATACCGGAAAGGGGATTCTGGGAGATCTGCTGGATCTTGCCGAATCCGTACTGTGTTCGGTGTTTCTGGTGTTTCTGGTATTCACGTTCCTGTTCCGCATCGCAACCGTGGAGGGGGCTTCCATGCTGCCCACGCTGACCAGCGGTGACCGGCTCATTATCTCTGAAATCGGCTATACCCCTGCCAGAGGAGATGTGGTGATTATCAACGCAAGACGGGGCTATCAGCTCGATGCCAACCTGAACCTGGTGGAGACGGAGGGGCTGAACAAGCTGATTGTCAAGCGGATCATCGCCATGGGGGGACAGAAGGTGGATATTGACTTTGATACCGGTACCGTAACGGTGGACGATCAGGTGCTGTACGAGCCCTACATCAGCACCCCTACCACCCGGGATGAGGGGGGCATGCAGTTTCCGGTGGTGGTACCGGAGGGGTATGTATTCGTGCTGGGGGACAACCGGGGTATATCCAAGGACAGCCGGCACCCTTCCGTAGGCTTTGTACCGGAATCCGATATTATGGGAAAGGTGCTGCTGCGGGTATTCCCCTTTGATGAGTTCGGCACTATACACTAAAGGAGTTTTCATGGCAGAAATTCGTTCGATTCAGTGGTTCCCGGGGCATATGACCAAGACCCGGCGGATGATTGCCGCTAATCTGTCCCTGGTGGACGCTGTGGTAGAAATCCTGGACGCCCGGATCCCGGTCAGCAGCCGGAATCCGGAAATGGACAGGCTCACCGGTGGAAAGCCCCGTCTGCTGCTGCTCAACAAGAGCGATATGGCGGATGAACGTGCCACCCGGCAGTGGCTGACCCGTCTGCGGCAGCAGGGCTGCGCCGCCATTGCGGTGGATTGCCGGTCCGGCAAGGGAATCAAGCAGTTCCATCCTGCCCTGCGGGAGCTGCTGAAGGATCAAATCGCCCAGTGGCGTGCGAAGGGGCTGGTGAACCGGCCCATTCATGTGATGGTGGTGGGGATCCCCAACGTGGGCAAATCCTCCTTTATCAATAAAATGGCTGGCAGCAAGCGGGCAAAGGTGGAGGATCGTCCCGGCGTCACCCGCACCAAGCAGTGGGTGAAGCTGGGGGACGGAGTGGAAATGCTGGACACCCCCGGCGTACTCTGGCCCAAATTTGACGATCAGCAGGCTGCCCGGCGGCTGGCATTCACCGGCGCCATCAACGATGACGTGCTGGATATTGAGGAGCTTGCCATGCTGCTGCTGGAATACCTGCACGACGCATACCCCCAGGCGCTGACCGCCCGGTATAAGCTGGATCTGCCGGCAGGTACCGAGGGCAGGATCCTGCTGGAGGAGCTGGGCAGAAAGCGAGGCATGCTGGTGTCCGGGGGAGAAGTCAACACGGAGCGGGCGGCGATTACGCTGCTGGATGAATTCCGGAGCGGAAAGCTGGGGCGGATTACCCTGGAGGCTCCGGAGAATGAAGGTGCATGATGGCAAAAGCACTTGCGGTGAAAACGGCGCTGTTCGCATATGATGAAGCGGTCCGGAACAGCTACCCGGTGTTCTGCGGGGTGGATGAAGCCGGCAGAGGCCCCCTGGCAGGGGATGTGTACGCTGCGGCGGTGGTGCTGCCGCCGGATGCGGTGATTCCCGGGCTGGACGACAGCAAGAAGCTGACGGAAAAGCGGCGAGAGGCGTTGTATGATGAAATCATGGACAAAGCCTCGGCGTATTGTATTGCCGCGGCAACCGTGGAGGAGATCGAGGAGCTGAATATCCTCCAGGCCGCCATGCTCGCCATGACCCGGGCAGTGTCCGGATTACAGATACCGGTGCAGTGTGCCCTGATCGACGGAAACCGGCTGCCCCGGATGAATCTGCCCATGCAGGCGGTGATCCATGGGGATGCCACCTCTGCCAGCATTGCGGCGGCTTCCGTGCTGGCCAAGGTCGCCCGGGACCGGTATATGCTGGCGCTGGATCAGCAGTATCCGGAGTACGGCTTTGCAAAGCACAAGGGCTACGGCACCAAGGCACATTATGAGGCGCTGCGCACCTTTGGCATCAGTCCGGTGCACCGGCGGTCCTTTTTGAAAAATCTCACATGACCACCCGGGAACAGGGGGTTCTGGGGGAGCAGGCCGCTGCCGCATACCTGGAGGGCAGGGGCTACCGGATCCTGCGGCGCAATTACTGCATCCGGGGCGGCGAGATTGATATCATTGCCGAAAACGGCATATATATTGCCTTTGTTGAGGTGAAGGCCCGACGGCCCGGCAGTATGGTGGGCGGCTTTGAGGCGGTAACGCCTGCCAAGCAGCAGCGTCTGCTCCGGACGGCGGAGGCGTATTTATATCACTATCCCTGTGAGCTGCAGCCCCGGTTTGACATTGCGGCAGTCACGCTCCGGGGCAGTCAGGTGCTGGCTCTGGATTATCTGGAGAATGCCTTTGACGCTTCGGATCAATCAACGGATTCTTTTTGAAAGGAGTGGTGGCGCTTCGGCGTCACGAGATCATCATGATTTATAAAAGTACCAGAAACAGCGCACTGGCTGTAGACAGTGCAACCGCCATTTCCCAGGGTATTTCCGCGGACGGAGGGTTGTTCGTGCCCGCTGAGATCCCCTCCATTACCATGGACGAGATCAAGCAGCTGTCCACCATGAAGTATGCGGACAGAGCAGCATACATTTTTGCAAAGTATCTGACGGATTTCACCGAAGCGGAGATCCACCACTGCACCGACAGCGCATACAACACCAAGGCCTTTGAAACGGACCAGATTGCCGAGATCAGCCACCTGTTCGACGGCACCTATATGCTGGAGCTGTGGCATGGCCCCACCTGTGCCTTCAAGGATATGGCGCTGCAGGTGCTGCCCTATTTCCTGACCACGGCGGCAAAGAAAAAGGCGCTGAACAAGAAGATCGTGATCCTGGTGGCAACCTCCGGCGATACGGGAAAGGCTGCACTGGACGGCTTCAAGGATGTGCCCGGCACCGAGATCCTGGTATTCTACCCGGAGGAGGGTGTCAGCCCCATGCAGAAGCGGCAGATGCGCACCCAGGAAGGGGAGAACGTGGGCGTCTGCGCCATCCAGGGCAACTTTGACGACTGCCAGAATGGGGTAAAGGCCATCTTTACAGATCCCCAGGTGAAGCAGCAGCTGGATCAGGCTGGCATGATGTTCTCCAGCGCAAACTCCATCAACTGGGGGCGGCTCCTGCCTCAGATCGTGTACTATATTTCCGCCTATGCCACTCTGGCAGCGGACGGGGAGATCGCCTTCGGGGATCCCATCAATGTGGTGGTGCCCACCGGCAACTTCGGCAACATTCTTGCGGCATATTACGCAAAGAAGATGGGTCTGCCGGTAAAGAAGCTGATCTGCGCCTCCAACATCAACAAGGTGCTGACGGACTTCATCAACACCGGCGTGTACAACCGGAACCGGGAGTTCTATGCAACCTGCTCCCCCTCCATGGACATTCTCATTTCCAGCAATCTGGAGCGGCTGCTCTATCTGCTTACCGGAGAGGATGATGCCCAGATCCGGGAATGGTTCGGCGCCCTGGCCAAGGACGGCACCTATACGGTAACGGATGCGGTTAAGCAGGCACTCCAGGCAGACTTCTGCGCCGGCTACTGCGACGATGCGGATACCAAGAGAACCATCCACGAAATCTATGAGAAATATTCCTACACCTGTGACACCCACACCGCAGTGGCAGTGAAGGTGTACCGGGAGTACAAGGAAAAGACCGGGGATACCACCAAGACCCTGATCGCTTCCACCGCAAGCCCCTACAAGTTCAGCGCAAGCGTGCTGGAGGCACTGGAGGGTGCGCCCTCTTCCCTGGATGAATACGCCATGATTGATGCGCTGGCAGAGCGTTCCAAGCTGGAGATTCCGGCAGCCCTGGCACAGCTGAAGAATAAGCCGGAGCGCTTCACCGATTCCATTGCCCGCACGGACATGAGGGAGTACGTGCTGCGGCAGCTGGGACTGTAATTCATGAGTCTGTTTACCATCGGGGATCTGCATTTGTCCCTGGGTGTGCCCAACAAGCCCATGGATGTGTTCAGCGGCTGGGCAAACCATATGGAGCTGCTGGAGCAGAACTGGCGGGAGCTGATTTCGCCGGAGGATACGGTGGTGCTGCCGGGGGATACCTCCTGGGGCATGAGCCTGCCGGAGGCGCTGGCGGATTTTCAGTTTCTGCAAGGCTTGCCCGGACAGAAGATCCTGCTGAAGGGAAACCACGACTACTGGTGGAATTCCATGAAGAAGATGGAGGAATTCCTGACGGCAAACGGGCTGGATACCCTGCATATTCTCCACAACAACCATTACGCCTACGGCAGCTTCGGTATCTGTGGCACCCGGGGGTGGGTGAATATCGGCAACGAGCAGGAGCAGAGCGCCAAGGTGCTGGCCCGGGAGGTGCAGCGGCTGGAGGTTTCCATCTGCTCCGCAGAGCAGGCGGGACTGGAGCCGGTGGTGTTCCTCCACTATCCCCCCATGTTCGGCAGCAGCTGCAACTATGATATTCTGGACGTGCTGTACCGGCACCATATTACCCGCTGCTATTACGGGCATGTGCACGGCTACAGCCACCGGTATGCCATTACCGGACAGCGGGACGGCATTGACTTTCATATGATATCCAGCGATTATTTGGGATTTCGACCGGAATTTATCTTTTAAATTTGTGCAATATGTAGAACTCTTGTTTTTTACTAGCCAAAGGGCAGGGGTGTATGCTATAATATAAAAGTGCGATTTAGCCGCAGCGCTTTGTGCATGCGGATACATTAAAAATTGGAGGACGAAAAGAATGAGTTTGAAATCATCCGAGAAAATTGACGTGAATACACAGGAGCTTACCTTTGAGATTCCCGCTGACGTGTTTGAGGACGCAGTGGAGAAGACCTACCAGAAGCAGAAGAAGAACATTACCCTGCAGGGCTTCCGGAAGGGCAAGGCACCCCGGAAGATGATCGAGAAGATCTACGGCGAGGGCGTGTTCTATGAGGATGCCATCAACAGCCTGCTGGGTCCGGAGCTGGCAAACGCCATTGAGGAAACCAAGCTGATCCTGGTGGACAGACCCAAGGTTGAGGTTACCTCCATCAGCAAGGAAAACGGCATTGTCATCAAGGCCACCTGCATCACCAAGCCGGAGGTTACCGTTCCGGAGTACAAGGGCATAAAGGCGCCGAAAAAGGTCAAGGATGTGACTGATGACGAGGTCAACGCACAGATTGATGTGCTGCGTCAGAGAAATGCAAGAATCGTTTCCGTGGATGACCGTCCGGTACAGAACGGGGATGAGGTCAATATGGACTTTGAGGGCTTTATTGACGGCGTTGCATTTGACGGCGGCAAGGGCGAGGGCTTCCCGCTGACCATCGGCAGCGGTCAGTTCATCCCGGGCTTTGAGGATCAGCTCGTCGGCCACAGCATCGGCGAGGAGTTTGAAATCAGCGTCACCTTCCCGGAGGATTACCAGATGTCCGATCTTGCCGGCAAGCCTGCCACCTTCAAGATCAAGATCAACAGCATCAGCGTCAAGGAGCTGCCGGAGTTTGACGATGACTTTGCAAAGGACACCTCCGACTTTGAAACCGCTGAGGAGTTCCGGGCGGATATGAAGAAGCGGATGGAGGAAAATGCAGAGCGGTCTGCAACCTCTGCTTTTGAAAATGCAGTGTTCGATTCCCTCATCCAGAATACCGAGGCTGTGATCCCCAACGTTATGTTCGAGCACCGGATCGACACCCTGATCCAGAACTTTGAGCAGTCCCTCCAGCAGCAGGGTATGTCCCTGGACATCTACCTGCAGTACACCGGCATGACCATGGATGCATTCCGGGATACCTTTGAGGAGCGCGCACAGAATGAAGTCAAGCTCCGCCTGGCACTGGAAAAGATCGCAGAGCAGGAGAACCTGGAGGTTACCGAGGAGGAGATCAACGAGGGTCTGGCTCCCCTGGTGGCAGAGAGCGGTCTGGAGCTTGAGGCAATCAAGAGCCGCATTCCCATGGAGGATTACATCATGGATCTGAAGGTGGGCAAGGCAGCAGACCTGGTTAAGGAAGCTGCGGTTGTGGATAACACCATCGAGGAAGAAAAGCCGGCTGAAGAAGCTGCTGAATAAACGGAAGCATATATCCACCCCGTACTGATCGGGGTGGATATTGTGGTAATAGATCATTTGTCAGAATATCGGGAAAGGAGAGATGCGTACCCTTGTGCGCATCGACAGAAACAATGAGCTTAGTACCATATGTAGTAGAGCAAACCAGCCGGGGAGAGCGTTCCTATGATATTTTCTCCCGGCTGCTGAATGACCGGATCATTATGCTCAGCGAGGAAGTGAACGATACCACTGCAAGCCTGGTGGTGGCACAGCTGCTGTACCTGGAGAGCCAGGATCCGGACAAGGACATCAGCCTGTATATCAACAGCCCCGGGGGCTCCGTCAGCGCAGGCTTTGCCATTTACGACACCATGCAGTATATCAAGTGCGATGTTTCCACCATCTGCATCGGTCTTGCTGCCTCCATGGGTGCATTCCTGCTTTCCTCCGGGGCAAAGGGGAAGCGCTTTGCATTGCCCAACAGTGAGATTATGATTCATCAGCCCCTCATCGGCGGCGGCGGGCTGTCCGGTCAGGCTACGGATATCCAGATCCGGACGGAGAATCTGCTGCGCACCAAGGAAAACCTGAACCGGATCCTTTCCGAGAACACCGGCAAGTCCATGGAGGAAATCAGCCGGGATACGGACCGGGACAACTTCATGACTGCCAAGGAGGCCATGGAGTACGGACTGATTGATAAGGTTATTACAAAGAGGTAATCAGGATGCCAGATACGTTTAAAAAATGCAATTTCTGCGGCAAGGGCGAAAATAAGGTACAGAGCATGTTCTCTGCAGGGGATGTGAACATCTGCGACGAATGTGTCTGCTACTGCCACGAGCTGCTGTACGGTGCGGATCCTTCGGCTGACGGAAGGAAAAGATCCCGGAAGAAAAAAGGCCAGTCGGAAATGAAGCTGCTGAAGCCGGCAGAGATCAAAAAGGTGCTGGATGAGTATGTCATCGGCCAGGATGCTGCAAAGATTGCCCTTTCCGTTTCTGTTTACAATCACTATAAGCGGATTCTCAGCCAGGACGACGGGGAGGATGTGGAGCTCCAAAAGAGCAATGTGCTGCTGCTGGGTCCCACCGGCGTGGGAAAGACCTTCCTGGCCCAGACCCTTGCCCGGACGCTGGACGTTCCCTTTGCCATTGCGGACGCTACTACCATCACTGAGGCCGGCTATGTGGGCGACGATGTGGAAAACGTGCTGCTGCGACTGATTCAGGCGGCAAACTATGATGTGGAAGCTGCGGAACGGGGTATCATCTACATTGACGAGATTGACAAGATTGCCCGCAAGTCCGAGAATACCTCCCTGACCCGGGATGTCAGCGGCGAGGGCGTGCAGCAGGCACTGCTGAAAATCATCGAGGGGACGGTTTCCAACGTTCCGCCCCAGGGGGGCAGAAAGCATCCCAACCAGGAATTCATCCATATCAACACCAAGAATATTCTCTTTATCTGCGGCGGCGCCTTTGACGGGCTGGAGCGTGCCATCTCCAAGCGGCTGCAATCCTCCTCCCTGGGCTTCGGGGCGGATGTGATCTCCAAAAAGGCAAAGATCGAGAATATTTTCCGCAAGACCATTCCCCAGGACCTGGTGAAGTTCGGCATGGTGCCGGAGCTGGTCGGCAGACTGCCGATTATCACCGCTCTGGATGAGCTGGACGAGGCTTCCCTTGTGCGGATCCTTACCTTGCCCAAGAATGCGCTCATCAAGCAGTATTGCAAGCTGTTCAGTTATGACAATATTGAGCTTGAGGTGGAACCGGAAGCGCTGCAGGCCATTGCCCAGCGTGCCCTGGAGCAGAAAACAGGCGCCCGGGGTCTGCGTTCCATTCTGGAACAGATCCTGATGCAGTGCATGTTTGATGCCCCTTCGGAAAGCAGCATCGCCAAGGTGGTTGTGACTGAAGCCTGCGTGCGGGAGCATAAGCAGCCCCTGCTGTTGGATCAGGAGGGCAAGCCTGTTGAGGCGTGCGCCTGAATGTGGATACACCGTAAGGGCTGTACAGGCTTTCTGTACAGCCTTTTTTGTTGCCATTGACAAAACGGACACGCTGCTGTAAAATAGACGGAAAGAGAAATCGGAATAGTAGGTGAAAGCTGAAAAGGATAATCCTTTTTCGTTTGAGACGTTCTTGAATATTCTTGAACATGATGATGCTTTTGCAGTGGATGAAACAGCATTTTACTTTATGGATGATCCTGCTGGGGAGGAAAGTATGCTTGGCTGCCTGCGAAGGCTGGATAAACCCTATTGGGTCGGGAATTGTGATATACCTGATGGCGGTTGTTTTCGGAAAGCTTCTGAAATGCTGCATGCAAGGATTTTTGATGGCAAGTCCATCAAGGAAAGGTGGAGCCAGGTGGTATTGGTCAGTATCGGGGGTATCCGCACGGATGAATGGATGGATTTCTATAGCGGGAAGCTCTGATGAACGCTGAAGCATTATCACAGCACAAGCCCGGGAGCGGTTTTGTCAACCGCTTTCGGGCTTATGGCTTCTTTTAAGGCAGGCAGCATCCGTCAGAATCTGTAACTATTTTCGCACAGATTTCACACGGTTTTCCTTGGGAATTCACTTGCATTATTCCCTGAAATCCTGTATAATAAGTGTAGATTCCAAGAGAATCGGAACTTTCCGCACACGCTGCACAGGTGCGGAAACGGCGACTGTACCGGTGCAGCGGTAGATTGGATAACGAACATGAAACAAGATGAAAAGCTGACAATCAGCCCGAAAACCGAATGGCTGCCCACCATCGCCATGCGTGGGCTGGTGGCGTTTCCAGGCATGGTCATGCATTTTGATATTGCCAGAGAGCCTTCCGTCAAGGCAATTGACGCTGCGCTCCGGGAAGACCGGCGCGTGTTCCTGGTGGCACAGCGGGATGTGTTCACCGAGGAGCCAGGACAGAAGGATGTATATAAGGTCGGCGTGATCGCCGAGGTGCGCCAGACGCTGAAAACCCCGGACAATGTGCTCCGGGTGCTGATCGAGGGTATCGACAAGGCCAGACTGCTGACGCTGGATACCGAGGGCAAGTACCTGCGAAGCATGGTGCGCAGGGTGCCGGATTATGGCAGAGCAAAGGTGGATGAAACCGAGCTGGCTGCTATGGCACGCTCCGTGAAGGAGGCCTTTGAGCAGTACTGCCAGCTGGTTCCCCGGATGCCCAAGGAGCTGATTGCTTCCGTGCTGTGCCAGGACAATCCCTATGAGATCTTTGACAACGTGGCACACAATCTGAATCTGGACTTTGCCGCCAAGCAGAAGCTGCTGGAGGAGAATAATATTCTGGTGCGGCTGGGTATGCTACTGGGCTATCTCAGCAAGGAAGTGGATATCCTCAACCTGGAACGTCAGATCCAGGAGGAGGTCAAGGAAAATGTGGACCGGAGCCAGCGGGACTATTATCTGCGGGAGCAGATGAAGGTGATTTCTTCCCAGCTTGGCGAGGATGAGGGCGGACAGGATGATGCCTATGACTATATGGAGCGCATCGAGGCGCTGAACCTGCCGGGGGAATGCCGCAGCAAGCTGATGCAGGAGGCGGAGCGGCTGACGAAAATGCCCCCTTATACCCAGGAATCCTTTGTAATCCGGAACTATCTGGACACCTGCCTGGAACTGCCCTGGAACCAAAGCACAAAGACAAAGCTGAACATTGAAAAGGCTGCCAAGGTGCTGGACAAGGATCACTACGGCATGAAAAAGGTCAAGGAACGGATCCTGGAGAGCATTTCCGTACATGCCCTGGTGCCGGAGGTGACCGGCCAGATCCTCTGCCTGGTGGGACCTCCCGGTGTGGGCAAAACCTCCATCGGACGCTCCATTGCCAAAGCGCTGGGCAGGGAATATGTGCGTGTATCCCTGGGGGGCATTAAGGACGAGTCGGACATCCGGGGCCACCGGAAAACCTATGTGGGGGCAATGCCCGGCAGAATCATCAACGCCATGAAGCAGGCGGGCACCAACAATCCCCTGATTCTTCTGGACGAAATCGACAAAATGAGCAATGACTTCAAGGGGGATCCCTCCTCCGCCATGCTGGAGGTACTGGACAGCGAGCAGAACAAGACCTTCCGGGATCACTTTATTGAGCTGCCCTTTGACCTGAGCCATGTGCTGTTTGTGACCACTGCCAATACAACGGAAACCATTCCCGGCCCCTTGCTGGACCGTATGGAGGTCATCGAGCTGAGCAGCTATACCCGGGAAGAAAAATACCATATTGCCAGGGAGCATCTGTACCCCAAGCAGCTGAAAAAGCATGGGCTGCGCCAGAATCAGATGAAGCTGGAGGATTCGGCGGTTTACGATCTCATTGATTTTTACACTCGGGAAGCCGGCGTCCGGAACCTGGAGCGGGAGATCGCCAGTCTGTGCCGCAAGACCGCCAAAGTCATTGTGGAAGGTTCCGCAAAGCGCATTGCCTTTTCCAGCGAGAATCTGGAGGATTACCTGGGGATTCACAAGTATCTGCCGGATACCCACAGTGACCGTAACCAGGTGGGTATTGTCAACGGTCTGGCATGGACCTCTGTGGGTGGTGTGCTGATGCCCATTGAAGTGCTTGTGCTGGATGGCAAGGGCAATGTGGAGCTGACCGGTTCCCTGGGAGATGTGATGAAGGAAAGCGGCAAACTGGCAGTAAGCTATGCACGCCTGGTTGCAGGCCAGTTTGGCATTGCGCCGGATTTCTACAAAACCAAGGATCTGCATATCCATGCACCGGAGGGGGCAGTGCCGAAGGATGGCCCTTCCGCCGGTGTGACCATGCTGACAGCAGTGATCTCTGCCCTGTCCGGCATCCCGGTGCGCAGCGATGTGGCCATGACCGGGGAAATCACCCTCCATGGCAAGGTGCTGCCCATCGGGGGGCTGCGGGAAAAGACCATGGCGGCCTACCGGGCAGGAATCCGTACTGTAATTGTGCCCAAGGCCAATCAGCCGGATATTACGGAAATTGATCCGGTGGTTCGGAATGCCATTACCTTTGTGTATGCGGAAACCATGTCGGACGTGCTGTCCGTTGCGCTGGAATCCGTTCCGGCGGATCTGGCAGCCGCCAAGGTTTATAACCAGACTGAGCAGGGAAGTCAGCCCGGACAGATGCCGGTGCATTCCTGAGGAGGAGAGCATGCAGTTTCAAAATGCAGAATTCGTGGGAGCGTACGGCTCCTTTCCCCAGCTTCCGCCCTGCAGTCGGATGGAGATTGCCTTTGCCGGAAGATCCAATGTGGGAAAGTCCACACTGATCAACAAGCTATTCAACCGGAAATCCCTGGCACGGGTTAGTGCTGTGCCGGGGAAAACCGCTACCATCAATTTTTACCAGCTTGAGGGGGTCCATTTTGTGGATCTGCCCGGTTATGGGTATGCCAAGGTGGCGAAGTCAGAAAAGGAGCGCTGGGCAGGACTCATCGAGGGGTATCTGAATTCGGAGCGGGACATCCGGCTGGTGTTCCTGCTGATTGATATGCGGCATGCGCCCTCGGCAGACGATCTGCACATGATTTCCTACCTGGTGGAGGCGGAGCTGCCCTTTGTCATTATTCTGACCAAGGCGGATAAGCTGAAGAAGATGGCGCGCCAGGCCAGGATGGAGGCCTTTGCGGAGGAGATTCCGTATTATTCGGAGCTGACAGTGATTCCATTTTCTGCGCAGACCCGGGAGGGTGTGGAGCAGGTCCGGCAGATTATCACAGAGCTTGCCGAAGAAGACAAGGAAGAAGACTAAGACAACGCCCCGTTTTCAGGTGGAAGCGGGGCATTCTTTGTTGCTGCGCATTCTTGACAATCGCCGCTGCTTATGCTATACTATAACAGTTGCGGGGTGTGGCGCAGTTGGTAGCGCGCGAAGTTTGGGACTTCGATGCCGCAGGTTCGAATCCTGTCACTCCGACCAACCCCCCTCCGGATTCGGAGGGGGGTTTTTCTTTGAAAAACAAGCAATATGGCGAAAAACCAAGGAATGAGTGGGTTTCTGTCTATATACTTTTATTGTTAGTTCTCTTGTGCTTATACAAAATGTTACATGTAATATACGTATTGCACTGCATTTTCGACACATATATGACACGAAATATGACACGGAAACGTACAACTTTTAAAACTGCATATGGAATTCGTTGTATCAACACAATAAAGCCCCAGAGAATTAACCACTGGGGCTGGTTTTACTTATTCAACTCTCCAATCGTCTTAGGACCGGCAATCCCATCCACTGCAAGACCATGATCCATCTGGTAGGCACGGATGGCAGATATAGTCTTTGTGCCGGCGATGCCATCCACCGTACCGCAATCGTATCCAGCTGAGATAAGCATGTACTGCAGCCACCGGACACCGTCCCCACGGCTGCCGTAGCGAATCATTTCGGTGGGCTGCTCATACGGGCAATCCCGTTTCGGAACACCGCAGTATGCGTAAAAAGACGTGCTGCCGTTGATCCGCTGGATGCTTTGCTTTCCCTTGATTGATTCATCCCCCTACCACTTAGCCGATGCGGAGCGGCTGTCGATATGTGTGTATGTAGATTTTCCTCCGCAGTTTAACCCGATACCGTTGATGCCGAGATCTTCTGCAGCGCAAGCCACATGATTACTCTCGATCGGCTGACCATCCTGATCATAGTAGCATATATCCGCCGCCATACCCATGGTGTGTCTCCCTGCGCCGGATCCGCCTACAGCCTTATCGTGGCTGGGACATCTGTACCCACTGGATACGATGATCTTGCTGCAATTCAGGTACGCATAGATTTGCTCCAGATATCCAATCAGCGTTGTGTCTACCCTCATTTTCCCGCAGCATCTGCAACGGAATTTGCCTGCACGGAAGTGAGCAGACAGCCTAGAGCTTCGGTCGTTGTATGTCTTGGTCATGTTGTATCACTCCTTTCTTTTTTGAGACTGCGTTCCGAAGTAAAACGCAACAACAGTTGTAAATATTGTCAGGAACTGATCAGCTGACAGTCTGCCTGACACGCTAAGGACTGAAAATACTGCTGTAAGTACAAGAGTGACAATCGACTTGACATCGATCAGCTTAGCGATTCGTTCTTTCATGCTCTATATCCTCGATTCTGTGATTGATTACCTTGATCTGTTCCTCCACAACAGGCATTCGCCTTGCAAAGTTGTTGTGCTCTGCAACACGTTTCTCAAGCTGTTCAATGCGGTAGGCAGTGAGCTTGGATGACACAAGGATTCCACCAAGAGAGCCGCCAAGTGTGCCAAGCAGCGCAATAAGAGCTACTATAATATCAGTCATGCAGACACACCTCCAGCAGCCTCCAGCGCCGCTACCCTTGCCTCCAAGGCAGCAAACTCGCTGGACATCACATATTTCTCCCATGCACTGAACGCAGCACTGCTTACGTTGTACGTCCTTGCGTACATGGATCCTGTGCGCCCGATCAGCGTTTGGCGCATGAAGTTTGCCGTGCTGGTATACTCCACAATCAGCTTGAACGCCTGTCCTGATGCGGTGTAGCCGTCCGGCAAGCTGCTGCACGCTGCCGCAATGGCATTTGTCGGTGCGGCATACACGCCGGGAGAAAGCACTGTATTTACGTCAACGCCTTCTGCCCATACCGTGCCCCAGCTGGACACAGGCACTGCCCCAACCTGCACTGCCGTCACCCCGTGGGGATTCTCCTGGCTGTCCAGATGGGTCTGGATGGCTGTGAAATTTTCGTTTGTCTTCTTACGGCCTAAATCAACAAGATCTTCT
>JALELB010000001.1 GCA_022768805.1 Ruminococcus sp.
GGCCGGAGAGTGAACTTGGTTTCCTTTGCCATAACCGTGTACATTTCCTTTTGCACCACGTCGGTGGTTTCCCCCACGGAGCGCTGGAACAGTTCCGTGTTTTCAAAGGTGGGAATGCGGATTTCACGGAAGCCGTAGGACTGGGCTACGCTGCGGGCAACCTGCTCCACGGTATACCATTTATGGATATTGGACGGGAGGATATCCTCCGTGCCGTTGGGTCGTTTCAAATTCAAAGCCATAGTGTTTCTGCGCTGTGCGCAGCTCCTTTCGGGTAGATGATGGTATGCTGGATCTGTAAAGACAGCAATTGCCCCGCTGGGGGGCAATTTACGGACAGCCGCGTGTCTGATGCAGTGCCGCCTTACAGGGAGGGATTGCCGATTTCACGCCAATCCAGATCGCCCCGTTCCAGGGCAAGAATCAAAGCCTCTGCTGTGGCAATATTGGTGGCAACAGGCACATTGTGCACGTCGCACAGCCGCAGCAGATTCATATCATTGGGCTCGTTTGCCTTGGGATTGATCGGGTCCCTGAAGAACAGAAGCACGTCAATCTCGTTGCAGGAGATACGGGCACAGATCTGCTGATCGCCGCCCTGGGAACCGCTCAGGTATCTCTGGATGGACAGGCCGGTGGCCTCGCTGACCTGCTTGCCGGTGGTACCGGTGGCGCACAGGTTGTGACGGGACAGAATACCGCAGTATGCAATACAGAACTGAATCATCAGTTCCTTCTTGGAATCATGGGCAATCAATGCTATGTTCATAAGTCCGTTCCTTTCTACCGCTTGATGCGATGATGATAACACTGCTCCGCAGTGGGCTGTATACACGCTGCGCAAGAAATGTGCGGCAGCCGCATTATTTGATTTTCACCGTCAGAGGCGCATTTTCGCCCTTGAGCCGCTTGGCAATGGCATCAAAGGCTGCCAGGCTGGGGGCAGTAGAAGGAATGGGCTGACCCTTTCCGGTGGCAATCACCAGCTCGTAATCCTCCGGAATCACGCCGATCAGCTGAACGCCGATGGTATCGATAATCTCATCCAGATCCTTGACCAGCTCAGAGCCGATGGCACGCTTGTTCACCTTGTTGATAATCAGACGCTGGCGCTTGTTGCCCCGGTTGTAGAATTCATCGGACATCATCTGGGCGTCACGGACGCAGATAGGATCCGGTGTGGTCACAACCAGAATGGTATTGGCCTGCTCCACGATATCAAAGACGTGGGAGTTGATGCCGGCGCCGGTGTCGATGATAATATAATCAAAATACTTTCGGATCTGCTTGCAGATATCCACGATCTGCTCCACAGTGGCGGTTGCAAAGGGGTCCTTGGGCGCACAGAGAATATTCAGATTGCTTGCCATTGGCACCTGGGTTACAGCGTCCAGAGGCTTTACCCGGTTGTGGAGCACATCTCCCAGATCGTATTTGATCTGGCCCTGCATGCCGAAAATGATGTCAATACAGCGCAGGCCGAAATCCAGTTCAATGATGAGGGTTCTGCTTCCCTGCTTCGCAAGGGTATAGCCCAGGCCGGAACAGATGGTAGATTTTCCTGTACCGCCTTTGCCGGATGTAACTGCAATTACTTTTGACATAATATCAGATTCCTTTCCCCTATTTGCCGGCATACACTGGTTATATTCTCTGCAGCAGCGCAGACAGCCGGATTCAAATCTTTCTGTACACAGTATATCATACTATATTATACCATACATCACGGAATTGTCAAAGCCCCTTTTCAGGAAAATTGAAAAATTGTATAGTTACATTGTTTCGACAGACCGTCTTTGTACAATATGCACAATAAAATCAGATGATGGAATTATTCGCCTGTAAGATGTTCACCTATTTCTGTATCCGGATAGCAGTCCGCATACAGCTCCAGTACCTTGCGGACCATATATTTGGCATAATTTCCGCCCTCAATCACCCCTGCAAAGGCAATCTCCGGATTCTCCGCCGGAGCAAAGCCGATCACAAAGGAGTCGGTTCCCCGGGGGGACTGGGGGGTACCGGTTTTGATGGCGGTCTGGAACCCCAGATGGGTAAGGGAATACTCCTTGGGCATGGTGCTCTGGGCGGCAAGCATCATACCCTGCCGGATCAGAGGATACACAGAATCGTACTGGACATCGATCTGCTCCGCTACCACCGGCTCCGTCTGATAGATGAGCTTGGTGCCTGCATTGTTGTATACGCTGTCCACCAGGTGGGGGCGATAGCGGACCCCCTCGTTTGCAATGGTGGAGGCAGCCACCGCCATCTGCAGGGGCGTTACCTGCACCTCGGACTGGCCGATGGCGGCCTGAAGCACATAGCCTGCATACCAGGGCATATCCAGCTTTTCAAAGGTCGCCGGATTTGCCAGCCGCCCGGCAGCATCCCCGGATTCCAGCCCCAGGGACTGACCCAGACCGTAGTAGGTGGCATATTCCGAGATGGTGTCAATGCCCAGCCGCTGTGCCAGCTCATAGAAGAAGATATTACAGGACACCTGGATGGCACGGGTCACATTGATGGCGGAGTGATAGCCGGTACAATGCACCGTGCTGTCCAGATACTTATAATTTCTTGTGCAGAAGAAGGTAGTGCCGGCGTTGATAATTCCGGTATTCAGCCCGGCGGTGGCGGTAATGGTCTTGAAGGTGGAGCCCGGCCGGTAGAGGCCGTCCGTCGCCCGGTTTACCAGGGGCGTATTCTCCCGGTTCAGCACGGACTGATAGTCATTCATCAGCTCCTCCAGGTTATAGGTGGGCGCAGTGGCCATACCCAGCACTGCGTTGGATTTCACATCCAGAACCACCAGTGCCCCGGCGGATACATCATCATAGGCGGGATCGTTCAGATTCCGCAGATAGGCCATCATATCCTCCAGCACCTTCTGGAGGCCCCGCTGAAAGTCGCTGTTCACCGTCAGCTGCACCCGGTTTCCGCCCACGGCCTCCTGGGTGATCTCGGAAGAAACCGCCTGGCCGTTAAGATAGGTAATCTCCTTGGTGCCGTCAGTGCCCCGCAGTTCCTTTTCCAGTGCCAGCTCCAGTCCGCTCTTGCCCACGGTATCGGACAACAGGTAGCTGTGGCCGTTTTCCTTGAGCTTCTCCAGCTCCTCCTTGCTGTAGATCGGCCCCACCGTGCCGATCTCATGGGGCAGAATATCTCCCTGCTCCACACTGCGGATGGCCTCCTCGATCACGTCAAAGCCCGGCAGCTGCAGCCGCCGCTCCTTGATGAGGGTCACCAGCTCCGGCGGGATATCCTCCGCAAAGGTATAATGATTATTCACGGCAAAGCTGCGCAGCAGCATTTCATAGCGGATGCCGGCAATAATACGCTGCTCTCTGGGGGTATAGGTATCCGCAATGTCATAGTCCCCGATCAGCTTATCCATACAGTTCTGGGCAGTAGCGTAGGTATTCAGGTTCAGCATGGTGCGGAGCTTTTCCACCCGCTCCTCTGAATCGCTCAGAAAGGAAAAGGGCTCCACCATGGTGATGGGCATGGTATCGTTCCAGTCCAGCTCACGCTCCTTCAGCATCCGGGCAACCTGCAGCAGCACAGCATTGCCTTCTGCATTGTCCGCCGGGAAATAGGCCTTTTCCACAATGATATTATAGCCGATTTTATTGCCCACGATGGTGTTGCCCTGACTGTCCACGATCTCACCCCGGGCAGCGCTGACCGACTGGGTATATACGGCGGTGGACTGGGCCTTTTCCAGGTATGCAGTACCGTTGACCACCTGGATCTTCATAAGCCGCAGCCCGCCCAGGATCACGGACACCACCACCAGCAGCACCAGGAACACTGCCCGCAGCCGGTCACCCAGCAGCGCCAAGGTTTCCTTCATACACCCATACTCCTTTCCGCAGACTTATGCCTCATTGGCGTTGCCGGAGGGGGGCAGCAGTCTGCGCTTAATCAGCTTGAACACCGGATACAGGGGCAGCACCGCTCCTGCCGTCAGGAATATCACCGGCAGATGCCAGCGGACAAACACCGTCTGCACCGCATCATAATTCCACATATAGTAATAAAGCAGGTAATCCAGCCCGCCCTGCAGCCCGGCCAGCAGCAGGGTGACAATCAGCACGTTGATGACATTGTGCCGCAGCAGATGCATGAACAGCAGTGCCGTACACACGCAGCCGCAGACCATGAAAACCGCATTGAGCCCCAGCAGCTTGCCGCAGGAAATATCGATCATCAGGCCTGTGACTACACCCACACCGGCAGCGGTCAGCACCCCCTCGCTCATGGAGATGCAAACCGCCGCAGGCATTACATACAGGGGATTCAGGTGCCTGCCGGTGCATTGCAGGACATAGCACAGGGCAAGCAACAGTACATACAGAACCCACCGCAGGGCGGTACAGAGCCGTTCCTGCTTGGGACTGCGCTTGGGCGCACTAATTGTCATAATCCGCCCCCTTGCCGTTAAAGTCCAGCAGTACCACCACGCTGGTGATCCGCTCCAGGTTCACCGCCGGCTGGATTACCGCATAGGCCGACAAACCGCTTTCCTCCATACCGGTTTCCACCACATTGCCGATGACACAGCCCCGGGGAAACAGCCCGGAGCTGCCTGCGGTGATAACCAGATCCCCCTGCTGCATGGTCATCGCCTTGTCCATGTAAATCATTTTGGTTTTTCCGTCGGCGGCGTAGTGGAGATTGCCCTCCACGATGCCCGTATCCTTGGTGCGGTTGCATACGGCGCCGATGGACAGATCCGGAGACAGCACTGTCCGCACAGTGGCATAGCTGTCCGCCACCTCCGTAATGACCCCCACAAGGCCTTCGCCGGTCATCACCGGGTCGTTCACGGAAATGCTGTCCTCCCGGCCCCGGTCAATGACAAAGGCGCCGTAAGGATCGTTTGTCACGTAGGAGATCAGGTGGCAGGGCGCAGAATGGACAAAGTCCGGATGCTCCTCCTTGATGCCCAGGAATTTTCTCAGCTCCGCCAGCTCCTCCTTGGTATCCTCATAATCCACCAGCTGGCTGTTGAGGGCGCCGATCTGCGCCCGGAGCTCCTGGTTTTCGTCATAATACTGCTGCGCATTGATGATGGTATCAACGCCCTCTTCGATTTTATCGGAAACTGCGCTGAATGCCTGCCGGACCGGATTGAATACCGTGCCGAATGCCTGGGAAAGCCAGGTGGTATTGCCGCCCTGGGTCACCGCATACAGCACGACCCCCAGCAGTACAGCCAGTATCCCCAGTATGATTTTGAATTTGAAACTGCGAAAAAATCCGCCCATGCCCTGACTCCTTCCGGTTGTCTGTGGAAAACCCGAAAAGGGCGAGATGCTTCTCGCCCTGTATCATGTTTAGTAATACCGTACTTCCTCGGTCAGCAGATCCCGGTATTTGTCCAGATTCTCCAGGATCCGGCCGGTGCCCTCTGCCACACAGTCCAGGGGGTACTCCGCCACATATACGGGCATACCGGTTTCCCGGTTGATGAGCTTGTCAAGCCCCCGCAGCAGGGCGCCGCCTCCTGCAAGGGTGATGCCCTGGTCGATGATGTCCGCAGAAAGCTCCGGCGGGGTCTTTTCCAGGGTGATCTTAATGGCTTCAATTACCCGGGACAGGGGCTCTGCCAGTGCATCCCGCACCTCTGCGGAGGTGATGGTGATATTCTCCGGCAAGCCGTTCAGCAGATTCCGTCCCTTGATCTCCATGCCGGACTCCTGCTCGCTGGGAAAGGCGGAGCCGATTTCCAGCTTGATATTCTCCGCAGTGCGCTCGCCGATCAGCAGATTATACTTGCGGCGGATATAGTTGACAATGGCCTTGTCGAACTCATCTCCGGCAACCCGCACGGACCGGGAGGTTACGATGCCCCCCAGGGAAATCACAGCCACCTCGCTGGTGCCGCCGCCGATATCCACGATCATACTGCCGGTGGCATCCAGGGTGGGCAGACCTGCACCGATGGCAGCCGCCATCGGCTCTTCGATGATATTCACCCGCTTGGCGCCTGCCTTTTCCGCAGCCTCCTTCACCGCACGGCGCTCCACCGCCGTTACGCCGGAGGGAATGCAGATAATCACCCTGGCCTTGGTGAAAATGGTGCCCTGCAGTGCCTTGCGGATAAATTCCTGCAGCATGGTAGTGGTAATGTCAAAATCCGCAATGACCCCGTCCTTCAGGGGGCGCACCGCCACAATGGAGCCGGGAGTCCTGCCGATGACCTCCTTGGCCTCCTTGCCCACATAACGTGCCTGATCCGTGCGGGTATTCACCGCAACCACGGAGGGTTCACGAATAATAATGCCCTTTCCCCGCAAATACACAAGGGTATTTGCTGTCCCCAGGTCAATCCCAATGTCCCTTGTAAACATCTGTTTTCTCCTTCATCCGGTTTCTCTTGTTCTGTAATGCGGCCGTCCTCTGCGTGACGCTGTCCGCTCCATACAGTGTTGTCTTATTTATTATACCACCATTCCCACGGATACACAATCATTTTTTCGACAAAAAGCCGCCGGAAACACCCGTTTTTTCTCTCAGGTCTTGATGGCGTTTGCAATCTTGGGAGATACCACCAGTGCCAGCGCAAGCAGGATAATCTGCGCCACATTCATCTGCACATGAATCCCGAAGGTCAGATCAAATACGCTGAGATTCAGGGTGGTGGCGTCCAGACCTATGGCCTTGGAATAGGCAAGCCAGCTCAGCCCGTATACGCCGTCACACAGGTTGCCAAGCAAGCCGCCCAGCACCGCCGCAGTGATAATCATGAATAACAATACCAGTTTATTTTTCATTCCGTCCTCCTATGCTCCTATTGTCCGGTGGAGCCGAAGCCTCCGGCGCCCCGTGCCGAATCCGGCAGCTGCTGTACTTCCTCTGTGTCAGGCAGCAGCACCGGTGTGACCACCAGCTGGGCAATCCGCATACCCGGTGTAATACGGAAGGGCTCCCCGCCCCGGTTCACCAGGGGCACCAGAATCTCCCCCCGGTAGTCGCTGTCGATAACGCCCACGCCGTTGGCCATGCTCACCCCATACTTTGTGGAAAGCCCGGACCGGGCATACACCAGCAGAACAACATCCTGCCGGTCCGGGCAAAGGGCGATGCCCGTAGGCACCGGTACACAAGCTCCCGGCTCTAAAATCAGATCCTCCGTCAGGCAGGCGGAAAGATCATACCCGGCGCTGCCCGGTGTCTGCCGCCGGGGAAGCACCGCCTCCGGCCGCAGCCGCATGATCTGTAATTTCATATGGACTCCTTACTGTACGCCCCGGTAGGCAAGACCCCGGGTATAATGAGCCGGCAGGACAGCCTGTCCCGTCCGGTACTGCTGTGTAATCCGGGCTGCCTGCTCCGGGGATTCATCCGTAAACAGCAATACCCCGAAACGCATCCGGCGCCAATCCTCCAGCCGGTCCGCCAGGTAAATGGGCTCTGCGTTGAACAGCTCCGCATATTCCTCCGTGCAGTATACCGGGAAGCTCCGCCCTGTGCGGTCGGTCAGGTTATGCCTGCACCGCTTGCAGCCGATCTCATTGCGGATGGGACAGTTGCGCATCAGCATCAGGGGCAGTCTGCCGTAAAGGATTGCACCGACCGGCACCGGGCTCCGGAGCTGCCGCATAGCCCCCAGCTTCAGCTCAACCGACAGAATCAGATCGGAAAGCCCCTGCTCTGCATAAACTGTTGCGGCAGCGCTGTTGGCGGTATGCAGCCCGAAATCTCCGTGCAGGGTAAAGCCCAGCTGCCTGCCCAGTGCCACATGAGCCGGATTGCTGCACAGCAGGTGCCGGTAGCCGGCATGGTACAGCGTCTCCAGCCGGGCCGCAAGCCCGGGCTCATCTGTAATCAACCGGGGCGGAATCAGCAGCCGCTTTGCCATGGGCACCGGGCTGTCCGGCCGCCACTGGTCAAGAGACAGCCCGGCCAGAGCATAGGCCTCCGGCGGAAGCTGTTCCAGCTGTCCGGCTTCTCTTGCGTGGATATGCAGCTGCCACTCTCCTGTCTGTACAGGGCGGGGAGTCAAATACTCCTGCCGGGCAAGGGTATGCACCGGGGTGTTGTCCCGGATGCGGGCCGCATCCAGCTGCTCCGCCGCTGCCCGGCGCATGGCGTTGATGCTGCCGGCGGAAAGGGTCAGCCCCCCCTCCCCGGTCAGCTCTGCATGGTTCAGCGTATAAATGGTGTCCCCCAGCTTTGCCAGCTGCCGCTCCAGCCGGGGTATATCCAGGGACACATGCTGGGCAGGCTCCGGAATATCCCCCTGTACCGTGGCGGTATGCCCTGCCTCATCAGTCAGGGTCAGACGGGCAGGCTGCTGTGCATGCAGCTCCATTTCCGCTGTCAGGGATGCCTGTTTTCCCGGCTTTGCATACAAGCTCTGCAGCCCGGGCAGCACCTGCTTTGCCGCTGTCACATCCTCCCGGCTCCGGACACCGAACATCCGCTGCCGCTTACCGGTGAGATAGCCGTCCGTAAAGCCGCTCCGGGAGAATACCGCCCGCAGCTGCTCCAGGTCAACCGGCTGTCCTGCCAGCGCCTGTCGGTAGGCGGTCACTGCCGCCGCCACATACTCCGGCCGCTTCATCCGCCCCTCGATCTTCAGGGAGGCAACCCCCATTCCCACCAGCTCCGGAATCCGGCTGACGCTGCACAGGTCCTTCAGGGACAGGGCACATGCCCCTGCATCGCCGCAGGCGGTAAAGGGCAGCCGGCAGGCCTGGGCGCACCGCCCCCGATTGGCACTGCGGGAGCCCACCATAGCCGACAGGTAGCACTGCCCGGACACGGACATGCACAACGCCCCGTGACAGAACACCTCAATTTCCAGGCCGGTGCCGCACAGAGCCTCCAGCTCCCGGCAGGAAAGCTCTCTTGCCGCCACCACCCGGCGGATCCCCAGCCGGGCAGCCTCCAGGGCACCCTGCACCGTATGCACGGTCATCTGGGTAGAGGCGTGGATGGGCATGGTGGGGCAAATCTGCCCCACGAAAGCAATGGCGCCCGGATCCTGCATAATAAAGGCATCCACGCCGGCATCCGCCGCCTCCCGGGTTAATCTGTCCAGCCGGGAAAACTGGTTGTCAAACACCAGGGTATTCACCGCCAGATACAGCTTCGCCCCGTACAGGTGACAAAGCCTGCAGGCTTCCCTTAATGCGGCGGCGTCAAAATTTTCAGCACTCTGCCGGGCGGAAAAATCCGACGCACCCACATACACTGCGTCTGCGCCGCACCGCAGTGCAGCCAGCAAAGCCTCCGGCCCGCCTGCAGGGGCAAGCAGCTCCGGCAGACGATCAGCCATCCAGGCTTTCCTTCAGGGACTTGAGCTTGACGATATTCTCCAGCTGGGCGATCTTCGCCTTTAAGGATTCATTTTCACGCAGCGCCAGATCCCGCTCGATCCGGGCCTTTCCCGCTTCATCCACATACTCCTTGACCTGAGCACGGATGGTTTCCACGTTGGCAGTGGATTTGCTCAGCTCATCCAGAGTGGAAAGGGCAACCATGACCGCCGCATGATGGGCGGAAACACGGGTGTTGGTTTCCGTAATACTCAGGATCTTCTTCTCCAGCGTCTTGGCCAGGCTATATACATAGCTGGGTGCTTCTTCCGTCTGTACCACATATTCCTTGCCGCAGATGACGACCTTTACACGATTCAGCATAACTCTATTTTCCTTTCGCACGGGAATCCCATTCCCGGAAATCACATATATATTTATTATACAACATTCCTGTGTATTTGGAAAGTGCTTTTTGTCTTTTTTATCAGATTTTTTTGTCTGCTCCCGGTATACAGTAATAGACCGCTCCCCTGGCGCTGCGTGCATACCGCTGCTCCAGCATAACCCTGATAATCTCCCCCTCCACGCCGGGGCTGTGGAAGATGCATTCTGCATAAAACCGTTCCGCAGCATTCCGCCGGACAAAGGATCGAGCCAGGACAGGGTCTTTCACTGCTGCCCGCCGTGTATACAGATACCGGCATTCTCCCCGACCGTTCAGCCGGACAATGTATCGGTTCACAAGCTTTGCCATATTCCCTCCGGAAGAACAATGTCTAAAAAACGCCGCCGCATTTGCATGCAGCAGCGTTTTTGCTCAGCTCAGCTTTTTCTTTTCTTCGTCCAGCTGCCTCATCAGTTCCTCAAAATCCATAGGGCCGGAAGAACGTGCCGGGCGGCTCTGTGCCGGCTTGGGCGCCGGCTTAGCAGCCGTTCTGACAGCCGGCTTTTCCGCCGTTTCCCTGGCAGCCTCCTGCTTTGCACGCTCCTGTGCAGCATGCTGCTTTGCCTTGGATGCAGCAATCCGCTGCTCCTCCTCAGCCTGAATCCGTTCACGCTCCTCTGCCCGCTGGCGCATAGCCCGCTTGATGGCAGCTACCCGTGCATCCGTTTCACTGCTTTCGGTATCCTCGTCATTGTCCTGCGCGTAAGCCTGCTCACCCTGTCTGCGTGCATGCTCCTGTGCAGCCAGCTGCTCCGCTGCTTCAATTTTCGCCCGGCGCTGTCTGGAGGCCTCCGGATCCGCCGGTTTTTGTCTGGAATCCGACTTGTGCTTTTTCTTTTTCCCAGCCTCTGCACCCTGCTGATGGAAATGCTCCGCCAGACTTGCCTTCCGCTCTGCAAAATCCTCGTCCGCACGCTTTGCGCTGTCTGCATTGAACAGGGGGGACTGGGGCTTGCGCTTGCCATTCCTGGAGGGATGGCTGTGCTCCTCCTCGTCCTCATCATCCTCCGCATTGGCGGCAACGAAGCGGGAGATCACATAAATCAGCAGGATCACACAGGGCAGAGCAATGAGCAGCAGAATGCCCCAGGTTCCCGTCATAACCAGCAGCGCACTGCCGATGGCGGTATTTTCAAAGCGGCAAAGGCCGATAATGGAGTTTTTCTCGATTTCCGCTGTTTCCGTGCCGCTGGCATTGTTGAGATAATAAATGACCCGGGCATCCTGACCCTCCGTGTCGGCGGAGATCAGGCTGATCCTACCGATCGTTTTGTCTCCCGCACTATTGGTGTACAGCACCACATTCTCCTTGGCGTATTCATGCTGGGCCTGGACAAACACTGCTGCATTCCGGGTTACAAGCGGCTCCATATCCGCAGTGCGGTTCAGATAAACCTGATAGCCCATCACTGTGGGGGAAGCATTCCGCCCGCCGAACATCAAATTGGACGTCAGCCCCGCTGCAATACAGAGCACGCAGATAATCATCATAAAAACAGCCAGACTGGAAACCAGCTTCTTTTTCTTCTGTGCCATAAAAACCTCCGATTGTTGTATTCTTTTATTCTACCGGCTTATCTGCCGCAAACATTACACAATTCATATTATATCACATGCGGCGGGGAATTTCAATTCTTCTAAAGAATTTTTTGAAATTTTCATTTTTTTAGTGTTCCCCCTTGACATTTCCGGATTTTGTGGTAGAATAATATTGTGCATTTTCACAGGGTTGCGTAGCACAGTTGATAGTGTAGCGGATTCGTAATGAGCGGGTCGTGGGTTGTCGGTCAAGCGACATCACAACGGACACAGCAAGCCTTGCAAAATATAATATGCTAGTATGGCTCAGTTGGTAGAGCAGCGCATTCGTAATGCGCAGGTCGTCGGTTCGAGTCCGACTACTAGCTCCAATGCAAAATCCTCGGAAACACGTCGTTTCCGAGGATTTCTTTTTGTGTATAAGCGCACTCCCCTTGGGTTGAAGATAAAGTGGCAGCAAAAACGAAGCATAATGGATGCCCCGATCAATACAACTGCCTAAATGCAGAGCATCTTGTCGATCATACGTTATTAGACTTGAAAAATGACAGAGAATATAATATAATTATGGTAAGATACTAATCGGGCGGTGTGACTATGATCAGAATTGCAATTGTAGATGATGAGCCGGTAGCAATCGAAACAATAGCTGTTACTTTTAAGCAAATCCAGAATGACCTAAATGTAACATTTCAAATCGATAAATTTACATCCGGAAAAGAGCTGCTGGACGCACTTCATGTGACTGCGTATGACGCACTTTTTCTGGATATTGATATGCCGCAGGACTCCGGATTTGCCATTTCTGCATTTCTTCGTGAAAACAGCAATAACATTCCTATTGTGTACATTACAAATCGTGATGATCTGACGCAGCAGGCATTTCAGTATAAGGTGCTCGGTTTTGTCCGGAAGAACCACTTGACAGATGAACTTCCGTTTGCGGTAGAATGCGTCCTTCAGGAGATTCGCAAAACTGCGAAATCTCCTGTTGCAGCTTCTGCTCAAAACGAGCCTGTTCCGTTTTATTGATAGTATCAAGTCTTTCTGTGATTGCCTTAACTCGCTCATTGGTTTCACGGATTTTCATTTCATTACGCTGACAAATCCATCTAACAAGAGTACGTCTGCACTCGTTCTTATCCAGTCTGTACATATCGAAGATTCTCCGTACAGCGTTAAGAACGGAATCAATCACTTCTGCTTCCTGTATATAGTGTGATGGTCCGATGTCAATAAAGTGGACAGAAAAAAGTTGAGAACTAGGTAACGAGGTTTTCAGCGTCGATGGGTGAGACTCCATTGTTATGAGAGTGCGGGCGAATGGAATTGTAGAAACCATGAATATAACGGAACAATGC
>JALELB010000042.1 GCA_022768805.1 Ruminococcus sp.
CCTGCCAGTTCCGGGATCAGGAGCTGCTCCAGGGCTTACAGACGGTCATGAATTCCCAGCGGGATTAACGCCATATGGCATAAACAAAACAGGCAGTATGATATCCTCATACTGCCTGTTTTTCATTTCAGTGCATCCAGCATCTGCTGAACGATCTGATGGGTCGTCACCTCTCCGCCGACCCGTTTCTCAATCACCACACAGAAGGCAATGGGAAAAGCCGGATCATTCACAAAGCCTACCAGCAGGGAATTTTCCTCCTTGCCGCCGTTCACCTGGGCGGTACCGCTCTTGACGCCGATATCATAGCCCCGGATCTTTCCCGAAGCCACGTAGTGATTCTTTCCGTTGTCCAGCATGATCTTCCGGACCTCCCGGGCGGCAGCGGGTGAAAACAGCTGCTCCGTATACTCGGTTACAGCGGTTTGCGTCACCTTGCCTGACACATTGGTTACGGAGGCAATCAGATGGGGCTTGGTGGATACGCCGGTGCCGTTGGCAACCGCACTCTGCCACATCATCAGCTGACAGGGACTCACCAGGGTTTCCCCCTGACCCATACAACCCCACTGGGTGTCAAAATCATGAATATCCTTCAGGGTAGTGGATGCAGTTTCACTAAGGATGCCGTCAATGCTGATGGTGCCTTTCTGATCTCCGTTGACTGCATAGCCCATACCCCGGTATACGGATATAATCCGGTCCAGCGGCATGCCGGAGCGTTCCAGCAGCTGGGCGAAGAAGGGATTGCAGCTGTTGGCGAAGGCCTGGATAATATCCTGCTGTCCGTGTCCGCTAGATTTGTGGCAGTTAATGGACTGATGGCTGTCGTTCAGATAACTGCCGCTGCAGGAATAGGACAGGGATTCCAGCTGCTCCGCCCCCAGAATCTCCGTTGCGGCAATCACCGTGGAAACCTTCTGGGTAGAGCCGGGCACTGTGCCGTAAAATGCCTTACACAGCAGACTGCCCTCCGGGAAATTGGAAATATCCCCATAGCCCTTTGCCACATCCACACAGGGCTTGCTCACATTCACCAGCATTTCCCCGGTTTTATAGTTGTAGGCAATGGCAATCCCGTCTTTTTTCCCGAATGCCTTGTAGGTTGCCTGATTGGCTGCATGATCCAGGGTGGTGGTAATGGCGCTTTTGCCATCCCGCCGCATGCCGGTGGTAAAGCTGTAATTGGTGAGCAGCTCCAGATTCCGGGCAACCAGGGTATTGGTCATCTGGCCGCTGGTGTCTCCGATCAGACTGCCGATGTCGGCAAAATGGCCGCTTTCATAGCCGCTGTAGCCGTTGATGCCGTCAAACAGCACATCCCCCTCCCGGTCATAGACCATGCCGTAGCAGGGCTTGCCGGACTGGGAAATATAAAAGGAAGCCTCCAGCTGAATCCGCACCACCAATACCACCATTCCTGCCAGAAACAGCAGGAGCATCAGGGTGACCAGCCGGCGTCCGCGTAAAATGCTTTTCATGCCATCGCCTTTCTTTTCTTGTTCAATATGGGAGCTTTCCGCCTCGGAACCTTGACCTGGGAATGGAACAGAGGCGACTGGGTTGCCTTGAGCAGTCCCACTAGGAAGCCGCTGGTCAGCATGGAGCTGCCGCCCTGGGAAATGAACGGAATCGTTACCCCGGTAAAGGGAATCAGATTGCAGGAGCCGAAAATGTTCAGGGTCATCTGTACCACGAACACTGCCACCACCCCGTTGACGATGCAGGCGTGGTAATAGGAACGGGGGGTATTGGTGAGACTGGTGCAGAGAATCAGCAGAATGGTGAAGATGGCAAGCAGCGCCATCAGCAGCCCCCATTCCTCACAGATGGTGGAAAACACAATATCCGTATCGGAGGCAGCCACCTTATGCAAGGTACCCTGTCCGGGACCCTTGCCGAACCAGCCCCCCTCTGCAATGGCGATCAGCGCCTTGCACTGCTGGTAGCCGCTTCCGCTGGGATCCTTCCAGATATCCACATGCAGACGCTCCAGCACATAGGCAGGGGCAAGCTTTACTGCGATCGCAGCCAGTGCAGCACCTCCGGCACACAGCCCGACAATCAGCTTCTTGGACAGCTTTGCCCGGGGATAGCAGATCCGGCAGATCAGGCCGCAGCCCGCTACCGCCAGGAAGGTGGGCAGGCTTCCCAGGTCCCGGCACCACCATTGCAGCAGTACAATCAGCACTGTGCAGCCGTACACATACCAGTTGTCCCGGACGATGCGAAAGCCCAGGGTTTTCTTTTTGTTCTGCTGGGCGGAAATGGAGGTGGCGCACAGCAGAACGAATACGGGCTTTAAGAATTCCGAGGGCTGAAGCGTAATGAAGCCCAGATCAATCCAGATGCCCCGGCTGCCGGTAAACAGCAGAATGGACAGCATCAGCACCCCGAACAGGATGTAATACACCGGCTTCCGCTTCTCCGTCACCACAGCATCCCGGGTCAGCAGATAGGCGATCTGGCAGCATACGAATGCCCCCACCGTCATCAGATAATGCTTGAAGGCAAAGCCCACGCCCCCGAAGCAGGACTGGAAGATCACGCTCATATTCAGCAGCAGCACCAGAGCAAAATCCGCCGTATAGGTAGCCTGACGCATCAGCCGCAGTACACAGAAATAAATCAGATCCGTGCCCAGCACAATGGCTGTCAGCAGTCCCACATCTGTTACATCTCCGTAATTGCCCCGGAACAGCACAATGGCCAGCAGGGAAATGTGGGAAAGCAGAATCAGCAGAATCAGCCCGAAATAGGAAATACCGTTTTTGTACATCATGCGCTCCTTTTACGCAGGCAGAAGGTGGTTCCGCCGATCCGGATCCGGTCGTTTTCGTGCAGTCTCACCGAGGAGATCCGTTTGCCGTTGACAAAGGTTCCTCCGGCGGAATCCAGATCCGTAATCCGCCATACTCCATCGCACACAGTCAGCAGCGCATGATACCGGGAAGCGGTAGCATCCTGCAGCCGGATGTCAGCGGCCCCGTGCCTGCCGATGAGAATCTCCTCCGCCTCCAAGGGGTAGCGGTGCTTGCTGTCCGCCAGCTCCATCCGGGCGCTGACCTTTTCCCATACCCGATCTGTCACACGCCGTTCCCGCCTGGTCATCAGCATCAGCACCAGTGCGCATATATCTACAATCACCAGAGCCAGGGCACATAACAGCTCCCCGCTCAGCGGAAAATTCATCCACTCTTCCGGCATACCGGTTCATCCCTTTCTTGTTGTATCATGCTTCTCAAAGTATACTATATTCCCCGACAGATGTCAACGCATGTCCCGCAATGGTCCGGCGATTGACTTCACTGTCCGCCTGTGCTATACTGAAAGCATATTGATTCACGGAGGCCATCATGACGCAGACACACACACAAATCGCCGTTATCGGCGGAGGCGCATCCGGTCTGGCAGCAGCATACACCGCTGCCCGGACAGGGGCACAGGTCACGGTTCTGGAGCGGCTGCCCCGGGTGGGAAAAAAGCTTCTGCTCACCGGCAACGGCAGGTGCAATCTTGGAAATACCCACCGGGAAATGACCCATTACAAGGGTAGTCTGCCCCAGACGGAGCAGATTCTTGCCGGAACGGATCCGGAAGCGTTCTTCCTGCAGCTTGGGGTATCCTGCCGAAAAGATCCGGAGGGCCGCATCTATCCCATGAGCAACACGGCCGCATCGGTTCTGGACGGGCTGCGCTTTGCCTGCCAGAGCCAGGGGGTACAGCTCAGCTGCGACGCCCGGGTCACCGGTCTGCGCCGGAACAAGGGAGACTTTCTGCTGGCCATCCCCCAGGGCATGCTCTCTGCGGAACGGGTCATTTTCGCTGCCGGAGGCTATGCGGCCCCCAACTGCGGCACGGACGGCACCGCCATGGCACTGCTCCGTGGCCTGGGACATCCGGTAAACACCCCGAAGCCTGCCCTGTGTCCCATCCGGACGGATCCGGCGGCGGTAAAAGCCTTAAAGGGCATCCGGGTGCATGGAGCTGTCAGCGCGCTTCTGGGGGACAAATGCCTGCGGAGGGAAACCGGAGAGTTGCAGTTTTCCGATGGTGCCCTGTCCGGCATCTGCATCTTCCAGCTGTCCGGTCTTGCCGCAGAACACGGCAGCCGGCTCACCATTTCCGCGGATCTGCTGCCGGAATGGAGCCGGGAGGAGGCATACAGTCAGCTGCTCCAGGTGCATGCCCGGCGCAGGATGCTTCCGCTGGAGGATCTGCTTACCGGCATGCTTCCCAAGCGGCTGGGGCAAGTGCTGCTGCGGCGGATTACCGACAAAGCCCTGACAGAGCCTGCCGCCTGTCTGACCCATACCCAGCTGCAGCATACTGCAGCGCTGCTGAAGGGGCTGACCTTTCCCGTCACCGGCACCGCATCCTGGCAGACTGCCCAGGTCACCATGGGGGGCATCCCCGGGAATGTGCTGACGGATACACTGGAGTCCAGGCGCTGCCCGGGTCTGTATGTGGCCGGAGAGGCCGCAGATCTGCACGGGGACTGCGGGGGCTATAATCTCATGTGGGCATGGGCATCCGGCTGCTGTGCCGGAAAAGCTGCCGCCCGGTCTCTGAACGGAAAGCAGGTGAAGCCATGATTCTGCTGCGCAACGTAACCCTTCCCCTGTCCTATACGCAAAAGACTTTGACGGATCTGGCGGCACAGCGGCTCCATACGGACAGAAAGCAGCTGTGTACTGTACAGCTGTTCCGGCGGTCGGTGGATGCCCGGAAAAAACAGGCCGTCCATTTCACTGCCTCCCTGCTGGTGACCGCAGACCGGGAGGATGCACTGCTGTCGGCATGCAAAGGGGACAAGGATGTGCTGCCCTATACCCCCTATCAGTACCATGTGCCGGCAGCATCCCCCCGTAACCTGTCCCCGGTGGTCATCGGCAGCGGCCCTGCAGGGCTCTTTGCTGCTTATGTGCTGGCGCTGGCAGGGACAAAGCCCGTGCTGCTGGAACGGGGCTATGATGTGGACACCCGTACCGCTGCGGTGCGCCGCTTCTGGAATGGGGGCACCCTGGATCCGGACTGCAATGTGCAGTTCGGAGAGGGGGGCGCAGGCACCTTTTCCGACGGGAAGCTGAACACCGGCACCAAGGATCCCCGGATTCGCTTTGTGCTGGAAACCTTTGCGGCATGCGGCGCTCCCGCTGAGATTCTCTGGCAGGCAAAGCCCCATATCGGTACGGACAGGCTCGCCCCCACAGTGCGGAATCTCCGGGAACGGATTCTGGAGCTTGGCGGCACGGTGCATTTCGGCGCATGCGTCATGGGACTGGAGCAAAAGGATGGACAGCTTACCGCAGTCCGGTATACCCAGGCCGGAGAAACCCAGGTGCTTCCTGCCCGGCAGGCCATTCTCGCCATCGGTCACAGCGCCCGGGACACCTTTTCCATGCTGTGGAAAATGGGCATTCCCATGACCCAGAAGAGCTTTGCGGTGGGTATGCGCATCGAACATCTCCAAAGCCGGATGAACCAGGCGCTGTACGGAAAATTTGCCGGTCATCCTGCTCTGGGCGCAGCGGATTATAAGCTGGTAACCCATCTGCCCGGAGGCAGAAGCGTATATACCTTCTGTATGTGCCCCGGCGGGCAGGTGGTGGCTGCCGCCTCTGAGCAAGAGCATGTGGTCACCAACGGCATGAGCTGTTTTGCCCGGGACGGCAGGAACGCCAACAGTGCCCTGCTGGTGGGGGTACAGCCGGAGGATTTCGGCAGTGACCATCCCCTGGCCGGGGTGGAATTCCAGCGCCGGATCGAGCATCGGGCCTATCTGGCAGCGGGGAAAAGCTATGCTGCGCCTGCCATCACCGCCGGGGACTTTCTGATGAACCGGACGCCCGGAGCATACGGAGCGGTACAGCCCACCTATGCCCCGGGCACCGTGCTGCTTCCTCCGGAGGAATACCTGCCGGAATTCGTCTGCCGCTCCCTGCGGCTGGCACTGCCCCGGCTAGGACGGCTGCTGCCGGGCTTTGATGACGCAGAGGCTCTGCTGACCGGCCCCGAAACCAGAAGCTCCTCCCCGGTGCGGATTCTCCGGGGCGAAAATCTGCAGTCCACCGGTCTTGCAGGACTGTACCCCTGCGGAGAAGGGGCGGGCTATGCAGGCGGCATTACCTCCGCAGCAGTGGACGGCATCCGCTGTGCAGAGGCTGTCCTCGGGGATTCTGTATAATTATGCTCAAAACGTCAAGCAGATTCCTGCAGGATCTGGTATACTGAAAGCATGATACCGGTATCCATGCATCAACAGGAGGTGATCGCTTGAAGAATTTTGAAGTGCTGACAGAGGCGCTTGCATACATTGAACGGAACCTGGAGGAGGACTTTACCCAGCAGGATGTGGCAAACGCCTGCTATGTGTCCCTGTCCGGACTGCAGAAGCTGTTCCGCTATGCAGTGCATTTCAGTGTGGGAGAATATATCACCAAACGGCGGCTGACCCTTGCGGCCAGGCTCCTGTGCAGTACGGAGCTGAGTGTAACGGAGATTGCGCTGCAATATCAGTACCATTCACCGGAAGTATTCACCCGGGCATTTTCAAGACTCTGGGGCGTGAACCCCTCGGTTTTCCGCAGAAGCCGGCGTTTTACGGAGTTATACCCCCGCCTGCTTCTTCACCAGAATGGAGGTA
>JALELB010000046.1 GCA_022768805.1 Ruminococcus sp.
ATCCAGCTCCCGGGCAACCGGCAGCACAAACACATAATAGCCGCCGCCCTTTCCGCTGCACACCAGGGTTTTGAAGGATTGTGCCGGATCCTGCCCCAGCATATTTGCAATATGCACCCCGTCAATGAATTCCTTGCATTCGTAGCTGTTCAGCGTATAGGGCAGCTTCATTCTGTCCAGAATCCGCATGGCATTGGTCTTGACTTCTTTTCCCATTTTATTCCCTCACATCTGGTGGCGGACCACACCGTATTCATCATCCGCCCTGTAGTAGGGGCAGCTGCGGCATTCTTCCCGCAAAAATCTGCCGTATTCGTCCTCATCCAGCTCCACCAGGCAGCTATAACAGTCCAGCTCCTCATCATAGACATAATAGACGCAGCTTTCACATGGCATGGCGTTCCGCCTCTTCCCACTGTTTCCAGACCTCCGGGCAGTAGCCCACGGTAGCCTGTCTGCCATTGCGGACAATGGGCGTCCGGTAAAGGCCTGGCTGCTCCATCAGCTTTTCCAGCTTTGCATCCTCCAGCAGATATTTGATCATACAGTAATCCTTTGCCGTGTCGTCAATCACTGCATCCAGTCCCCCCACTGCCCGAAGCACACTGTCCAGCTCTCCCCGGCTCAGTCCCTTCCGGAGAATATCCACTGACTGAAAGGGAATTCCCCGTTCCTTAAAATACCGTTCCGCCTTTTTTGTATCAAAGCTCTTGGCTTTGCCGAATATCTGAATGTTCATAGGGCTCCTCCTTTGTATCCCGACTTTCTGTTTTGACCATTATAGCACAATTTTCGTCCTGCCGCAAGCGGATATGCCTGCGGCTTGCTTTTTTTCCTCCTTTGGCTTATAATAGAAGCATATTAACCAGAGAAGGAAGATCAAAATGGCTGTCATTACCAACAAGCCGCTGATTCCCGTTGACACCATCAACGGCTTTCAGGTGCGCCCGGGAAATCATCTGATCCACGGCGCCACGGCGCTGCCCAATGCAATCAATTTCACCATCTCCTCCGCCAACGCTACCAGCTGTGAGCTGCTGCTGTTTCACCGGAAGGAAAAGGTTCCTTACGCCGTAATCCCCATTCCGGACTCCTACCGGATCGGAGACGTCTTTTCCATTGTGGTATTCGGGCTGGATATTACGGAATTTGAATACGCCTACCGGATGGACGGCCCATATGATCCGAGAAAGGGACTGCTGTTCAACAAGGAGCGGATTCTGCTGGATCCTTATGCAAGAGCCGTTACCGGTCAGAGCGGCTGGGGAGAGAATGACCGGCACGACCACCAGTATCACGGCCGGGTGGTTGCCGAGAGCTTTGACTGGGGGGATATGCGCAGCCCGGAGCTTCCCCTGCGGGATCTGATTATCTATGAGCTCCATGTACGGGGCTTCACCCAGAGCATCACCTCCGGCGTGGCTCATCCGGGTACCTTTGCCGGCATTCTGGAGAAGCTGCCCCATCTGCTGGAGCTTGGCATCAATGCGGTGGAGCTGATGCCTGTGTTTGAGTTCAACGAAATGGAGGATGCCCGGATCATCGACGGCAAGACGCTGTATAATTACTGGGGCTATAATACGGTCAGCTTCTTTTCTCCCAACACCAGCTACAGTGCCGAGGTAGAGTACAACCGGGAGGGCAATGAGCTGAAAAAGCTGATCCGGGTGCTGCATGAAAACGGCATCGAGGTCATTCTGGACGTGGTATTCAACCATACCGCCGAGGGCAACGAGCAAGGTCCCGTGTTCAGCCTCAAGGGCATCGACAACAACGTGTACTATATGCTTACCCCAGACGGCAGCTATTTCAATTTCAGCGGCTGCGGCAACACACTGAACTGCAACCATCCGGTGGTACAGCAGTTTATTCTGGACTGTCTGCGCTACTGGGCCACTGAATACCGCATTGACGGCTTCCGCTTTGACCTGGCAGCAATTATGGGACGGAACGAGGACGGCTCCCCCATGCGGAATCCCCCCCTGCTGCGGAACCTTGCCTATGACCCGGTGCTCAGCAAGGTAAAGCTCATTGCAGAAGCATGGGATGCAGGAGGGCTGTACCAGGTAGGCAGCTTTTCCTCCCTGCGGCGGTGGGCGGAATGGAACGGCAGATACCGGGACGATCTGCGCTGCTTTTTAAAAGGGGATGCAGGCATGGCCCAGGCAGCCATCAACCGGATTACCGGCTCCACCGACCTGTATGACCCGGTTTACCGGGGGGACAACGCCTCCGTCAATTTTCTCACCTGTCACGATGGCTTTACCCTGTACGACCTGTATGCCTACAACGCCAAGCATAACGAGGCCAATGGCTGGAACAATACGGACGGGGACAACTGCGGAAACAGCTGGAACTGCGGTGCAGAGGGTGAAACGGACAATCCTCATATCCTTGCCCTGCGCATGCGCCTGGTGAAGAACGCCTTTGCCGTGCTGCTTTGCAGCCGGGGGGCCGCCATGTTCCTTGCCGGGGATGAATTCTGCAATACCCAGTTCGGCAATAACAATCCCTACTGCCAGGACAACGAAGTATCCTGGCTGGATTGGTCCCTGCTGGAGAAAAACCGGGAGATTTTCCGGTTCTGCCGGGATATGATCGCCTTTCGGAAGGCGCATCCCTGCATTACCCGGAATCTGGAGCCTGCAAGCACAAACTTCCCCCCGGTCAGCATCCACAATTCCTTTCCCTGGCATACGGACTGCCACCCGGACACCCGGGTCATCGGCATTCTGTTTTCCGGCAAGCATCCGGAAACCGGAGAGGACGATATGGTATTTATGGGCATCAACGCCTTCTGGGAAACACAGAAAATCCAGATGCCGGATCTGCCGGAGCATCTGTACTGGCATATTGCCTGCAATACCTCCCTGCCCCATACGGATCCCCCAACCTGTCACACCCGCAGCAGCTGGGAGGGCTGCACGGGCATCTGGGCAGGTCCCCGCTCCGTTATCGTGGCATATGCCCGGGTAAAGGGCACCTGATACACCAAAACAGCCCGGAAGGCATTCCGCCTTCCGGGCTTTATCTTACCACAGAAAATGATTCAGCACCGGAGCGCCCCCTCCCACCGGGAAGCAGCCCTCCATGGCACGGGATATATACTGTTTTGCTGTCTGCACCGCCGCCGGCAGCTCCATACCCCGGGCAAGCCCCGCCGCAATGGCGGAGGACAGGGTACAGCCGGTGCCGTGTACGTCCTTGCCGGCAATGCGCTTTCCGGAAAAGCGGTGCAGCGCCCCGTCAAACAGCACATCCACCGGCTCTCCGGTACTGTGCCCGCCTTTGATGAGCACAGCGCAGCCATAGGTCCGGTACAGCTCCTGAGCCGCTTCCTCCACAGCATGAAGATCCGGCAGCATCCTGCCTGTCAGCGCCTGGGCCTCCGGCAGATTGGGGGTAATCACCGCCGATAGGGGAAAGAGATACTGCCCCATGTATGTCACCCCCTCCGCATCCAGCAGAGGATGGCCGGAGGTGGAAAGCATCACCGGATCCAGCACAACCGGAATGCCCAGATGCTGCTCCAGTGCGGCATGAACCGCCTTAACAATACGAGCATTGCCCAGCATGCCGAGCTTGATTGCCCCCGGCTGCAGATCCTCCAGCACGGCGGACAGCTGCGCCGCAACGGCCTCCGGCGGCAAGGGATAGCTTGCCGTCACCCCCAGGGTGTTCTGGGCGGTCACCGCCGTAATCACGGAGGCACCGTAGACCTTGTATGCGGCAAAGGTTTTCAGATCCGCCTGGATACCTGCGCCGCCGCCGGAATCCGAGCCTGCAATGGTCAGTGCGCAGTACATGGAGCATCCTCCAGCAGTTCCCGGACTGCTTCCCGGAGCAGCCGGGTTTCCAGCGCCGGATCCGCCGCCTTCATGATGGCGGACACAACGCAGATCCCCTGAATGGAAACTCCCCGCAGCACCTCCAGATTGTCCCGGTTCAGTCCGCCGATGGCATTCACCGGGATGGGGACGCTTTCGCAGATCTGCCGGATGGTTTCCACTGGTGTCAGCACTGTGCGGACCTTGGTGGTGGTGGGATACACTGCACCGCAGCCCAGATAATCCGCCCCCTGTTGATAGGCAAGCTGCGCCTGCTCCACCGTTTTCGCCGTAGCTCCAACAATTTTATCCGCTCCCAGAATCCGCCGGGCATCCTCCACCGGCAGATCCTCCTGTCCCACATGTACTCCGGCACAGCCGCATGCCGCCGCCACATCCGCCCGGTCATCCAGGATCAGGGGGATGCCGTACCGGTCGGTAATCTGCATAACAGCCCGTGCCAGCCGCAGATATTCCCGGGTGGAGCGCTCCTTCTCCCGCAGCTGAAGCAGGGTAATTCCTGCGCCGCATACTGCATCAATAACCGTAAGGAAAGCCTCCTCCTCATAAAGGCTGCTGTCCGTTACCAGATACAAAGTCGGATCAAATTTCATAGACTCTCCTCGATTTCACAATACTTGCAAAGCTGCTCCGGCGTCAGATTCCAAAGACCGTCCGGCAGAGCACTGTGCAGACTACCCGGGCCGGACACCCCCGGCAGCACCGCCGAGGATGCAGCGTTCAGCACGGCCGCACCGCACACCGCCGCCTCCAGAGAGGCACCCACCGTCAGATAGGCTGCAATCAATGCACCCTGCAAACAGCCTGTTCCGGTCACATGGGCAAGCAATTCGCTGCCTCCCAGCACCCGGATGTGCCTGCTGCCGTCAGTGACATCGTCTGCTGCACCGCTGGTCAGCACCACCGTATCATACCGGGCGGCAAGCTGACGGGCAGCGGTCAGGTAAGCCTCTGTGCCGGCTTCATCCTCCCGGGTCACATCCACCCCGTCCGCATGGATATTCTCCTGCATGGCACGGATTTCGGTACGGTTGCCCCGAAGCACCGCCGGGTGGATCTCATCCAGCAGATCCAGCGCAAATGCCCGCCGCAGCCCGGAGCATGCCACCCCAACCAGATCTATCATCACCGGAACGCCCGCAGCCATGGCTGCCCTGGCGGCAAGGGCCATGGACTCCATCCGCACATCCGTAATATTCCCCAGATTCAGCAGCAGCGACCCTGCATGGCCGGTAATATCCGAGACCTCCCGGGGATGCTCCGCCATCATGGGTCTTGCCCCTACCGCCAGCAAGCCATTGGCACAGTCGTTGATGGAAATGGGGTTGGTGATACAATGCACCAGGGGCTGCTTGAGCCGGAGCTGTTTAAGCATCCGGCAAATCCGTTCCTTCATCAATAGCCTCCCTTATGCTTTCTGCCGCAGCTGACTCCGGTTCCGGATCAGGTAGCATACCGCCGCCAGCAGTGCCACGCCCACCAAAGCATAGGGCACCACCGTCACCCAGGTGCCGGACAGCTTCAGCAGCATTTTCAGCAGCACCACAGACGCCAGATAGCCGATGAGTCCCAGTGCCGCAATGCCCACCGCATTGGTCCAGACATCCGAGGAGGCAGCATAGGCTTCACTGCCCAGAGCAGTCTGGAACCGGGCAAGCTGGCCGTTTTTCGCCAGCGCCCGCAGGAACACGAAGGCAAGGCTGCCGCCGATGAGGGTACCGCTGATGAAGGAGGGCACATAGAAGAACCAGGTCAGCCCGGTTCTGCCCACCAGATAGGTCATCACCGGATAGGACACGATGGCCCCGATAATGCCGGTGCCGAACACCTCGCCCAGAAAGGCAGCAATCAGCTTACCCTTGGACAGCCGATAGAACATGCCGGACAAAAACGCGCCGAATACAGCACCGGTCAGGGCAAGGGGCGGAATGCCCATAAACGCCATGCGGATGATGCCGATCAGCACCGCACACAGCAAAGAATACCAGGGACCCAGCAGCACGGCGCAGACAATGTTGATAAAGTGCGCCATGGGGCACATGCCCTCCACCCGCAGGATCGGAGAGATCACTACGCCAATGGCTACCAGCATCGCCAGCATAACCAGTTTCATCAGATTGCTTTTTTGTGTTGTTTTCATTTTCCTCATCCTTCTTGTACAGATTTTTCCGGATCCTCCGTACAAGCGCAGCTATGCACAGAGGAATCCTCCCGGCGGTCGGTAATGGAAGCAGCGCTTCAATACCCTCTCAGCCTGTTCCACAGGCTCCCTCGCATAGCTGTACCGTCCCAGGGCGCTCCCCCTTTGACGGGCCGGACATGGATGAATGCCCGGCAATGGTTTGTGGTGCTCCGATTATTTTTCAGAGCAGAATGTGACCTTCTTGCCCTCCAGGATCATGTTGGTGGTCCGGACGGCGCACATCTTCCCGCACATGGAGCAGGAATGCCGGTCCTGGGGCGGAACGGATTCAAAATAGCGCCGTGCCTTCTCCCCGTCCGCTGCCAGTTTGAACATTTCCTCCCAGTCCAGCTTGTGCCGTGCCTGTGCCATCTTGTCGTCCTGCTCCCTTGCGCCGGGGATACCCTTGGCAATATCCGCCGCATGGGCAGCAATCTTGGTGGCCATGATGCCCTCCCGCACGTCGTCCACATCCGGCAGCCGCAGATGCTCCGCCGGGGTCACATAGCACAGGAAGTCCGCACCGCTGGAGGCTGCAATCGCGCCGCCGATGGCTGCGGTAATGTGGTCATAGCCCGGGAAAATGTCCGTTACCACCGGACCCAGCACATAGAAGGGGGCATTGTGGCAGATCCGCTTTTCCAGCTGCATATTGGCGGCAATCTCATTGATTGCCATATGCCCGGGTCCCTCAATCATCACCTGGACGTTTCTGTCCCAGGCACGCTTGGTCAGGGCACCCAGTTCAATCAGCTCGGAAATCTGGCCTGCATCGCTGGAATCGTCAATGCAGCCCGGACGCAGCGCATCCCCCAGGCTGACGGTCACATCATACTTGTACATAATATCCAGAACTTCATCAAAATGCTCGTAGAAGGGGTTCTCATTTCCGGTCATCTCCATCCAGGCAAACAGCAGAGAGCCGCCCCGGGAGACGATATTCATCGTCCGCTTGTCCCGCTTCAGTGCCTCCACGCAGCGTCGGTTAATGCCAGCATGAATGGTCATAAAGTCCACGCCCTCCTTGGCGTGAGCTTCCACTACCTCCAGAAAATCCTCTGCCTTGATCTCCAGCAGATCCTTTTCCAGATAACCGATGGCATCGTACATGGGCACGGTGCCGATCATGGCAGGAGACATCTCAATCAGCTGCCGGCGGAAGGTATTGGTCTTGCCATAGTTGGACAGATCCATAATGGCCTCCGCCCCGTAGCGGATGGACATTTTCACCTTTTCCAGCTCTGCATCATAGTCCTTGCAGTCCCCGGAGATGCCCAGGTTTACGTTGATCTTGGTTCGCATGCCGGTGCCGATGCCCTCCGGAGACAGGGATTTGTGGTTGATGTTTGCCGGAATGGCAACCCAGCCCTTTGCAACCAGCTCCCGGAGCTTTTCCGGCTCCATGCGCTCTTTCTTTGCCACGATCTCCATGGCTTCGGTGATGACGCCGGCCTTTGCCGCTTCCATCTGTGTATGATAAGTCATCGTTTCCTCTTTCCTGCAAAATAAAAAGCAGAATGTATCTGCCTTCCCTGATACATTCTGCTTTCTGTTCTGTGAGAAAAGCAAAACATCCCTACGGCGGCATTATCCGCATCAGGTCGGGTCGAAGCATACTTCCTCTCAGCCGGATCCGGTCCAGCTCCCCTATTTTGCATGTTATTCTTTTCCTGCCGCAAACATCTGCGGCAACACTGACATTATACGCCCTTTTTCCCCCTTTGTCAAGGGGCAATGCCTGAACGCAAATTTTTCATCTCCCGGGGTTGAAAAATGCAGCACGATGTGCTATAATACCCTTAATATATAGCAGCAACACGCATAAAGGGGAGTAACTGGCGGGCTTCGCCCGTGTCTTTGGCGTCAATACACGGCTTTCGGCAATACGCCGCAAAGCCCGCTTCTGACTGAAACAGTAAGACTTTTATCGGATTCTTCGGCATAGTACCGCACAGCAGCTGCGGCACTGTCCCGGCATTCGGTGAAGGTCTTTTCTTTTGCGTTGCTGCAAAGGCAATACCGCACAAGTTCTGTGTGGCTCCGCCAAAAAAGGAGGAATTCTATGCTGGAGCTGTTTTCAAATGTAACCAACATTACCTGGCAGCAGGCGGTCATGTGGCTGATCGGCGGCTGTCTCATTTATCTGGCCATCAAAAAGGACATGGAGCCCACCCTGCTGCTGCCCATGGGGTTCGGCGCAATCCTGGTGAATCTGCCCCTGTCCGGAGCCGTAACGCAGAATTATGACGGCACCGAGGAGGTGGGCGTCATCGACGTGCTGTTCGGGGCAGGCATCGCCAATGAGCTGTTCCCGCTGCTGCTGTTTGTGGGAATCGGCGCCATGATCGACTTTGAGCCCTTACTATCCAATCCGAAGCTGATGATTTTCGGCGCTGCCGCCCAGTTCGGTATTTTCTTCACCTTCAGTCTGGCGTCCCTGCTGGGCTTTGACGTGAAGGATGCGGTATCCATCGGCATCATCGGTGCGGCGGACGGCCCCACGTCCATTTTCGTTGCCAACTACATGCACTCCAAATATATCGGGGCCATCATGGTTGCCGCATACTCCTACATGGCGCTGGTACCCCTGGTGCAGCCTCCGGTCATCAAGCTGCTGACCACCAGAAAGGAACGGCTGATCCGGATGCCCTACCACCAGCGGAAAATATCCAAACGCACAAAAATCCTGTTCCCCATCATCATCACCATGATTACCGGCATCGTCTCCCCCCGGAGCGTGGCACTGATCGGCTTCCTGATGTTCGGCAATCTGATCCGGGAATGCGGGGTGCTCAACTCCCTGTCGGAAACCGCACAGAAGGTGCTGTCCAATCTGGTGACTCTGTTCCTGGGCATCACCATCGCCACGAAAATGCAGGCGGAATACTTCCTGACCCCGGAAACCCTGCTGATCATCGGGCTGGGACTTGTGGCGTTTATCTTTGATACCGCCGGGGGCGTGCTGGTGGCAAAGGTCATCAACCTGTTCCTGCCAAAGGAAAAGAAAATCAACCCCATGATCGGCGCCGCCGGTATTTCTGCGTTCCCCATGTCCGCCAGAGTCGTACACAAAATGGGACTGAAGGAGGATCCGGAAAACTTCCTGCTGATGCACTCTGTAGGCGTGAATGTTTCCGGACAGATCGCATCCGTTATTGCCGGCGGACTGCTGCTGAATATGCTGGGATGAGGTGAAGAATATGAGTATTAATGTACAGGGATTTCTGGATACGCTGCCCATTATGGGCAAGGGCATGGCCGGCATTTTTATTGTCACCGGCGTCATCATTCTTGCCATGATCCTGCTGCGGGCACTGTCCGATTCAGAAGATAAGAAAGACTAACGGCAACCCGATATGCACAAAACCGTCCGGGAGCGATTCCGGGCGGTTTTCTTTTGCTGCATCATCATACAGCCCCGGAGAATTATTCGTATTATATTGCTTATATCACAAAAGTATATTGACATGTTACGAAAATACTAGTATAATTGCAGTGTTAACAAAAGTGTATGCTTCCAAGCATTATCACAAGAAACAGGGGGGAAAATATGAACAAAAATCATCGCATCCATGCAGGGATGCTGGCCGCTGTCTGTGCAGCTGCAATGCTGCCGGGGCTGTCATCCTCAGCTGCAAAGCAAACTGTCCTCACGGGCTATCGGGGGGATCTGAACGGAGATCAGGCCGTAACCGTGGCTGACGGGGTTATCCTCTCCAAGCACCTGACCAACACCCAGCCACTGACCGCCGAATATGGCATGTATGCGGACGCAGACGCAAACGGTCTTGTAGACGGCTTTGACCTGGCTTTTATCAAGCGCATCTGTCTGGGTCTTGCGGAGCCCATCGGCATCTACGAGGAAATCGACGTGCCGGAAGCTCAGTTTATTGACCCGCCCATCCAGGAAGTCCAGGCTTCCCTGCCCTCCCAGGGGGATGCAGAGCTGGTCATCTTCTACGTGGACTTCCCGGACTGCAAATACACCTACGATCCCTCCGCAGAAACGGTGGATCAGATCGCCTTTGGCGAAGAGAATCCGGAAAGCGCCATTTATCCCTTTGAGAGCATGCGTGCATTCTACAGCCGCTCCTCCAAGGGGGCAATGGAGCTTAGCGGAAAAACCTTCCGCTACACCACAAAGGAAAATGCCTCTGCATACGGCACGGACAAGGTAAAACTCGCAAAGGAATGCTACGAGGCCTTCCAGGACAGCGAGGATTTCACCCGATTTGACGGCAACGGAGACGGGAAGATCGATGCAACCCTGTTTACCGTGCCCACTGGGGCAGGCGATACGGACTGGTGGCCCTGCGCCGGTGCATTCGGGGATGAGAGCTTCCGGGTGGATAATATGGCTGTCGGACACATCATTACCGGAAATGCCCAGATCGAAAGCGAAACCGACTACGCAAACTTTGTAAGCAGCTACCTGCATGAAATGGGACACTGCATGGGTTTGCCGGACTATTACCTGTACTGGGGCACGGACAGTGAGGGCATGCACGGCGCTGCCGGCATTGAGCTGATGGATACGGACGCATCCTCCGATTTCGGCGCATTCTCCAAGCTGATGCTGGGCTGGTATCAGTCAGACCAGATCGCAGTGTATGACAATACCGCCGGTACCCAGACCTTCACCCTCCACAATGGGCAGACCCAGCAGGGCAACTGCGTGGTCATTCCCTACGGAGAGCTGGACAGTCAGTATTTCTCCGAATACTTTGTGATCGAATACGCCAGCGATCAGGCAAACAACAGCAGCCTGCCCTGGTGGCAGCTCAGCGGCAGCGGCGTGCGGATCTATCACATCAATGCCGCCCTGCAGCGGGATTACTGGTACACCTACCTGAAGTACCAGAACGGCACCGAATACAACAATAACGGAGTAGGCATCCGTGCCATCCGCCTGGTAAACGATACGGATGGGGATAACTTCTTCCATCAGGGGGATGTCATCAACAGCAGCGTTTCCGGCTTTGGCTGGTATGACAGTGCCGAAAACGAATCCATCGATCCGGGAATCACCATCAACGTAGGTGCTCTGGAAAACGATGCATACACCATTACCATTACAAAATAAGTCCTCCCTCTCAAAAAAATCCCCCGGCATACGGTTCATTCCGCACGCCGGGGGATGATTTTTTTTAGGGAAGCACCGCTGTTTCCAGAAAGGGTGCCACGCTCCGTTCCAGTCGGTTCAGTACACGCTCCATATCGCCGGTGCATGCCACGGTAATATCCGCATACTGCTCATACAAGGGGCGCCGCTGGGCGAACAGTTCCCGGACGGTCATATGATCCGGGGCAACCACACCCCGGTCGGACAGATGCTCCGGCAGCCGCTCCTGCAGCACCTCCAGGGGCGTATCCAGCCAGACGATCACACCGTTTTCCTTCAGATGAGCCATGGCAGCAGGTGAAAGCACCATACTGCCTCCGGTGGCAATGACAGTCCGCCGGCAATTCAGACCGGAGGCAACCTGTTCTTCCGTATGAAGGAAGCCCTCCACCCCCTCCTGCTCCAGCAGCACAGGCAGTGTCCGGTGTGCCGCTTTGCAGATGGCAATGTCCGTGTCCAGAAAATCATAGCCGATACGCTTGGCAAGCATTACGCCGACGGTGCTTTTGCCCGTTGCCGGCATACCAATCAATACAATATTCTTCATATGCTCCTCAACTTTCTCATACATGCCTTACCCGTTCCAGGGGGTTAGTTCCGCCTTATTATAGCACAACCCAGTGCAAAATGCAATGCAATTCATTGGAGCCACCGGTCTTTTTTGTGGCCTATGCGCACAGAACTGTTGTGTATTTCATGCAAAAAGTCCATGGCGAACAGCGGAAGAATATGCTATAATATACAAAGAGCAAGGCATCACAACAGACCGGACGCAGAAACGGAGGAATGGAATCATGGAACTGAAAATCGGCTCCCGGGTCATGTACAGTGCAGCAGGGGTCTGCCGTCTGACCGGTATAGAAACAAAATGCCCGGATGGCATACACGAAACAGAATACTACCGGCTGGAGCCTATGCGGACGGAGAATCGTTCCGTGTATTTCATTCCCGTCAGCACCGCATCCGCCAGACTCCGGCCGCTGATTACCCCAGAGCAGGTATATGCGCTGATCGACAGCATCGGGGTGCGGAAATGCAGCTGGTGCACAGACCGGATTGCCCGAAAAAACCAATTTCATGAAATGCTCAAAAGCGATGATCCGGAACAGCTGATCTGCATGGTCCAATCCCTGCACGAGCACCAGACGGCACTGGGCGAATCGGGGAAAAAGCTGTCCCCCTCGGATGAAGCCGCCCTCCGCAGCGCAGAACAGCTGCTCAATGAGGAATTTGCCGCTGTGCTGCACATGCATCCCCCGGATATCCCGGAGCTTGTGCAAAAGCGACTTGCCGCCCGGCAGACTTAAGACCACACTGCACAATCTCTGTGCAATATCACTTTAAGGCAACACCGCACAAAGCCGTAAAGGCTCTGTGCGGTGCTGTCGTATATAGGATGGAGAAAACTCTTTGCTGCACCATGCAGACCCGAACCCGGCCCTGCACAGTGCCGCTTTTGAGAAGTAAGCGAAACAATCAGATTACGCTAACCAGGCAAAGATAAGTGACGCCGTTGGTACGATCCACAGCGATCAGGGTGTAATCGCCGGTTTCCGCCGGCAGCTCTATCTTTCTGCCGGAATCCGTTTCCGTTCCGGTTACCGCAGACAGCTTTCCGTCTGTATGCCGGTAGAGATAGCAATCCACATCCTCCGATTCCACCGTCAGGAATACACTGTGACGGGCAGCTGTGCGATATGTGATGCCTACTACAGTTTTTTCGCCAATCAGCATATCATCCAGAGGCAGCAGCGTACCGTCGGAAAGCACCGCCTCATGATCCAGCATCAGGGCTGTGGTGGGATAGTTCACTGCCGAACCGTCATCCGTAAAGGGACAGTTCTCTGCAGTGGACAGATACTTTTCGATTTCTTCCCTGCCGACGATCTGCATGGATGTGATGTCAGTGTCCTGCAGCACGGTATCCGGCAAGGAAAAGGGCAGCTGCTGGTCAGCCTCAGCCTGGGATTCCAGCACAGCCTGCATCCGGAACAGATACTGACGGGTATAGTCACAGCCGAACTGGGTATTCTGCTTCACAATATACATACCATGATTCAGCTCCAGCCCACCGGCCTCTGCACCGTCAATCAGGCTGTAGCACTGATTCTGCCTGCGCTCATAGCCGTCCATCTGGACCAGATATGCCCCGTCATCCAGTTCGATGACATGCATGCTGTTCCGAGCCAGGACTGTGCCCCCGTTTTCGATATCCAGCAGAGGGTGGGAATAAGAAAACCTACCATTCTGATAATCCACCCCTGCATGTTCAGCGATGGCAGCGTAATCCGCATCCCTGGGCAGGGTGATGGCTTCATTATAGGTCAGCTGCAGGTACAGCTCGATTTCATCAAGGGAAAATGCCAGAACACTGGAACGCTCCTGGAACTGCATTGCTTCCACCTGCTGAAGAGCCCATTCCAGGAAGGCTTCATCCTTTGCCGTAATCCGGGAAAAATCCTCCGGCATGGGCATATTGGCAGCCCGCTGGGCGTAGTAGTAAAGGAAATCATCCAGATCCGTAAAATACTGTGTGCCTGCCTGCTGAATCGGCGAATCAGTTGTGAGGGCGGCGTTCTTCTCCTCCAGGGGATACTTATTATAAAGGCAGAAAGAACTGCCCTTCGTATCCCTGCTGGTCAGCTCAAACAGGAATGCGGTGCGGGGTGTATCCTGCTCCATACCGAAGGTATAGATGGATTCATAGCTGCCGTAGTCACCCGCAGCCAGACCCATTTTGGTAAAATAGCTGTCGTTGGTAATATAGCTGCCGATTACCGTTCCCGTAGCAGCATCCAGCACCTGACCCTCCTGGGTAAGCAGGTATTCGTATACAATGACGCCCCAGTGGATGTCGTCGCCGGCAGTGGTATAGGCCGCCTCCTGCACATCGTAGTAAATCTCCGGGAAGGCGTCACTTGCCACCCCGTTCATGGCACAGAAGGTGCCGCCGTCATCTTCCAGATAGGCAATCTTCCGGCACCCCCGGGAAAGCTCGATAAAGTCCTGATCCGGTGTCAGCAGTACCGCCTGGGTGTCATCTCCCAGCAGCGCATTCCGCAGCCGGGCTTCAAAGCGCTCATAGGTGTAGCCCAGGAATGCAATCTCTTGCTCGTCTGCCAGTATTTTCGCATTTTCCTGCTGGTCAAAGCCGGTCATCATCTGCATAAGCCAGGTCTGCATCTCCGGATCTGCTATCTGCTCCAGGAAAGAAGTATGCTGCTCCGGATCGCCGGCAGGCATTTCTGTATCAAAGTAAAACCAGCTGTTAATCCGGCTTTCCAGCCGGTCATACAACGCCGGATCCGCCTGGTTTTCCATTTCCTGATACAGTGCATACGCCGTCCCGGTATAGAGCGGGGTTGTGTTTGCAGAGCCGTTATGCATCACCGTCTGCTGGCTGCTGTCGGAACCGGATTCTGTGCTGGTTTCACTGCCCGGTGCCATGGGGGGTACAGTCTGATTCCGGGGCAGTGTCATGTTCACGGTCAGCGCCACAATGGCGGCGGCAGCCGCAACCGTTCCTGCTGCGCTGATCCATTTTCTCCTGTGCTGGATAGGCTGTCCCGGATCCATTTCCATCACTTCTATATGCTCTCGGTTTGTTGCCGCTTCTGTCATCTGGTCTGCCAGGTTCCCGATAAATGCATCATCCAGGTGCATCTGGTCAATTTTCTGTCTGTAAGAGTCGTCAAAACGCATAAGCTTCAGCTCCTTCCAGAATATCTTTCAGCAATGCCCTTCCCCTGCTCAGCTGTGTCTTGATGGTAGGCTCCCGCAAGCCGGTAAGATCACTGATTTCCCGGACGGAATAGCCTTCATAGTAGAAGAGATGCACAACCATTCTGTATTTTTCCGGCAGTGTCATCACCGCATCATACACATCAGTGGTTTTCTCTTTGAACGGGATGCAGCCGCACTGCTCCGGCACAAGCTGCTGGGTTTTTTTGTTCCACACGGATTTACGCATATCCTTTGCAAGATTGATTGCCACGCGAAGCAGCCACGCCTTTTCATGCTCTATTGAAACGAACCGGGGCGCCGAAGTTGCATAGCGCAGAAAGGTTTCCTGCACCACATCCTCTGCATCCGCACGATTGCCAAGCTGCATCATCGCAGCCCGCAGTACATCGTCGCCGTGTTCACGCACAACCGCTTCAAACCGGGCCCGCAGCTGTACAGGCGTATTCTCCACATGATCGCCCCCTTTTTGACTTTAAAGACGGAATATCGACTCCGTAAGCGCTTTCACACATAATACGATTCAGAAGATCAAAAGGTTTCACGCCTTTCAAAAAAAATTTTAGACAATCCCGTACAGAGCCTGTGGGGCAGAGTTTTCATGGTGCCTTATATGGTGTTGCCTGAAGCTATTTTTCCCGGATTTTATTGTACCTGGATTTGCAGGCTGTGTCAATGCTAAAGTGTTGCATTTGCAACAGATTTCAGGAATTGCCTATGATAAAATGAAAGAAACAGCGTATGCTATCCTTATATGAAATCAAGGAGGCCTTTTTATGGAAATTACTGTGACAGCCGAAAACTTCCAGCAGCAGGTGCTGCAGGCAGAGCAGCCTGTGCTGGTGGACTTCTGGGCAACCTGGTGCGGACCCTGCAGAATGCTGGCGCCGGTACTGGAACAGGTTGCAGCGGAGCGCAGGGATATCCGGGTATGCAAAATCAATGTGGACGAGCAGCCGGTGCTGGCTCAGCAGTTCCAGATTGACAGCATTCCCACACTGCTGATTTTCCGGGACGGAAAACTGCTTGGACGTACGACGGGCTACTGCGACAAGCAGACGCTGCTGCAAAGACTTGACAGTGCGCTGCAGGCATAATCCCGACGCAGGCAACAGGAGGTAATACAAAATGTATCAGCACAGAGCAATTACAGAAGATCTTTACTGGATCGGCGGGAATGACCGCCGGCTGGCTTTATTCGAGAACGTCTATCCCATTCCCCGTGGGGTTTCTTACAACGCCTACCTGCTGATGGATGAACAAACCGTTCTGCTGGATACGGTGGACAAATCCGTCAGCGAGGTGTTCCTGGAGAATCTGGAGCATCTTCTGGGACAGCGGCAGCTGGATTACATCATCATCAACCATATGGAGCCGGATCACTGTGCAGCCCTGGGGCAGGTGCTCCGCCGCTATCCGGATGCCACCGTGGTATGCACCCAGAAGGCCCTGGCCATGATCGGGCAGTTTTTCGGCAATCAGCCTGTACCCCGCAGCCGGGTAGTCAAGGAGGGAGAGACCCTGTCCACCGGCAGGCACACCCTGACCTTCCTGACAGCCCCCATGGTACACTGGCCGGAGGTTATGGTTACCTATGACTCCGCCGACCAGGTTCTTTTCTCTGCGGACGCATTCGGCACCTTCGGCGCACTCAGCGGCAATCTGTTTGCGGATGAGGTTAACTTTGAAACCCAGTGGCTGGAGGACGCCCGCCGCTACTACACCAACATTGTGGGTAAATACGGCGCCCCGGTACAGGCGCTGCTGAAAAAGGCAGCGGGGCTGGACATCAGGATGCTCTGTCCTCTGCACGGTCCCATCTGGCGGGAAAACATCAGCTGGTTCCTGGACAAGTACATGCAATGGAGCAGCTACACCCCGGAGGAGCCCGCTGTGCTGATTGCCTGTGGCTCGGTGTACGGTCATACGGAAGATGCAGCCTTTCTGCTGGCTTCCCGGCTGGCGGAACGGGGCGTCCGGAATATCCAGATGTATGATGTATCCGTCACCCATCCCTCCGTGCTGGTTGCGGAAGCATTTCGCTGCAGCCATCTGGTATTCGCTTGTGCCACCTACAATGCAGGGATTTTCCCCTGTATGGAAACCCTGCTGCTGGAGCTGAAGGCTCACGGCCTGAAAAACCGGACCATCGGACTGCTGGAAAACGGCAGCTGGGCAGCGGCAGCCGGTTGTCAGATATGCAGCCTGCTGGAATCCATGCAGAATATGTCCGTTCTGGAGCCTGTGATTCACCTGAAATCCGCACTGACAGAAGCACAGCTTCCCCAGCTGGATGCCCTTGCGGACGCCATCGTGGCTTCCATGTAAACCAATACACAGCAAAACGCCGTCGGAGGAATCCCTCCGGCGGCGTTTGATTTCGGTAACAACGCACAAGCTCTGTGCGGTATTGGCTTTACAGCAGACGTTTCATGATGCAAAGATCCCCGGAGCTGATCTGACCGTCCCCGTTCAGATCTCCCGCCTGCCAGTCTGGCAGGGGCCTGCCCCGGCGCAGCCACTGCTGCAGCAGAACCACATCCGCAACGGAAAATGCACCGTCAGCATTCACATCCCCCTGCAGCCGGCTGCTGACTGCAAATACGGTATATCCCATACAACCGGCGGACTGGCCGTTAGCGCCCAGGGTAATCTGCTCTCCCCGGACTGCCTGACGGCTCAGAAGCACAAACTGCACACCCTGGTCATTTTCCGCAGTCAGCCCGGTTGGCGTCCAGTCCTCCAGCCATGCAGGCACAGCGGCAACCCGGCTGTCCAGTGCCGTATACACGGTTATATCCGCCCCGGCAGTAAAGACCGCCAGATCTGATGTACTGTTTTTGGAATCGCAGGCAGTACGGATATATTCCGCACCTGCCAGCTGAGACGGCAAGACGGTATATACGGTGTCCCGGTCTCCGAACACCGGACTGCCGTTCTGTATGTCCTGTACGATGGACCAATCCATATAGTTTTCCGTATCCTTAACCAGCAGATTCCGGATCAGCGTTCCCTCCAGCGGATCCACCCGCACTTCCAGTGTCCACTTCTGATTGTCACTGCCGTCCCATGCCCACTGCACCACATTGGCGCCCTCTTCTGTGGAACCGCCGGCTACCCCAAGACAGCTCTGATCCTTTGTCGGCTTGGTGGCAATGGTATAGGTACCGTCCCCGTTGTCCAGGAATTTGAACAGCTGGGCATCACTGCTGGTATTGCTGAAAATGCCGATGTTGGTGCCGTTGTCCGTCTTTCCGCAATCCAGGTCCAGGTAGTAGGTGCTGCCGTCCCCCACCTGGGAACGGATGGTATAGTACCCATCCCCTGCGTCCTGCAGGGTCCAGCCGTCTGCATTGCCGCTTCCCTGCTGCACATTGGTGCCATTGGCAGCAGTTGCATCCGCCACCTCCAGGCAGAGTCCGCTGCCCACATTGCGGATCCGGTAGGTATGTGTCGTGTCAAGAACTGCTCCGGGTTTGACCGCCGTCTGTTCCGGAGAGGGCGTCACGACTCCAGCCGGGAAGGCATCCACTGTCAGATCATTCAGATAATATTCAATATTGGTATACCCCTGTCCGCAGTAGTCGCCGTTCACATCTCCGGCGTCCAGCGGATTCAGCCCTCTGGCCAGCTCCCACTGGTCAGGCATGCCGTCATTGTCGCTGTCCGTAATGGTCTTCTGCAGCACCGGTGCCGGATATTCATAGGTTACACCGCACTGGATCTTGTACTTGTCGATGGTTTCCTTCTGAGCATCGGTGGCCTCGGAATAGGGTCTTGCGCCGGTGAGATAGCCGGTTCCGGTCCGGGTTTCATAGGCCACCTGCTGATCGATGGCGGTACGGGTATCTGGAGTGATGCCGTTGCCGGCATGGTTAATTACATGATCGTATGCGTCCGCAGCGCTTTCCAGCGTCAGCGCGGCAGAAACATCCACACCATTGGACAGCACCGGGAAGTGGGAATCCGAACGGGTGGTGGCCTCAGTTTTGCCGGTATTGAAGCTGATGGCGGACCAGTTGGCATATTCTGCATTCCGAACCGAATTGTCCAGGTTCAGGATCCGGTTCCCCTCCAGAAACACCTTGAACTTGTCGTCGTTGGACACCTGGATATAATGCACGCCGCCATTGGTGGAGGGGCCCATCTTCAAGGTGTTTCCGGCATAATTCACATGGGCAATGGTGCCGTAGGCGGTCTGATAGCCCCAGTTGTAAATGACATTGTTTGTAAAATCCGAAGCATTCTGATCCGTCACCTTGCCCCGGTAATTCCGGGATACATTATGTACAATCAGATTATGGTCCCAGGTTACATTGGCACGGCCCAGCATGATGCCGAAGCCGTGAATGCCCTTGCTGTGATAGGAAAAGGAATTGGAGGGCCCGATCACAGAATACTGCACGGTCAGGTTGTCGCACTGGGAATAAAGCCCCCACTGCTCATCGTTTGCCCAGCCCAGGGAGCAGTGATCCACAATGGAGTTGGCTCCGTTTGCGCCGCCCCAAGCGTCATAGTCCTCACTGGTGCCCCGTTCACCCGGCCGGGAGCTGATGAACCGGACAATACAATTTTCTCCTCCCAGACCCAGCTTGTAATTTTTCAGTGTGATTCCGGCGCCTCCGGGTGCCGTCTGACCGGCAATGGTCACGTTGGAGGATACCACCACATCCTTTTGCAGCTCGATGGTGCCGCTGACGTCAAACACCACAATCCGGTTAGGCTGACTGACCGCATCCCGGAAGGAGCCTGCGCCGCTGTCGTTCAGATTCGTCACATGCACCACGGTACCGCCCCGGCCGCCGGTTGCATAGCTGCCTCCGCCCACTGCACCGGGAAATGCTCTGAGCAGCCCGGCAGCATCCGCTTGGGGTTCTGCACCGGGCAGCAGGGACATGGATGCAGAAAAAGCTGTCACCGCACCAACCATCAGCGCCGTCAGGCGCTTCCATCTGTTCTTCATGCCGATTCCTCCATGTTTCAGATTGTTTTTGCATATTTCTTTCTGTACTGGGTGGCGGAGATCCCCGCCCGTTCCTTGAATTGCCGCATAAAATGCGTATGGGTCTTATAGCCGCACTGGTCGGCGATTTCCTGTACTGTCAGGGTGGTATCCGCCAGCAGCTTCTTTGCCCGCTGAATCCTTGCCTGGATAATATCCTCACCGCAGGAAATCCCGAACTGGGACTTATAATTCCGCTGAAAATAACCCCGGCTGATGCCAATGCTCCTGCACAGCTCATCAATATTCCAGTCCCGCTCCGGAAACGCATAAATCCGCCGCTGGGCATCCTCCAGTGCGTCCTGCAGCTCAGACCGGAAGGGGGAAAGCGCAGTTCTGGAGGATATCTCCAGCATACAGGCGCTGATCTGCTCCTGAGCCTGTGCCGGATCCGACAGGATACAGGAGGTATAGCGCACATTTGCATGATCCCTTCCGCTGGAAACCCGTTTCAGCTCCTCCAGCGCCTGCTCCATCCGCAGAATCCACAGATCCATAGATTCCCGCAGCTCCCTGGGATCTCCGGTAAAGGCTGCCGCAAAAACAGAATCGCTGAGTCTTCCGTTCAGACCGCCGCTGTGCAGCAGACGCAGCACGTCCGCCAGCATAAACACATACTCTGTGCTTTCTGCCCGGGGACACTGGATCACCAGTACCCCGACGGCTGAGCCGGCCCCTCCCTGGGCAGCATACAGGGGCAGCTGCTGCAGGAAGCCCTTGTTGTTGTAAAAGCCCGTCAGCATATCATGGGTATCATACCGTGCCATTTTCTTTTGCAGAAAGTCCGTATACAGCTTGCTTCGGAGCATACGAAAGCCGTTGGAAACAGATGCGCACCAGTTGGAATAATGGAAATCCATCTGGCAATCCGCCGCATGACGGAACACAGCAGCACAATAGCCGTAAATATCCTGATCACAGTGCAGAGGAGTCAGCCGCACCAGCCTGGGGGTGTGGGGCTCTGCCAGCCCGGGCAGAATCTGCCGAGCCGGAAAGCTGGCGCCTGCCTTTGCAAGTTCCCCATACTGGGTGCCCATAAACAGCAGCATACGATCCGTATAATGAGACAGCTGATAGGCCTGACTCTGCTGAAATTTTCCCAGCCATCCGCTGCATAAACATATATCAATCTCCGTCCAGCGGGGCACCAGATAAACGGTCTCGCTGATCCGAAGCTGCAGCTCCTGCACATCAGCCGCATTGGACAGCCGGACAATGTGGTTGGCGTTCATATGCGCCTCTGTCAGCATCTGCTGCTCGGTAATGGTGTGGCTCTGCTCCACGGCGGCGACAGCCACCTCCGGCGCAACAGGACAGCCGCAGCTGCCCCCCAGCAGCAGTACCGGCTCCAGGGGCTTGCAGACCTTTTGTCTGCCCAGCTGCTCCAGCAGCAGCTCCACTGCCTTCTGCCCTGCCTGCCGTTCACATCCTCCCACCGTGGTGACCGGAGGCTCATGAATCAGCGCCTGCATGGTGCCGTCATAGCCGATTACAGCAATTTCTCCCGGTACGGAAATCCCCCCTGCCTGCAAGGCATCACACAGTGCAATCGCCATCATATCGCTGGCGCATACCACCCCGTCCGGTTTGGGAATCGTGCCCTCCAGAATCCGCTGCGCCAGCTCCTTTGCAGAGTCCATCCAGAAGTTCCCGTAGAAAATATCCGCCTCAGAAACCGGAATGCCGTTGTCCAGAGCAGCCTGGACAAAACCGTCCCGCCGCTCCCGGGCTTCAAACCGCTCCTGCGGTCCGGTCAGACAATATAACCTGCGGCAGCCATGCACCTGGATGAGATGCTCCGTCAGCGAATACAGAACCTTCCTCTGTTCCGCATACACATAAGGGTACAGCTTATTGGCCTTTTCCATCACCACACATCTGGCTCCCCGCTGATGAAACTGCCGCAAAAGCTCTTCTACAAACTGCTGGTCGAAAAAGCAATCCCCCATAATAATATACCCATCCAGATCCGCCCGGACTGCCAGGTCATAGATTTCCTTTTCGCCGCTGATATGATGGATATAAAACGGATCCCGAACCTTGGAATAGGGCTGTTTCGGGTTTGTGGAGCAGGTAAACACCACCACATCATAACCTGCGGCCCGGGCTGTCCGGTCGATTCCATCCAGCGCATCCACAATCAGCGCATGTGTGACCGGCGGCGCAATTACCCCGATTTTTCCGACTGCGTTCATACTTTCCCTCCGTGCAAAATGCAACATCATATATAGTATACATTTTTCCGCATAGATTGTCAAATAAAATGTGTCACTCGCCGAGGCAGAAAAAAGCGGCATCACCATTCCGCTGCGATGCCGCTTTTGCGTTCAGTTGTACAGTGCCCGCTTCATCCGCACCAGATCAGTGCCGCTGAGGCTGCCATCCCCTGTATAGTCCGCTGCCTTGGGATCTGCCAGAGTATCTGTTTCCCGAATCAGATATTTTTGCAGTGTCACCACATCTGCCACATTAAACACACCGTCGGCGTTTACGTCTCCCATCAGCCGTTCTGTTACCAGATCCATCTGCCAGGAACGGAACCCGATATCCACACCGGAGAATACAAAATACAGATCATGGGTACCGCCAATACCGGTAAATGCCTTGCCGGATACCTTGCTGAATTTATCCGGCGTATCGAAGCTGATACTGGTCAGAAGCGGACCGGTGGGTTCATCCAGCCGCACCTCCAGAGTTCCGGTACCCCGCACCTGTGCAGTCAGTACAGCCGGATCCTCCAGAAGAGGAGCATCCGTACTGCCGCTGGCGGAGGTACCCCCAGTGTAAAGCCGGATTGCATCCGCTGTCTTGCTATACCGGAACACGGCATTATCCCCTGTATATACCGTATCCCCATCGGAAAACCCATTCCAGATATTCCGGAGACCATCCGCCCACTCCCGGGTATTGGTCAGCTCTACGGACAGATCAAAAGCATAGTCGCCGTTTACCAGCATGGTGTCAACTGTAAAGGTGATCTGTGCGTCCTCCGCCACCGTGAAATAGCCCATATTGGCCAGATCCTTTACACCGCCCAGATCGCAGGTGATGGTATAATTCCCTGTGCCGGAGATTTCAACGGAACCGGTACAGTCCACACCGGATTTTGTAGAGGGATGCATGGACAGGGTAGTCGCTTTGTCCACATCTGTCACAGTAATCTGATAGGTAATCGTATCCACACCGGTCAGGGTATAATCTGCCGGATCCACTGCCGGCTGCTCCGACACAGCGAAACCGGTGAAGGTTACACTGCGGACGCTGCTCCAGGCGCCGGCTGTTCCACTGAGCAGAAAGGGGTTATGCATATCCGAGGTGTCAACACGCATATCCGCCGTATTGTTCAGGGAAGCTGCCGGCTGCTGCTGAAAGGGATCCACGCCCTGTATGGTTTGTACCCCTTTTTTCGTCCCGCCGATTTTGCTGATGGTTACGGTTTCTTCATCCACGTTAATCCGTTCCACCTGCATACTCCGGTAGCCGCCCTTTATCCCCATGCCCTGCTTCAGCATCAGGGTATGATAGAACATATAATACTGATCCCGGAATTTGTGCATATGCGTATGGTTGTTGGAGTAATCAAAGCCGGCCTGCCCCGGGTTCTGGAAGCACTCACCCCGCATAACCCAGCTATCCGGATCCAGAGGCGTCTTGGTGGTCATATACACCATACTGCAGCCGGAGGGGGGATCACAGTCATACTCCCATTGCTCTGCATGATCCGACCAGTCGGTATTATAGGTGTACACATAGGTGCCGTTGATGTAATTCAGCTCGCTTGCCTCAAAGAGGTAAGGCGCGGGAATGTTCTGGAATTCGCTGTCAAAGGAGAGCATATCCGCACCCAGCCGGACAATCCGTGCAGAACCGGGCATATAGTCCGTGCCGTTGGCGGCCTTGCCGGCGCCGAAGGACAGCCAGCCCACGCCGTTTTCATCAATCACCGCACCCGGATCAAAGGGGTTCGGACAGTCTGTCAGCCCCGGTGTGGAGGTGGTAATCAGCGGTCTGCCCAGAGGATCCTCCCAGGGGCCCAGGGGATCCGTGGCGGTAATGACGCCAACGCCGGTGCCGTTATTGGAAAAATACAGATAAAAATGGGTCAGACCGTCCGCTTCCACTCGGGAAACGATGGAAGGCGCCCAGGAATTCATAATCCAGGGGGCAACCTGATCCACATGGATCTCTCCATGATAGGTCCAGTTGACCATATCCTCCGTAGAAAGCACCACCAGGGACTTGATGGCCTCATAGGTATTGTCCACATCCGGGCCCTTGGCCTCATACTGCTCGTGATCGTTGGTACCGAACAGATACAGTCTGCCGTTGTACTCCACCGCCGTTGGGTCTGCACAGAAAAAAGACGGGGAAATGGGATTATTGTAATGGATATTCTTGAACTGATTTGTGCTGATTTCGCTGTTGCTGATGGTACTCTCCTCCTCTGCTGCGCTGACGGCTCCTGTGGCTGCCAGACTGGATGGGGAATATGCGCCGAAGCATGCCAGAACCGATAAAGCCGCCGCCGCTAAATATGCACATACTTGTTTTTTCATCGTATCCTCCTGCTTTCCTGATCTTAGGCAGCACCCTACCGGATATACCGGACACCATGCTGCCGATACTTGTATTATAGCATGCCTGCAACGGAGGAAATAGAACAATAAGGTGCCATTTTTAGCACAAAACAGACATGAGATTGACATGCCCCGGACTCCATGCTACAATAAAAGCAAATCAGAGGAAGTATATCCGAAAAAGGAGGAATAACATGATACAGCTGCCGCTTCGGATCTTTACCAAATCCGAGGACTTTCCATTTTGTATTCAGTACGGCTATCATGATACCGAATGCTATATGCACGGACATGAGGATTTTTCGGAACTGGTCATTGTACTGGAGGGCAGTGCGGAACACAGGGTAGGATCGGAGCATTATCCAATCTCCCAGGGCGATGTATTCGTCATCAACCAGGACACGGAGCATGGCTTCACTGGCGTCAGCGGTTTCCGGATCTGCAATATCATGTTCCGCCCGGAGGTGCTTTTTGATCAAATTTATAATATCCGCCAATCCGCCGGCTTCCAGGCACTGTTCGTCGTAGCACCCCATTATTTGCAGAATTGCCGGTTCTCCAGCAGACTGCATCTGCAAAGCCAGGAATTCGCCGCAGTGAAGGGCATGATCCGTGACATGATCGCCGAGTACAACCGCCGACAGGAGGGCTGGCAGACCTATTGCTTCGCCTGCTTCCTGCAGCTCTGCGTCCGGCTCTCCCGGCTGTATCAGCTCTGCGATACGGAACAGCACCGGTGCGTCATGCAGCTGGCTGCCGCTACAGCATATATGGAACGGCATTTCTGCAGCAGCATCAACATCGCCGATCTGTCTGAAATGTCCGGTTACTCCCAGCGGCAATTCAGCCGTCTCTTCAAAGGAACTTATGGTGTTTCTCCCAACACATATATTACCAGGCTGCGGCTTCAGAAGGCACAGCAGCTGCTGCAGAGTACCAATCTGCCCATCGGGGAAATCGCCTGGAGCTGCGGCTTTGAGGATCAGAACTATTTCAGCCGCATATTTAGGCAGGTAACAGGCTTCACCCCCTCTGCATACCGCAGACGTGAACGGAGCGACTGACAAAAACAGGCTTTCCGGAGAAACCCCGGAAAGCCCCTACTTCAGATACGCCGCTCTCGGGCAGACACCTGCTCGTACAGTTCTGCCGTTGACCCCCGCCGGATAGGCTGACGCAGCAGCGTCCGCAATCTCTCCGGCGGAATTTTTCTGACATCCGACAGATAGATTTCATGATGCTGCCGTTCCTCACTCAGATCAAAGGCGTATCCATTGGCACGGAGGAATTGTTCCATCAGCCCCACAGTCCGCATTTCCTCCTCGTAAGGTCCGATATGCAGGCACTGTACGCACAGCCCCTCCTCTACGGTAAGGAATTTTGCATAGGCACAGTCCATATCCCGTTTTTCCGTTGTGATTTGCACCGCCCAGTCAAAATCTGCCCGGGTTATAAAGTCCGGCAGCCGGATTGCCATAGTCCAGCGCATATTCCGTTTGCAGGAGAGATCCATCCGCCCGCCGTCTGCCTGACACCAGAAGCCCTCCATGGGCGGCATCACATAGGGCACAAAACCGTCTATCTGATGCTCCGTCCGGTAGCTCATTTTCAATGTGCGCCCCACCGCATACAGGATGGCAATCGACTGCTTGAACAGGCTGTTCTCCAGGTTGGGATTGCCCGAACCACGAACCACTGCATAATGCGCTTCCGGCACTGTCAGAATCACCGGTTTGTTCTTGGGCATATATAATTCCTTGTATGCTTTTTTAAAATCAAACGGCATCCCGTTTTCTCCCCTTTTCAGCCTGTCAGGCTGCATCCCCTGGGCTGTTCTGAAATGGCATACCGGAGTATCAGCTCCGGCGATACCTGCATCGCCGCTACTTTTTCTGTATCCTGCTGCCGATCAGTGCGCCGATCAAGGCGCCCGCCCCCATAGCCAGTCCGTAGTTGATGCCGGCAGCGGATGCTATCGCCACACCCGCACACATACCAATGCATGCGCCCTCATTGATCCGGGTTTCCTGCCCCTGCTGACGATGCTCCGGATGACGGCGCTGGTCCGCTTTCCGGCGCAGATGCAGGGAGATCCCCAGTACCACGCACAGCCCAATGACAATCCAGGGCATAGCCCCAGTGAAAAACTCATACATATCGTTTACTCCGCAATCAGCTTCCGGAATACTGCATCCTTCTCAAAGCTGCCATCCACAAAGCCGGGAACCTCCTTGATCGCCTTGCAGATACTGATGCTGATACCGGTCAGCATATCACTGATTTCCTGATCGGTATAGGTACAGCCGCCGGTGACAATCAGGGTGGCAATACCGTGGATCATCAGCCACACATCCCGGAAATACAGGTCGGCAGCTGCCTGATCCAGGTGATAAATTTCCTGCAAACAGGAACGCATCATCTCCTGGGACTGGTGCATAGCACCCATAGCGCCGCTGTTTTCATCCACGGGAGGCGTCAGAAACAAGAGCTTGTAAAGCTCCGGCTCCTCCTTAGCAAAACGGATATACTGCATACCAAAGCCGTAAAAGGGAATGGGCATCTCCATGCCCTTCTGGGCGTAACTCCTGTAGAGCTGCTCCGCTGCCCGGCGGATTTCCCGCTTGGCCTCCTCCATAGTGTGAAAGCAGGTAAACACCGGCTGAGTGGATACCCCAAGCTCATCGGCAATGTCCCGGGCAGTCACAGCGTCAATTCCCTTGACCCGGGTTACCCGCACTGCTGCGTCCACGATTTCTTCCCGTGTGAATTTATATTTCGGCGGCATATTCCGCTCCTCCGATCCAGCGCAGTCCCGGAAAGGAACTGCTATTTCTTTTGTTAATGTATATCACTTGATATATATCATCATTC